>JACRHT010000002.1:0-300000 GCA_016217545.1 Opitutia bacterium | reverse complement strand
CTTGGGAAAAGACCTCGGCAGTCCGGGCATTCGAAAGCAAAAGCCATAGCAGATAACCCAAACAAATGAGCGGTGGATAAAGAAACCGGATTTGCCTCGTTGGATCCACATCGCACTTGTCGCAACACGGTGAGAAATGGGCGAATAAAATCTCTACACGTCCTGCCAATTCCACCAGAGCAACTTTTCCGGGCGCGGGCGCTTCGTCTTCGCGAAGTAGACCGCGCAGCGGAAGGTGTAGAGCACGCAGCGGTCCTGCTTCGATGCGGTCAGCTGCTCCAGCTGGCGGTAGAGCTTCTCGGGGTCCTTGGCTTTGAGATCGGCGACCCGGCGGATGCCGAGGGAGTAGAGATCGAGCGCGAGGCTCGGGCCGATGCCCGGAATCGTGCGCAGCTCGCGCAGCGATTCCCGACGGGCGGCAAGGGGATCGGTTTTCATGGCGCCGAGTTTAGCCGGGTCCCCTGACAACGGCCTGTCAGTTGGTTTTCGCGGGCGCTGCCGGCGGCGCGGCCTGCTTCGCGGCTTTTTCCGCCTGGACCTTCTGAACGTAGGCGCGGAACAGGGCCTTCCAGTCGCGGCCCCGCGAGATCAGATACTGCTCGGACTTCGTCTTGTAGATTTCGAAGATGGCGGAGATCTGCGGCATGCTCTTGTAGTCGACGGCCTCTTCGCGCGCCTGTTTCAGGAAGCCGAGAATCACTTTTTCCTCCTCGGCGGTGAGGTCGGGCACGATCGCGTGGTAGCCCTTGAGGGTGAAGGCGACCTTGCCGATCGTGTATTTGTCGAGGATCGCCTCGACCTGCGCCTCGGTCAGGTCGGCGCGCAGGCCGGCCATCAGCGCGGCGTGGACGGTCTTGGGCATCGCGCCGTCGGCGATCATCTCGCGGTCGAGTTTGCTGAGCGGTTTGCCGGTTGCGGGGTTCACACCCTCGGGCACGGTGGTGTAGGGATGGGCGTTGTGCCAGTCGCGGACCGCGGTGAGGTGCGTGGCAATGACGGTGCGGACGCGCTCCGCCTGAGCGGGATCGGTCAGGCCGAGTTCACCGACCCAGGCCGCAGCGCGCTTGAAGATGGCGGGTTCGAACTTCTGCGGCGCGGCGGCCGGGGCTTCGGCGCGCAGCACCGACGCGCCGACAAGCGCGAGGGCGAGCGTGGCGAGTCTCATCCAACGGGACAGCGAGCGGGAGGTGTGCATCGGAGGGAAAGACGCCGGGCCGCCTCAGCCGATTTCATCGAGGCGCACGCAGGCGGCTGTATGACCCGGGTCGGCCGGACGGAGCGGCGGCAGAGTGGCGAGGCATTGCTCGCGGACATAGGGACAGCGCGGATGAAACGTGCAGCCGCGGGGCGGATTCATCGGCGAGGGCGGATCGCCGGCGAGCACGATGCGCTCGCGCCCGTCCTCGGGGCGCACGGTGGGAATCGCGCTGATCAGGGCGCGCGTGTAGGGATGCCGCGGGTGGTCGATGACCGCGGCGGCGGGCCCGAGCTCGACGATCTTGCCGAGATACATCACCGCGACGCGGTCGCTGATGTGTTTCACCACGGAGAGATCGTGCGCGATGAACAGCAGCGTGAGGTTCATCTGCCGCACGAGCGCGGCGAGGAGATTGAGAATCTGCGCTTGGATCGAAACATCGAGCGCCGAGACCGGCTCGTCGGCGATAATGAGCTGGGGCTCGAGGGCGAGTGCGCGCGCGATGGCGATGCGCTGGCGCTGTCCGCCGGAGAACTCATGCGGGTATTTCCGCGCGTAGCGGGCAGCGAGTCCAACGAGCTCCATCAACCGCCCGACGCGCGCGGGAATCTCGGCGGGCGGACAGACCGCGTGCACGCGCAGCGGCTCGGCGAGCGCGTCGAACACCGTCATGCGCGGATTGAGCGATGCGAACGGATCTTGGAAAACCATCTGCATGCCGCGGCGCGCGGCCTTCACCTCGGACGCGGAGGCGGTGGTCAGGTTCTTGCCGTCGAGGATCACGCTGCCGCCGGTCGTCGGCACGAGCTGCATGATCGTGCGGGCGAGGGTGGATTTGCCGCAGCCGGACTCGCCCACGAGGCCGACGACCTCGCCGCGCGCGATGGCGAGCGAGACGCCGTCCACGGCTTTCACGACGCCGGTCTGTTTGCGCAGCAGGAAGCCGGACTCGACCGGGAAGTGGGTTCGCACGTCGCGGAGTTCGAGGAGAGCTTCGCTCATGGCTGGAGTTCCCCGCGCTGCACGCGCAGGCAGGCGCTTTCCTGTTCGGCGCGCACGGGTAGCAACGTGACCGGTTCGCGGTGGCAATAATCGACCGCGTGCGGGCAGCGCGGGGCGAACGGGCAACCGGCGAGCGGTTTCGAGAGATCGGGCGGCAGGCCGGGAATCGTGTAGAGCGCCTCGCCCTTTGGCTGGAGCGCGGGGATCGAGCGTTGCAGCGCCTGCGTGTAGGGATGACTCGGCGCGGTGAAGAGCGTGCGGGTCGGCGCGCGCTCGACGATGCGGCCGGCATACATCACTTGCACGCGGTCGCAGAGGCCGGAGACGACCGCGAGGTCGTGCGTGATGAAAATCACCGCCATGCCGTGCTGGCGCTGGAGCTTTTTGATCAGCTCGAGAATCTGCGCCTGCACCGTCACGTCGAGCGCGGTGGTGGGCTCGTCGGCGATGAGCAGCTCGGGGTTCGTGATCAACGCCATCGCGATCATCACGCGCTGGCGCATGCCGCCGGAGAATTCGTGCGGGTATTGCTGGAGGCGGCGGTCGGGCTCGTTGATGCCGACTTCGTCGAGCATCGCGCGGGCGCGGGCGAGCGCGTCGGCGCGGCTGATTTTTTCGTGAATGAGCAGCGGCTCGATGATCTGTTCGCCGATCCGCAGGTAGGGATTCAGCGAGGTCATCGGGTCCTGGAAGATCATCGCGATGCGCTTCCCGCGGATGGCGCGCGCTTCGGCGGGCGTGCAATGCAGCAGGTCGATGCCGTCGAACAGCGCGCGGCCGCCGGCGATGCGTCCGGGCGGCTGCGGGACGAGGCCCATGAGCGAGTAGCAGGTGACGGATTTGCCCGAGCCGGATTCGCCGACGATGCCGAGCGTCTCGCCGCGCTCGATGGCGAAGCTCACGCCGTCCACGGCGCGGTAGACTCCGCTGCGCGTGTGGAAATGAGTGCGGAGATCGGTGACGTCGAGTAGAGGCAAGGCGAGGAAGCCGAGAGCTTAGAGTCCAGAGTCCAGAGCTGAGAGTTGATCGCGGACGGCAGCGACGACCGTCTCCGGCGTGAGGTCGGCGAGCGAACCGCCGCCGGTCGGCGGGCAGCCGGGCGGTTGGAGCAGCGTGCGGGGCGCGTCGAACACGGGGCCGGTGCGCACGGGATTCGTCGGGCCGAAGAGACCGATGACCGGCACGCCGAGCGCATTGGCGAGGTGCATGCCGCCGGTGTCGTTGGCGACGAGGAGCGCGCAGGATTGGAGGCGTCCGGCGAACTCCACGAGGCCCGTCTTGCCGGCGAGATTTTCCACGCGCTCGCCGAAGCCGGCGGCGACGGCGTCGGTGATGGCGCGGTCGTTCGGCGTGCCGAAGAGCGCGAATTTTCGCTCGGGCAACGCAGCGATCAGCGCGCGCCAATGCTCCACGGGCCAGCGCTTCTCGGGCGTGTTTTCCGAACCGCAAATCAGACCAATGGGTGAAGAAGCTGAGAGCTGAGGGCTGAGAGCTGAGAGCTGCAGCGGCGATAAGTCCGCGGGCTGCTCGAGGCCGAAGCGCCGGAGGAAATCCGTCCAGAGCGCGAGCTGGTGGTTCTGCGCTTCGTCGTAGTCGGCGGGTAGCTCGAAACGGTGCGTGAGCAGCGGACGCGGGTGGCCGCGCCGCACGAGGCCGAAGCGCTGGCGCGCGCCGGTGCACCACGCCTCGAGGTCGCCGCGCTGGGAGTTCGTGAAGAGCAGGTAGCAGTCGGGAAATTCCTCGCGGGCGCGGCGGAACTCCGCGAAGTAGGCGAGGCCGCCGGTCTTTGGAAGCGCGCGATGACGGTCGGCGAGGGAGAGTTTTTCGAGGAGGGGCAGGTAGGCCGCTTTGGCGATGAATGTGATCTCGGCGTCCGGCCGCGCGGCGCGGATCGCGCGGAGCAGCGGCAGCGCCATGACGACGTCGCCGAGCCAGTTGGGCAGACGCACCCACAGGCGCGTGCGGCGGGGCAGGGCGGCGAGGCCGCGCAGGCGGAGTTCGTCGGCGAGGAAGTTACGCTTCTGCGCGAGGCGGAAGCGCGCGTGCGGCGCGTCCTGGTTTTTCCAGCGTTGGTGACCCCAGAGCCACGAGGTGCATTGGTTGTCGTCCGCGCGGAGTTTGTCCTCGAGCCAGCGGTTGAGCGCGATCGTCACGCCCTCCGGCGTGCCTTCATGCGCGATGCGCTCGACGTGCAGCTCGACGCGCCAGAAGCCGAGGTAGCGCGGGTAGATGACGTAGACCGCGGCGTTGAACTTCGTGGCGAGAAGCCCGGGCAGCTCGGTGGTGGAGCAGACGCGGTCGAAGAGGAGCGTGAGCGCGCCTTGGTCGCCGGCGTTCTGGTCGTGCAGGATGCCGATGAAGCCGTGGCGGCGGAGGATTTTCACCGCCTCCTGAAAGCCCTGTTTGCGCGACAGCAGGCGCATGCCGAAGCGTTCGCGCGTTTGGCGGATGAACTCGTCCGCGGACGGGTTGTCGATCGGCCGGAAGATCGAGGCGAACTCGGGGAACGGCCCGTCGACGAGGAGCGAGAGCGCCGTCTGCGCCTCCCAGTGCGCGAAGTGCGGCGAGCAGAACAGCGTGGCTTGCGGCTGCGCGCGGTGGGTGGCGAACGCGGCGCGGAGCGAGTCGGTGCCACGCACGATCTCACGCACGCGCGCGGCGCTCAGATACGGGGTGGCGAGCGAGTAGAACGCCGTCTCGACGAAGCGCCGGATGCATTCGCGGGCGGTCGCGCGCCGCCAATCCGACGAGCGTTCGGGGAACGCGTGGTGCAGGTTCGCGTGCATGAGCCGGCGGCGGCTCGGCACGAGGTAGTAGAACGCGACTGCGACCAGCCAGGTGAGCGCGCGGAGCGCCGCGAGAGGCAGGTGAGCGAGGACCCAGCCCGCGAGTTGGAGCGCGAGCTTAACCATGTCGGGCGGGCCGATGGTCGAATGCGCTAAATTGCCTCAAATTTTTCCGGCTCAAGGTGATTGAATTTGCCTTCGGCGAAGTCGGATGAAACCTAACTCGCGGGTGGTTGAAAGGAATTTCTCCACCGGCTCCATGCGCGAACTGCTCATCATCCAACCCGCCTCGCTCGCCGACATCGTGCACGGCTTGCAAGTCACGGCGTCGCTGAAGGCCCAACAGCCCGACTGGCGCGTGTCGTGGATCGTGCGCGACGTCTTCGCCCCGCTCGTGCGCTCGAGCAGCGTGGTGGACCAGATCTTCGTGTTCCGGCGGCTCGGCGGCGTGCGCGGATTTTTTCAGCTCATGCGCGAGGTGCGTGCGCGGCAGTTCGACGTCGTGATGGATTTCCAGGGCCTGATTCGCTCCGGCTTGATGGTGAAGTGGACGCACGCGAAGCGAAAGCTCGGCCGCGCCGACGCGCGCGAGGGCGCCACGTTTTTCTATTCGGAGAAAATCGCCGCGCCGACGCCCGGCCCGCATCACCCGCTGGAGACGCTGCTGCAGTTCCTCGTGGCGGTCGACGCCCAGCCCGAGCTGCACGGCCCGCTGCATTTCCGCGATTTCGGCAAGCTGAACCTCTCGTTCATGGAGAAGCGCAACGGCCTGCGTCCGGTGCTCATGTTTCCCGAGAGCCGCCGCGACGACAAACGCTGGCCGGAGTTCGCGCAGCTCTCGTCGCTGCTCGTGCGCGAGGCCGGCCGCAAGGTCGTGTGGGCCGGCTCGCACTACCTGCCTTGCAAGGAGGCGTTCCCCGACGGTGCGTTCGTCAACCTCACGGGCAACACCAGCCTCAACTCGCTCGCGGCGCTCATCACGCACGCCGAGTGGGTGATCTCGAATGACACCGGTCCGCTCCAACTCGCCGCCGCGCTGGGTGTGAAGACGCTCGGCATTTTCGGTCCGACCGATCCGCGGTTGTCCGGGCCGTATCCGCTGACGAGCACATCGAATTTCTACATCCAGGCGCCGGTCGGCGATCTGCGCCTGCTCGCCGCGCGCGACGTGTTTGCGCGCCTCAAGCGTCGCATGGAAGCCGAGAGCGGCCCCGCGCGCGTGCCGTTTCCGTCCGGTCGGACGAGCTGAGTGCAACCGCCCGCCGCCCCGCGCCGCATTTGTCTCGTGCGCCTCTCGGCGCTTGGCGATGTCGTGCTTGCGACGGCGCTCGTGCAAACGCTGCGAAAGAATTTTCCGAACGCGACGGTCACTTGGATAACGAGCGGCATCACGCGCGAGCTGCTCCTCGGCCTCGATGGCGTGGAGTTCGTCACCGTGCCGCGTCCGATGAAGCCCGGCGACTACCTCGCGCTGCGCCGGACGCTGCGCGGGCGCGACTTCGACGTGTTGCTCGCGGCGCAGGCGAGCTTCCGCGCCAACCTCGTGCACGCGTGCGTGCCGGCGGCGCGCAAGATCGGTTTCGACGCGCGGCGCGGTCGCGACCTGCACGGGCTGTTCGTCAACGAGCGCGTGCCATATCGCGACGAGCACCTCGCGGAGGGTTTCCTGGCGTTCGCCGGCGCGCTCGGCGTCGCGCCGGAAAATTACGTGCGGAGTCTCGTGCTGCCGCTCGGCTCGACCGACCACGCGGCGGCGCGCGCGCTGGTGGGCGAGGGGAAATACTTCGTGATCAATCCGGCCGCGAGCAAACCGGAGCGCAACTGGCGCGCCGAACGCTACGCGGCCGTCGCGCAGCATGTCGCGCGCATGGCCGGTTGGCGCGTCGTGCTGACGGGCGGCGCGAGTCCGAGCGAGAAAGCGTTGACCGACGCGGTCGCCGTGCGGTTGAACGACAACTCGGTGCCGGCGCTCAATCTCGCGGGCCGCACCTCCGTGCGCACGCTCGCGGCGGTGCTCGCTGGCGCCGAAGGACTGCTCGCGCCGGACACGGGACCGGTGCATCTGGCCGCGGCGGTGGGCACGCCGGTTGTGGGACTTTACGCGGTGGCGCGGTCGGCGTTGACCGGACCGTGGCCGGAGCAGCGCTATTGCGTGGATCGCTACGCGGACGCTGCGCGACAATTCCTCGGCACGAGTCAACCTGGCTGGCACCAGCGCGTGCACGATGCGCGGGCGATGGACTTGATCACCGTCGAGGAAGTGTGCGCGCAAGTGGATCGCCTGGTGGCTGATCGCGGCGCGCGCTGACGGAAGGGGCGGGCAGGGCGTTCGCAACGGCGGTCCGTCGGGCAGTTTTTTTTCGCGCGCGGGCGAACTTTCGGACCGTCTTTTGCGAGTTAGTGGGGTAGAAAGGCACACCGTTTTGCGCTCCCGTTCGATGAACCCTTCGCACCGCCAACTCGAGGCTCTCTACCGGGAGACGGGCGCGAACTTGCTCGCCTACTTTCGCGGCCGACCGACGCTGGCGCCGCAGGCGGAGGATCTGTTGCAGGAAACCTTTGCGCGAGCGCTGCAAAATCCGGAACGGTTGACTGCCGCGCTCTCACCGCGCGCGTATCTCTTCGGCATCGCGCGGCACGTCGGACACGATGCGTTGCGGCGCTCGCAGGTCGCCGTGGCGTTGACCGACGACGAGCCTTTGGTCGGCGAGGTCGAGGATGCCCGGCTGGCCGACATGCGGGAAGCGGTCGCGCAGTTGCCGCCGGCGCAGCGCGAGACGCTCTTGCTGAAACTGCGCCACGACCTCAGCTACGAGAAAATCGCCGAGGCACTGGAGATCCCGATCGGCACCGTGCGCTCCCGGCTGCACGCCGCCGTGCACTCGCTGCGCGCCACTCTCAATCCCCCTTCACCCACGCGCCCATGAAATCCGAAGAACTCGACTGCCTGCTCATCGATCGCGCCGCCGGAGAACTCGCCCCGGAGGTGGCCGCTTTGCTGGAGGAACACCTCGCGCGCGATCCGATTGCCGCCGCGCGGGCGGCTGAGCTGCACGCGACAATGCAACTGGCCCGCGCCGCCGTGTCGGTGCGTGCGCCGGAATCACTGCCGCCGCTCCGGCCCTTCGCGCCCGCGCCCGTCGCGGTCCCGCGCGTGGGGCGTGCGTTTGGCGGTGAATGGCTGCGCCTGGCCGCTGCGATCGTCGTCGGCTTGTCAGTGGGAACCGGCGTGGGTTTGACGCTGCGTGCACCGGAGCGCGTGCCGGCTCAGGTCGCCGCGTCCGCGGGGGCCGTCGCGAGCGAGACGCCCCACGAGCGCGCGGTGCCAGCCACGCGCTTTTGGTCGGCGTCGCGTCGCACGGCGGAGTTGCTGCAGCCCGCGGCCCGCCCAGCCGGCGGGGCGGCCGGGCTGCCGGCGCCGCGTTGGCTGCCTGCTCGCGCCCATTCGATTTCGGAGGAAAAACCATGAAGACCATTGCCCTGTTCGCCGGCGTCCGCCGGCTCTGCGCCCTGCCGTTGGTGGCGGTGCTCCTGCTTTTGGCGGGATGTTTGGAGAAGAACATTCTGTGGTCGCCCGACGGGCGTCGTGCGGTCGTTTTCGCCCCGGAAGGACTTTATCTGACCGACGGGGACGGGCGCTTGTCCTCCTTGCTCGCGCCGGGCGCCTACCGCGCGGCGTGGCTCGGCGATTCGCGCCAGCTCGTCATCGCGCGCCGCATCCGCGCAGGCACGTGGGACGAAGCGGCGCGGCTCCTCGGTGCAGAACGTGCCGGCAAGCTCGCGGCGAGCGTTGAGGAGCTGTGGCAAAAATCGCCGACGGATACGTTGGCGAAGTTGCGCGTCGAGAAAGTCGAGAAGACCGAGACGTCGTTGTGGCAAATCTACCTCCGCGACCGACATGGGTCGGACGTGCGCGCCCAACTCGATCCGGATGCGTGGAAGATGTGGCAGTCCGTGCAAGTCGATGCGCACGTGCTGGCGCTCGCGAAGATTGAAGCCGAATCGCTGGTGTGGGACGCCACGCTTTTTGGCGGTGCGGGCGAGATCGAGGAAGTCCGCGTGGCGGCGGGCGATCGCGCGGTCGCCTTCGTGGCCACGCCGGGTTACGCGTTGCCGGGACAGGCGGACGACGAACTCCAGTTGTGGGTCGCGCGCTTGGACTCGTCGGCGGGCGCGGAGTTGATCGCGGCGCGTGTCGCGGCTTATCCGGATTGGACCGCGGACGGGCGCGACGTGGCCTATGTCCAGGCGAACTCGGGCGCGGAGCGCGATCAGTTGCGACTCGGCACGCTGGTGCAGCGGCCGGTGTTCGACGCGGCTGGCGGTTGGATCGAGAAACCGGAGCTGCGCGAACTCGCGGGTTTTCTGTTCTCCGATCGGGTGCGCGTGCGCTGCCTGCGCGATGGCCGCATCCTGTTCAACGGCGTCGAACTGAGCCTGCCGATCGCCGCGGAGGACTTCGGGGAGACTCGCGAACAGTTGTTCGCACTGGACCCGGCCCGCCAGGCCACGCTGGGGCGTCTGGTGCCGCGCAAGCGCGAAGCCAATCTGCCGAAGTCGCTCGCCTTCTTCGAAGTGAGCCCGGACGAGAAGCAGGTGCTCTTCGGCGATTTCAACGGCGCCGTGGCGGTGCTCACGCTCGCCAGCGGGGAAGTGGAGGAGGTGCAAGACGCGGCGAAGGACCACTTGCAGGGTCAGCCGGTGTGGCGGGCGGCGGGCGAGTTCAGTTACACGCGTCGCGCCACCGACAAAGCCGCCGTGCGCAAGGCCGAGATCGTGCTTCGCGCCGGAGGCAAGGACCGCGTGATCAGCGCCGGCTGGCCCGACGACCTCGTCAACCACCTCTTCAGCGAGAAGAAATAGCCGCGGGGCCGGGCGCCGAAGTCGCGGTGCGCGGCCGGAGCGGACAGGGCGCACCGGCTGGGGCCGCCTTGCCGAGCGGCCCGCATTCTAGCTCTCAAAATCGCCTTGCTGGGGCGTGGCGTTCCCCGGTTAATCGTCGCTCCTATGCTCGATCCCAAAGTCCTTCGCGAAACGCCCGAAGTCGTCCGCGCCGCCATTGCCAAGAAGCACCTCGACGTCGATCTCGACGCCGTGCTGGCGCTCGATCACGCGTGGCGCTCGCAGCTCGGCGAGGTCGAGCAGCTCCGCGCCAAGCAGAAGGCGGCCAACAACGAGATGGCTGCGCTGAAGAAAGGCTCGCCCGAGTTCCTGGCCAAGGTGCAGGAAATGAAGGCCGTGTCCGCCGAAGTGAAGGCGCGCGAAGAAGGACTGAAGACGGTCGAGGAGAAGTGGCGCGACGCGATGCTCACGCTGCCCAACGTCCCGCACGCCTCCGTGCCCGAGGGCAAGACGCCGGAGCAGAACGTGGTGTTCGCCACGCACGGCGACGTGAACGCCGTCTCGCCCGCCGCGCAGCCACACTGGGAGATCAAGGGCTTCGAGAACCTGTTGGATTTCGGTCGCGGCGCGAAGGTCACGGGCGCGGGTTTCCCGTTCTACGTCGGCGACGGCGCCAAGATCGTGCGCGCGCTGCTGCAGTTCTTCTTGGATGAGGACGTGAAGGCCGGCTACACCGAGGTCGCGCCGCCGATCTTCGTCAACGCCGCCAGCGCCACCGCCACCGGCCAGCTGCCGGACAAGGAAGGTCAGATGTATGAGACGACGCCCGACCGGCTCTTCGCGGTGCCGACGGCCGAGGTGCCGCTGACGAATTTCTTCCGCGACGAGATCGTCGACGAGGCCGCGCTGCCCATCAAGCGCTGCGCCTACACGCCGTGCTTCCGCCGCGAGGCCGGCAGCTACGGCAAGGACGTGCGCGGCCTGAACCGCCTGCACCAGTTCGACAAGGTCGAGCTGCTCAAGTGGGTGCACCCGACGCGCAGCTACGAGGAACTCGACGCGCTCCGCGACGACGCCGAGCGCCTGCTGCGCAAGCTCGAGCTGCCCTACCGCGTGCTGCTGATGTGTGGTGGCGACCTCGGCTTCTCCCAGTCGAAGAAATACGACCTCGAGGTCTGGGCCGCCGGCCAGAAGCGCTGGCTCGAGGTGTCGAGCTGCTCGAACTTCGAAGCCTTCCAGGCGCGCCGCGCGCAGATCCGTTTCCGCAATCAGGAAACTGGCAAACCCGAGCTCGTGCACACGCTCAACGGCTCCGGTCTCGCCGTGCCGCGGGTGCTCGCCGCGCTGCTCGAGAACAACCTGCAGTCCGACGGTCGCGTGAAGATTCCCGCGGCGCTCGTGCCGTATTTCGGCAAGGAGTTCCTGAGCTTCAAGTAAGCGGGCGGCCCGTGGTGACACGGGCCCTCCGTTGAAACGCGCGTGGCAACTCGGAAACAACTCGATTGGCCCGCCATCGCTGCGGCGTTTGCGCGACGCATCTCGCACGGTGCGCTGCACCCGGCCGCGATGAACTACGCGCTCGCGGACTGGCAGCGCGAGAAGCGCCGCCGCCCGCGGGCGAAAGTCCCGCGTTGGGCGATCGGGTTTTCCGGCGGCGCGGACTCGCTGGCGCTGTTGCTGATTTTCTGGGCCGAGGCCGAGGGCCGGTGGGGCCGGGAATTCGTCGCGTTGCATTTCAACCACCGTCTGCGCGGGCGGGAGGCAGAGGCGGATGAGAGATTTTGCCGCAAGGTCTGCACCGCGCTCGGCGTGAAGTTTGTCAGCGCCAAGTGGGCGAACGTCGGCGGGCACGCCAGCGAGGCCGCCGCGCGCGAGGCACGCCACTCGTTCTTCGCCCGGGAAATGAAGCGGCGGAAACTGCGCCTGCTTTGGCTCGGACATCAGCAGGACGACATTGCCGAGACGATGTTGATGCGCCTCGCCCGCGGCAGCGGCACCGGCGGGCTCGCCGCGCCGCGCCCGGTGCAGGAACAGGCCGATGGCCGCGTGCACTTGCGGCCGCTGCTGACTTTGAAAAAAGCCGAGCTCGTCGCGGCGCTCCGCGCAAGCGGCGCCCGTTGGTGCGAGGACGCCACGAACGCCGGCGATGCCTACACTCGCAACCGCGTTCGCCGCTCCGTCGTTCCCGCGTGGACGAAAGCCGCGGGCCGCGACGCCCTGGCGGGAGCCGCGTTGGCGCGCGAACGCCTCGAGGAGGACGACGCGGCACTCGAGGCCTGGCTGGCAGAGGTGGCGCCGCTCCGCGGGCGCACGCTCGACTTGAGTCGGCTCGCCGGGAAGCCGGTGGCGCTGTGGCGTCGGGCGCTGCACGGTTGGATGCTGGCGAACCAGCCGGCGACGGACCTTTCCCGCCAGGGTTTCGACCAGCTCCTCGCCGCGATCAGGCGGGGACGGGACACGAAATTCAGTTTGGGAGCGAAGGATTTTGCGGTCGTTCGCGCCGGGAAACTGTCCCTGCGCGGGAGATGAATTTCGTTCCGATTTCGGGATGAAATTCCTCCGGGCCTTCATTTGACTTATCCGAGGGGAACCTCCACGTTGCCGCTCCAGTCCCAAAACCCGAATGTCCGACTTCGACGACAACAAGAAACGCCGCCCCCTGAAGAACCTCCCGCCCGAGAGTTTGCAGCCGAAGGTGATCTTCATCTGGCTGGCCATCATCGCGGCGATCGTTGCGCTCTTTTACTTCGGCGACCGCACCCGGACGTCCGCGCCGGCGCAGCTCAAGATTCAGCAGGTGGTCGAGCTGGCGGAGCAGGGGAAGATTCTCTCGGGCAACATCCAGCCCGACCCGTCGGCAGGTCGTGATTTCTACAGCGTGTCCGGGCGCACCAAGGATTCTTCCCTGCGCATCGATACCGGCACCACCGACCAATTCGTGGCGAGCGGACGCCTGACCGACGCCAGTTTCGAACGCCTGCAGCGCTCTCAGGTTTTCGTGGAAAGGCCCGCGACGACGGCGATGACCCAGTTGGTCTATAACATCCTGCCGTTCATCATCGTCATCGGCCTGCTCTATTTCCTCTTCGTTCGTCAGCTGCGCAACGCCGGCAAGGGTGCGCTCAGCTTCGGCAAGAGCCGCGCCAAACTCCTCACGCGCGAGAAGGATCGCCTCACGTTCGCCGATGTCGCCGGTTGCGACGAGGCGAAGGAAGAGGTCAGCGAAGTCGTCGAGTTTCTGAAGGACCCGAAGAAGTTCCAGAAGATCGGCGGCCGCATCCCGAAGGGCATCCTGATGGTCGGTCCTCCGGGCACCGGCAAGACGCTCCTCGCGAAGGCCATCGCCGGCGAGGCCGACGTGCCGTTCTTCTCGATCAGCGGTTCGGACTTCGTGGAAATGTTCGTCGGTGTCGGCGCCAGCCGTGTGCGCGACATGTTCGAACAAGGCCGCAAGAACGCGCCTTGCCTCATCTTCATCGATGAAATCGACGCCGTCGGCCGGCAGCGCGGCGCGGGTCTCGGCGGCGGCAACGACGAGCGCGAACAGACACTCAATTCGCTCCTCGTCGAGATGGACGGCTTCGACACGCAGGAAGGCATCATCATCATCGCGGCGACGAATCGCCCCGACGTGCTCGACAGCGCGTTGCTGCGCCCGGGCCGCTTCGATCGCCAAGTCACGATCGATCTCCCCGATATCATCGGTCGCGAGCAGATTCTCCGCGTCCACGCGCGCAAGATCGCGCTGGCCGACAACGTCGACCTCAGCGTCATCGCGCGCGGCACGCCGGGCCTTTCGGGCGCCGAACTCGCCAATCTCCTCAACGAGGCCGCGCTCCTCGCCGCCCGCCGCAACAAGAAGAAGGTCGACATGACCGACGTCGACGAGGCGCGCGACAAAGTCCTGTGGGGCCTCTCGCGCCGCCGCGTGATGGACGACAAGGAGAAGCGCGCACTGGCCTGGCACGAGGCGGGGCACGCCGTGGTGGGCGCAGTTCTCGACGACGGCACAATGCCGGTGCACAAGGTCACGATCATTCCTCGCGGGCAGAGCCTCGGCAGCACGACCTATCTTGCGACCAAGGACATACTGGGCCGCACCAAGAAGCAGTATCTCGATCGCATCTGCACTTCGATGGCCGGCCGCATCGCCGAGGAATTCGTTACGAATGACATCAGTGACGGCGCGAGCGGCGACATCAAGCAGGCGACCAAAATCGCCCGCTATATGGTGTGCGACTTCGGCATGAGCGAGCTTGGTCCCATCGCGATGGGTGAGAATCAGGACACGGTCTTCCTCGGTCGTGACATCACTCGGTCACAGCACCTCAGCGAGGACACAGCGCGCCGGATCGACCACGCAGTCTCCGCGTTTGTCACGAGCGAATACCAACGCGCCGAAAAAATCCTGAAGGAAAACCGGGCGGCTTTGGACAAGATCGCCGAGGCGTTGCTCGAGCATGAGACGATCGAAGGCAAACACGTCTTCGAAGTGCTCCAGCACGGTGAGATCAAATCTCCCGTCGTCTCCACCAAGGTCGCGCCGCGAGATGGTGCGGCTGCGAAACCGTCCGGCGCTTCCGCGGCGCCCGACGCCCCCGGCGCACCCGCGCCCGCACCGACTCCCGCCTGAGCGCGGGAACACGCTGCCTCATCGAGCCGGACCATGCGTCCGGCTTTTTTGTTTTCCCCGCGTCGGATTTGCCGGCGTAGTGGGCGAGGATGTCTTCCATTGCGTTTTCCCAGATGGGCCGCGAGGCGCGCTTCCCCGCGGTTGCCGCCCTCATGAAGGCGGCCCTCGACAATCCCGACCTGCTGTCGCTGGCGGTCGGCTTCACGGACAACGCGACGCTGCCGGCGGCGGAGTTCGCCGCCGCGGCGCGCGCGCTCGCGGCGCGACCGGGCGAACCGGAGTATCTGCAATACGGGTCAACCCAGGGCCGTCCGCGCCTGCGCGCCCAGCTGGCGGAGCGCTTGCGCCATTGGGAGCCGGAGCTTGGGGGCGCCGACCTCGAACGGCGCGTGATGATCACGAACGGCTCGCAGCAAGCCCTTTACCTCGCAGTGCAGGCGCTGTGCGACCGCGGTGACATCGTGCTCGTCGACCGGCCGACTTACTTCGTTTTTCTCGACGTGCTGGCGGGACTCGGCGTGCGCGCGATCACGCTGCCGTTCGCGACCGACGGTCGGCTGCAAATCGCCGAACTGGATGCGCTGCTGCGCCGGCTGCGCGAAACCGGCGAGGCACGCCGAGTGAAGGCGGTCTATCTGGTGAGCTATTTCTCGAACCCGTCCGGCCGATCGATGAGCGAAAGTGACAAAGCCGCGCTCGGTCGCGCGCTCGCGACTCACGGCTTGGTCGTGCCGTTGCTCGAGGATGCGGCCTACCGCGAGCTGTTCTTCACCGAACCGCATCCCGCGCGCAGCGCGCTGACGCTCCCGGAGTGGCGGGAGTTTCCGCAGCTCTATCTGGCCACGCTTACGAAGCCTTTCTCCACGGGCGCCAAGGTCGGCTACGCCTACTGCACGGACGAGCGCTGGCTCCACCAGATGCTCGCGATCAAGGGCACGCACGACTTCGGCACGGCCAACTACGCGCAGGCGCTCTTCGAGGAGGTGCTCGGCGCCGGGGCGTTCGAGACGCACCTGCCGAAAGTCCGCGCCGGCTACCACGCGAAGATGCGCGTGCTGCACGACGAGTTTGTCGCGGCCGGCTTGCGGGAACTCGGCTGGATGTGGGACGAGCCGGCGGGCGGTCTCTATCTCTGGCTGCGTGCGCCGGCGCACGTCGACACGGGCATGGATGCCGCCTTCTGTCGCGCGTGCGTCGAGGCGGGCGTGCTCTATGTCCCCGGAGATTTGTTCTTCGGAGACCAGCCCGAAAAGAACTGGGTGCGCGCCAGCTTCGGCGTGTTGGCGCCCGAGCAACTGCGCGAGGCCGCGCGGCGGTTCGTTGCGGTCGCGCGCCGCTTTTCTGCCTGAGAGGGGGCCGTCCCGCCGGGAAAATCTTCCTTGGATTCGCGCCGCGCGGCAGCCAACCTGCTTCTTTCCCCTATGAAAATCTGCTGTATCGGTGCGGGTTACGTTGGCGGGCCGACCATGGCCATGATCGCGCTCAAGTGCCCCGACATCCAGGTCAACGTCGTCGACATGAACGCCGCGCGCATCGCCGCGTGGAACAGCGGCCAGCTGCCCATCTACGAACCGGGCCTCGACGAGGTCGTGCGGCAGGCGCGGGGGAAGAACCTCCATTTCACCACCGACGTCGCCGGCAACATCAAGTCGGCCGACATCATCTTCGTCGCGGTCAACACCCCCACGAAAACCTACGGCGTCGGTGCCGGCCGCGCGGCCGATCTGCGTTACATTGAGTCCGTCGCCCGCATGATCGCGCAGCACGCCACGGGTTCGAAGATCATCGTCGAGAAATCCACGATTCCGGTCAAAACCGCCGACACCATCCGATCCATCCTCGCGTCGAACGGCACCGGCTTGCAGGCGCAAGTGCTCTCGAATCCCGAGTTCCTCGCCGAGGGCACGGCGGTGCAGGACCTCATCGCGCCGGACCGCGTGCTCATCGGCGGCGAGCGCACGCCCGAAGGCGACAAGGCTGTGGAATCACTCGTGTCGGTCTATGCCCGCTGGGTGCCGCGCGAACGCATCATCACGACGAACCTGTGGTCCTCGGAGCTCTCGAAGCTCGTCGCCAACGCGTTCCTCGCGCAGCGCATTTCGTCGATCAACTCGATCTCGGCCCTGTGTGAAGCCACCGGTGCCGACGTCGACGAAGTCGCCAACGCCATCGGCAAGGACAGCCGTATCGGCCCGAAATTCCTCAAAGCCTCGGTCGGCTTCGGTGGTTCCTGCTTCCAGAAGGATATCCTGAACCTGACCTACCTCTGCGAGTCGTTCGGCCTCCCGGAAGTCGCCGCTTATTGGACGAGCGTCGTCGGCATCAACGATTGGCAGAAACGCCGTTTCGCCGCCCGCATCGTCAAGGAGCTCTTCAACACCGTCGCCGACAAGAAAATCGCCGTGCTCGGTTTCGCCTTCAAGAAGGACACCAACGACACGCGTGAGACGGCCGCGATCAACGTGTGCCGCGACCTGCTTGCCGAGCACGCCAAGGTGTGCGTCTACGACCCGAAGGTTCCTGCCGACGAGATCGTGACGGATGTCCTCGGCAAAGGCGGCGCTGATGCGCGCCTCAGCATCGCGTCCTCGGCCTACGAAGCCTGCGTCGGTGCTCACGCCATCGCCATCGTGACGGAGTGGGACGAGTTCAAGAAACTCGACTACGCGAAAATCTACGCCTCGATGCCGAAGCCCGCGTTCATCTTCGACGGCCGCAACATCCTCGACCTCGCCGCGCTGCGGAAGATCGGCTTCAAAGCCTCCGGCATCGGCAAGCCGACGGAGTAACTGCGGATTCGTTTCGTCGGCTCAGTCCTCGATGTGGACTGAGCCGGAATTTCCGCTTCGAGCCTGCGCTCAGACGAAGGTGAGCGGGGCGAACTTCGTGCCGAGGATTTTCTGGGAGTCGCAGGCGAGCCAGCGGTCGAGGACGGTCGCGTAGACGGTGCGGAAGTCGGTCGAGAAGGTGAGATCCTGGTTGTGCTCGACCGCGAGACTCGGGGCGGTGCCGTGCAGGCCGGACTTCACGTGCGAGCCGAGCACGAAGAGCGGCGCGGCGGTGCCGTGGTCGGTGCCTTTGCTTTCGTTTTCGCTCGGGCGGCGGCCGAATTCGGAGAACGTCATCGTCAGCACTTGCCCGTCGAGCTTCTTGCTCTCGAGGTCGCGTTGAAAGGCGGCGAGTCCTTCGCTGAGTTGCTTGAGGAGCTGCGCGTGCTGGCCGGCTTGGTTGGCGTGGGTGTCGAAGCCGCCGAGCGAGACGTAGTAAACGCGGGTGGAGTTGCCGGCGGCGATGAGGGCGGCGACGTTGCGCAGCGAGCCGGCGAAGGCGTTGCCGGGATACTCGGCGCCGGGCCGGTAATCGGCGAGGATCTGCTGGAAACGTTTCTCGGTGACGAGCGCGTCCATCATCGTGTGGCGCAGGTAGCTCGTGTTGTCGTGCTCGTGGTCGTCGTGGTTGCCCGCGCTGGCGGCCGGGCGTTGGAGCATGTGCTCGAGCAGTGCGAGATTTTCGCGCGAGCCGCGGCTGCCGCGGGCGCCGGCGGCGAGGTTGAAGGTCGCGTGGTTTTGCTCGCTGAGGAAGGCTTGCGGCACCTCGTTGCCGATGCTGACGGCGCACGGCGTGCCGGCCGGTGTGCCGGCGCAGGCGTTGTCGAAATAGCGGCCGAGCCAGCCGGTCGCGAGCGTCTTGTCGGAATCGGCGGCGGTCTCCCAGATCTCGGTCGAGCGGAAGTGCGAGCGGTTCGGGTTGGGGTAGCCGACGTTTTGCACGATGCCGAGCTTGCCGTCCTTGAGCAACGCGTGGAGCGGCGCGCAGGCCTTATGCAGCGCGATGCCGTCGGTGACGGGCAGCAGATCGGCCTGTGCCAAGCCGAGGCTGGGGCGGAGGCGACGGTAGTTCGGGTCGGCGAAGGGGACGACGGTGTTCAGGCCGTCGTTGCCGCCGGCGAGCTGGACAAGGACGAGAATCGTGCGGTCCTTTTCCGCGACCGGCGCCTCGGCGGCGACGGACTCGACGATGAACGACGGGGCGAAGCGGCTGAACGCGAGCAGGCCGATGCCGCGGCTGGTGTATTTGAGAAACTCGCGGCGCGTGGAGGGGAGGAACGGGTGCGGGTTGTTCATCGGGAAGAAAAGCTGAGAGCTGAGAGTCTAGAGCTGAGAGACGGTTGCTCAGAGTTAAGGGGGGGTGTGGGAGCGCGGGCTGATCACTGAACGCTGACGGCTGACTGCTCGCTCAGCAGAGCTGGTAGTTGGGCGACTCGAGGAGCGTGGCGAGGGCGGTGCGGACGCGGGCGCGGGGCGCGGCGTTGCCCTTGGCGAGGAAACCGGCGAGTTCGTCGGCGAGCGCGGGGTCGGCTTGCGCGGGAAGCGCGACTTGAAGCAACGCGCGGGCGGCTTCGGCGGGCGGAAGCTTGGCCCAGGCGTCGAGGCGGCTCGGTGCGAGCGTGAAGTTCGAGACGCCGTTGGTGGCGGCGACGTCGAGTTCGAAGAGTTCGTCGGCGTTGAGCGTGGACTCGTTGAGCGGGTTGAGCAGGGCGTTGGCGACGGCGCGGCGCGTGGAGAGCGTGGCGGAGTTGATCCAGTTGCGGCCGCCGACCCAGCCGCGGACGTTCGGCGGATTGAACGGCATCTGGCCCATCGAGCGCAGCGCGCCGATGATCTGGCGGGCGAGCGGCGCGGGCGTGAGGTCGAGGTCCTGCGTGAGGCCGAGGAAATACTGGAGCGGGCTCTTGATGAAGTTGCCGCGAAATTCCTCGGCGTAGAAGAGGCGGCTGCCGAAGAAGGCGCCGAGGAGGGAGCCGAATTTGTAGCCTTGTTGCGCCCACCACGCGCCGAGGGCGTCGGTGTAGTCGGCGGGCAGGGCGGTTTCGCTGAGGTAGAACTTCACCATCTCGCGCGGCAGGAACGTGCCGGCGGCTTTCTGGCGGAAGACGAGGTCGATGATGCCGTCGCCGTCGAAGTTGCCGGTTTGGCCGAAGACGGTTTTCGCGCCGGTGTCGTGCTGGCGGCGCTGGAAAACGAATTTGCCGGCGACCTGGCGGTAGCCGGTGAAGGCGCGCGCGGCCTGCTTGATGTCGTTCTCGGTGTAGTTGCCTTCGCCGAGGGTGAAGAGCTCGAAGAGTTCGCGGGCGAAATTCTCGTTGGGCGCCTCGGCTTTGCTCTGTTGCAGGTCGAGGTAGACGATCATCGCAGGCGAGCGGGACATCGCCTTGGCGAGCACCGGCGCGGACGAGAGTGCGGCACGGCGGATCCAGTCCTGGTGTTGGTAGAGCAGGGCGGAGTTCTTGACCTTCTCGGCCCCGACGACCCAGACGTCATGGAGGAACAGGCACCATTTTTCAAAGGGCGCGTGCTCGGGCTTCGCGGCGAGTTGCAGCCACTGGACGGTCATGTCCGCGAGTGCCTCGCGGGAGCGTTCGCGGGCGTCCTGCGCGGCGAGGCGTTTTTGCTCGGCGTCGCCGCGGGCCATGGCGCGGAGGAGTTCGGGGCCGTCGGTTTCGAGCTGGGCGATGAGGGCGGGTTTCGGGAAAGCGACGGCGTGCGAGAAGGCGCGCTTCAGGGTTTCGACAGGGCCGTCCTTGAGCGCGCGGGCGGTCTCGGTGGGTGTCGCCGACCAGCCGATGCGGCGGAGGAGGTGGCGGGCGGCGGCCTCGTCCCACTCGGTGGCGGGGAGGGGTTGCCAGGCTTCTTGCGGAGAAAGGGAACGAAGCGAAGGAACGGCAGTGGCCATGAGCGCGGGAGGTTGTCCATGAGACGCGCTGCGCCGCACGGAAGTTTCACACGCCGAGCGCGGTCTTGTAGCGGCGGGCGACGCGTTTGGTGACGGAGGTGAGCGTTTCCCAGGGGATCGTGTCGGCGGCGGCGCTGAATTCGGCGAGCGTGATCTGCGCGTCGCCTTGGCGGCCAACCAGCACGACGGACTCGCCGGCGGCAGGTGGCGCGGGCAAGTCGGTGACGTCGACGATCGTCTGGTCCATGCAAACGCGGCCGAGGATCGGACAGCGTTGGCCGCGGACGAGGACCGTGCCGCGATTGCTGGCGGCGCGCGGGAGACCGTCGCCGTAGCCGGCGGTGACGACCGCGACGCGCGAGGGACGGGCGAGGCGGTGGGTGCGGCCGTAGCTGACGGTGGCGCCGGCGGGGAGCTCTTTCACGAGGCCGATGCGCGCGTGGAAGCTGAACACGGGTTCCGTGCGGACGCGCGCGAGGAGCGAATTCGGGTGGGGGAGGACGCCGAATTGCAGCAAGCCGACGCGCACGGCGTTGAACGGGCTGTCGTCGCCGGGAGTGGAGGCGAGGCCGGCGCTGTTGTCGGCGTGGATGAGCACGCGGCGCGGATCGAGGCCGGGGAAGAGCGCGATCGAGCGGAGGAAGAGACCGCGTTGGTCGGCGGTGAATTGCGGATCGTCGTCGGCGCTGGCGAAATGCGTGAACACGCCGGCGAGGCGTAGGTGCTGGGATTCGACGATGGCGCGGTAGAGTTCGGGCGCGCGGTCGGCCCAGACGCCGAGGCGGCCCATGCCGGTGTCGATCTTGAGGTGGACCGCGATGGCTTTGCCGGCGGTGCGGGCGGCGGCGTCGAAGCGCTGCACTTCTTCGAGGCTGGAAACGGTGGCCGCGAGGTCCAGCTCGGCGAGGTAACGTTCCTCGTCGGGCAGCGTCGCGCCGAGGAGCAGGACGGGAAAATCGGGGCTGAGTTCGCGGATGGCGGCGGCCTCGGCGATGTTGGCGACGGCGAGGAGATCGGCGCCGGCGTGCATGAGACGCGCGGCGGTTTGCGGGAGGCCGTGACCGTAGGCGTCGGCTTTGACGACGGCGACGTAGCGGATGTGCGGCGGGAGCGAGGCGCGGATGAGGCGGAGGTTGCGCTCGAGGGCGGCGAGATCGATCTCCGCCCAGCAACGCAGCGGAAGTTGAGCGGAGCTCATTTCGGATTCGCGGTGGCGGCGCTGTGGACTTGCGCGGACCACTTCTTGTATTCGGGCGCTTCGTGCTGGAAGGCGTCGGGGGCGTCGGTGGCGGTGAAGAGATCGGCGTCGGCGTGCGCGGCGAAGAGGGTCGCGAGGTCGAACGCGCAGTCCTGCGTGGCGCGGGGCGACTTGCTCCAGGCGCGGAAGGCGGCGGGTTGCCAAAGCGCGGCGGTGGCGGCGACTTCGGCGGACATCGCGCGGCGGAGCGGTTCGATGCGGTCGGGCGCGGCGAAGGCGACGAGGTGCCAGCTCTCGCGGCGGGCGTCGGCGATGACGGCGCCGGTTTGTCCGGTGCGGGCGAGTTCGTGGGCGAGGAGCGCGAGGCTCTGGAACTGATAGGCGGGCCGTGCGGCGAGCGCCTGCCACGTGCGGAGCGCCATCGCGACCGTGCGCACGCCGAGCATGGAGCCCGGGCCGGCGTCGAACACGAAGGCGCGGACCTCGGAGAGAGTCAGGTCGGCGGCGCGGAGGACGTCGTCGGCGAGAGCGAAGAGCGCTTTGCCGGCTTCGTCGGTGCTGGTGCGCCAGAGTGGCGGCTGGCCAGTGCGGAGGAGGCCGACTTGGATCGTGGTCGAGGCGGCATCGACGGCGAGGATACAGCCGTGAGTGGCAAGGAGTTGAGCGAGGGAGGCCATCAGCGCGGACGACAATGGGGCGGAGAAGCGAGCGCTCCAAGCCCTCAAATCTCAAACTCCAAAAGTCCAAACGCCAAAATGCAGGCGGTCCGGCACCGGAAAGAGTGGTGTCCCGTTTCTTTGGGATTTGGCCCTTGGCGCTTGGAGCTTGCCCGCGCGGCGTGCGGGCCAGAAACGGCTCTTGACCGGGCTGCGAGCGACGACTTACCTCGACCTCTTTTCATTCAGAAAACGCCCGAATTTAAAGCCGTGAACGTTCAAATCACCGACACCAACGAAACCCGCAAGATTCTCACCGTGACGCTCGACAAGGGCGAGGTGGACGCCGAATACAAGACGCTCGTCGGCGAATTCGCCAAGCAGGCGAGCCTCCCGGGCTTCCGTCCCGGCAAGGCGCCGGCCGCGATGATCGAGAAGCGCTTCGCGAAGGAGCTGAAGGAAGAATTCAAGGGCCGCGTGGTGAGCAAGGCTTACCGTCAGGGCCTCGAGGAGTCGAAGCTCGACGTCATCTCGATCGTCGACGTGGAGGAAGGCGAGTTCGCGCCCGGCCTGTCCGCCGCCGTGAAGGTCACGGTCGATGTCCGTCCCGAAATCACGCTCCCCGAATACGTCGGCATCGCGACCGAGGTCGCGCCGACCGAGCCCACCGAGACCGAGATCGATCAGGTGATCGAGGGTCTCCGCAGCGAGCGGGCGGATTTCAAGGTCGCGGAACGTCCCGCGGCGAAGGGCGACTACGTGCGTTTCGGCTACACCGGCACGCTTGAGAGCAAACCGTTGACCGAGATCGTGGGTGACAAGGCGATCTACGCCGCCGCTCCGCAGACTTGGGAAGAAGTCGAAGGCGCCAACGAGGGCCTGCTCCCCGGCGTCAGCAAGCAGATCGCGGGCGTGAAGGCCGGCGACAAGAAGGACGTCACGGTGACGTTCCCGGCGGATTTCGCACCAGTCCCGGCGCTGGCCGGCAAAGCGGTCGTCTACGCGGTCGAGGTGCAGGAAGTCCGCGAGCGCGCGCTGCCGCCGCTCGACGAAAAGTTTTTCAAAGACAACCAAGTCGACTCGCTCGACGCGCTGAAGGCCCAGATCAAGGCGAGCCTCACCGGCCGCAAGGAATACGAGAACAAGGCCAACCAGCGCCGCCAGATCACCGACGCGTTGATCGCGCAGGCGAACTTCCCGGTTCCGGAAAGCCTCATCGCCAGCGAGCGCGACGGCGTGCTGCGCCAGTTCATCGAGGAAAACATGCGCCGCGGCGTGCCGCAGGAGGAATTCGAGAAGAACAAGAAGGAACTCTACGACAGCGCTTCGAAAGCCGCGCTCTCGCGCGTGAAGGTGCAGCTCGTGCTCGCGAAGATCGCCGAAGTCGAGAAGCTCAAGGTCGACGAGAAGGATCTCAACAATTGGCTCATGCGCGAAGCGATGCGCTCCGGCCAGAAGCCCGACAAGCTCGTCAAGGAGATCGGCAAGGACCGCGAGCAGTTCCGCGCGATCCAGCAGCAGATCCTTTTCGACAAGTCCCTTGATTTCCTGGTGTCCAAGGCTACCGTCAAACCGGCAGCCGCCACCAAATGAGCTACTACGTTCCCATTGTCCTCGAAAACACCGGCCGCGGCGAGCGGTCGATGGACATCTACAGCCGCCTGTTGAAGGATCGCATCATCTTCATCGGCACCCCTATCGACGACGTGGTCGCGAACTTGGTGATCGCGCAGATGCTGTTTCTGCAGATGGAGGACCCGAAGAAGGACATCCATCTCTACATCAATTCGCCCGGCGGCGTCGTGACCGGCGGCATGGCGATCTACGACACGATCAACTTCCTGCAGTGCGACGTCGTCACTTATTGCATCGGCATGGCCGCGAGCATGAGCACGGTGCTCCTCGCCGCCGGCACGAAGGGCAAGCGCTTCGCGCTCCCGAACAGCCGCGTGATGATCCATCAGCCCAGCGGTGGCGCGGGCGGCCAGGCGGCTGACATCGCCATCGCGGCCAAGGAAATCCTGCGCTGGCGCCAGACGCTCAACCAGACGATTGCCAAGCACACCGGCAAGACGGCCGAGCAGATTGAGAAGGACTCGGACCGCGACTATTATTTGAGCGCCGAAGAGGCCAAGACCTACGGTATCGTCGATCACGTGGTCAGCTCTACCCGCGACGCGCAGCAGATTGCCGGCACCCCCGCGGTATAAACGCCCGGCATAGGGCCAATTCTGACGGGAAAAATCCCTCGACTAAGCGGCTCTAGGGGCCGATATCTGATTACACCATGGCCAAATCGTCGCGCATGACCCTGTGCTCGTTCTGCGGCAAATCGCAGGCGGAGGTCCGCAAAATTATCGCGGGCCCAGGAGTTTACATCTGCGACTCGTGCGTCAACGTCTGCAAGACGATCATCGACCGAGAGGTGAAATCCACCCCGGCCGACGCTCCGGCGGCCAACAAACCGGCGTTCCGCCTGGTCAAGCCGTCCGAGATTAAGAAGGTCCTCGACGATTTCGTCATTGGCCAGGACCACGCCAAGAAGGTCCTCTCGGTCGCCGTCTATAATCACTACAAGCGCCTCAACTTCGACCCGAGCCAGGCCGCCCGCGACGGCATCGAGATGCCCGCCGAGTTCACCGACGTCGAGGTCGAGAAGAGCAACATCCTGCTCGTCGGCCCGACCGGCTCCGGCAAGACTCTGCTCGCCCGCACGCTCGCGAAGATCCTCGACGTGCCCTTCGCCATTTCCGACGCCACGACGCTCACCGAAGCCGGCTACGTCGGCGAAGACGTCGAGAACGTCGTGCTCCGCCTGCTCCAGTCGGCGAACTACGACGTGAAGAAGGCCGAGTGCGGCATCATCTACATCGACGAAATCGACAAGATCCGCCGCACCACCGAAAACGTCTCCATCACGCGCGACGTCTCCGGCGAAGGCGTGCAGCAGGCGCTGCTCAAGATTCTCGAAGGCACCGTGTGCAACGTCCCGCCGCAGGGCGGCCGCAAGCACCCGAACCAGGAATACATCCAGGTCAACACCTCGAACATCCTCTTCATCTGCGGCGGCGCGTTCGTTGGCCTCGATCAGGTCATCAAGAAGCGCGTCGGTCACCGTTCGCTCGGCTTCCACATCAACGACAAGGACCACGAACTGTCGCCCGACGAGATGATGCGTTCCGTCGCTCCCGAAGATCTCGTGCGCTTCGGCATGATCCCGGAATTCATCGGCCGTCTGCCGGTCGTCTCCGTGCTCGACGAGCTCAAGGTCGAAGACCTCGAGCAAGTGCTGCTGAAGACGAAGAACGCGATGGTGAAGCAGTATTCGAAGCTCTTCGCGATGGACGGCGTGCAACTCAGCTTCACGCGCGACGCCGTGCGCGCCATCGGCAAGAAGGCCATCGAACTGAAGACCGGCGCCCGTGCGCTCCGCGCGATCCTCGAGAAACTCATGCTCGAAGTGATGTATGAGCTTCCGCAGCGCGACGATGTCGTCGAGGTCGTGATCGATCAGGCGGTCGTCGAGGGACGCAAGCGCCCGACGTTGAAGAAGGCCGCGAAAGGCGCGGCGACATCCACGAGCAAGGACGCGGCCTGAGCGGTCGCGACACTCGGAAAACAAAAGGCGCGGTGAAAACCGCGCCTTGTTCGTTTCCGAGAGTAGCGCAGGCATCTTGCCTGCCTCGGACGTGATTGCAGGCGAGACGCCTGCGCTACGTCACCAGTTGAAGCTCTCGCCGCTCTTCACGGACTTCGCGAACTCGACGAACAGCTTCACGCAGTTCTCCACATCCTCGAGATCCACGACCTCGCTTGGCGTGTGCATGTAGCGCAGCGGAATTGAGACGAGGCCGCACGCCACGCCGCCACGGGCCATCTGGATGGCACGGGCGTCGGTGCCCGTCGGGCGCGGGTCGGCTTCGAGTTGGTAGGGAATCTTCGCCTTCTTCGCGCATTCGACGAGGCGCGTGTAGACCTTCGGGTTGATGTTCGGTCCGCGGCAGATGATCGGTCCGCCACCGAGCTTGGTCTCGCCGAAGCGGCGGTTGTCGCAGTCGGGGTGATCGGTCGCGTGGCCGACGTCGACCGCGAGCGCGACGTGCGGGTCAACCGCGAACGCCGACGTGGTCGCGCCGCGCACGCCGATTTCTTCCTGCGTGGTCGCGACCGAAACGAGCTTCGCGCCGAGCTTCGCCTTTTCCTTCTTCAGGCGGACGAGCGCTTCGCCGACGACGTAGGCGCCGACTTTGTTGTCGAAGGCGCGGGCGGTGCCGACGCTGCCGTGAATCAGCTCGAATTCGTGGTCGTAGGTCGCGACGTCGCCGATCGCCACGCGCTGGAGAGCCTCCGCCTTCGAGCCGGCGGCGATGTCGATCCAGATCTCGTGCTTCTTCGGGACCTTCTTGCGGTCCTCGTCATCCATGAGGTGGATCGCGCGCTTGCCGGTGACGCCCTTCACGGGGCCGCTCGCCGTCTGGATGATCACGCGTCGGCCGGAGATGATGCTCAGGTCGTGGCCGCCGATCGTGTCGAAGTAGAGGTAGCCGTCCTTGTTGACGTAGGTGATGATGAGGCCGAGTTCGTCGATGTGGCCGGCGAACATCAGCGTCGGCGCGCCCTTGGTGTTCAAAGTCGCGTAGCGGCAACCGAGCGGGTCGTTGGCGTAAGCGTCGGCGTGCGGCTCGACGAATTTGTCGTAGACGGCCTGAGCCTGCGCCTCGGCGCCGGAGGGCGACTTGGCTTTGAGCAACTCGGTGAGAAAAGCGGGTGCGACGTAGTTCGACATGGCTCTACCTGTGTTTCAACGCGGCGCGTGCCGCAAAAGGAAAATCGCCGACGGCGTCACGTGGGCCGGAGCAAAAAGTCTCCGCCTTCCTTGCCGCCGTCAGGGCCGGGCTGCAGCGCGTGCCAGTCGTAGCCGAGCGGATCCAGCAGCGCCGCGGTCCCGTCGACTTCGATGCGGCTGTGAAATGCCATGACGATCAGCGGGCGGGCGCGGCGGATCGTTTCCGCTGCACCGGCGAGCGCGCGATGTCCGTGGCCCTCGACATCAACTTTCACGAGAGCGGGTGGGCGTGCCTCGCCCCGCTCGACGACGCCGTCGAGCCGGAGCGTGCGAATGCGCAGGACGGGCACACCGGGGCGTGCGCGTTCGTTGGCGTCGTAGGCGAGGTGACCGCCGGTGTCGCCGTCGACGGGATCCGCGATCAGTTCCGATTCACCGTCGCGATCGGAGGCCGCGGCGCAGAGGCACTTCATCCCGTCGAGCCGATTCAGATTTCGGTGCCGCAGGAGGCGCGCGAAATTGGACGGCAACGGCTCGACCGCGAGGACCTGACCCGCGGGGCCGACGCGCTGGGCGAAGCCGACCGCGTAGTAGCCAAAATGTGCGCCGAGGTCCCAACAAACTTGGCCGCGGAGATCGCCGAGTTGTGCGAGCGCGTTGCTGACGACGGGCTCATGGCGGCCCTGCCAATAGGCGGTCCACGGGTGGAGCGTCCATCGGGCTCCGGCGTTGTAGCCGCCGCGCGCGCGGACCGGGAAAAGCTCCGCCCGGGTGAGTCGCAAGCCGGCGGCGAGCCAACGATGCAGCGCCTGGTTCAACGCCCGCGGATTTGGTCCGCGATCTCCTCGAGCGGATACGTAATGATTTCCGCGAGGGTCGGGTGATACCACGGCGCGCGCAGCAGATCGAAGACGGTGCCGCGCTGCGCCATGGCGACGGAGAAACAGTGGATGAGTTCGCCGGCGTCCTTGCCGACGATTTCCGCGCCGAGAATGCGGCCGCGCTTCGGTTCGGCGATGACCTTCACGTAGCCGTATTTCGCCTCCATCAGGATGGATTTGCCGTGGTCGTCGAACGGGTAGGACGCGGTCACGTAGTCCACGCCGTCCTCCTGCAATTGCGATTCGAGTCGGCCGACGGTGGCGAGCTGCGGGTCCGTGAAGACAACGTTGAGCAGGAGCGAATAGTCGACGGGCTTGATGCCCTTGACGCCGAACGCGTGACGCACGGCGAGTTCGGCCTGCTGGATGGCGATGTGGACGATCTCCGCCGGTCCGGAGCAGTCGCCGGCGGCGTAAATGTGCGGCGCGGTCGATTGCTGCCAGCGGTTGATGACGATCTGGCCGCCGGGGCTGGTGCGGACGCCCGCGGCCGGGAGTCCGAGGTTGGCGGTGTTTGGTTCGCGGCCGAGCGCGTTGAAGAGATGCGCGGCGCGGCGGACGACGTGCTTGCCGTCGTGTTGGAATTCGACGGTGGTGCCGCGCGCGTCCTGTTTGATCGCGGTGATCTGCGTGCCGGCGAAGAGCTCGATGCCTTCGTCAACGAAGGCGCGTTGCACCACGGTCGAGGCGGACTCGGAGTGATCGCGCAGGATGTTGCGGCTGCGCTGGACGAGCGTGACCTTGCTGCCCATGCGGCTGAGGAATTGCGCGAGCTCGCACGCGACGATGCCGCCGCCGAGCACGATCACGCTTTTGGGCAGGAAATCGAGGTCGAGCACGTCGTCGCTTGTCCAGAATTTCGCCTCGGCCAGCCCGGGGACCGGCGGCACGGCGACCTTCGAGCCGGTGCCGATGAGGAAAAAGTCGGCGGACAGCCGCTTCCCGTTCGAGAGTTCGACGGTGTGCACGTCCACGAATTTTGCGAAGGCGCGGTGCAGGTCGAATTTGCCGTTGGCCAGCGCCTGCTGCCGGTAGGCGGCGAATTCGCCGATGATCTTCACCTTGCGGGCGTGCACCGCCTTCATGTCGGCTTCGGCGCCGCGCACGCGCAGGCCGAATTTCGCGGCGTGGCGCGCGTGGTGGAGGATTTCGGCGCTGTAGAGCAGCGTCTTCGAAGGCATGCAACCCTTGAGGATGCAGAGGCCGCCGAGTTCCTTGGCGCCATCGACGATGGCGACGCGCTTGCCGAGGGAGGCCGCGAGACGGGAGGCGTTGAAGCCGGCGGAGCCGCCGCCGAGGCAGATGAGATCGTAGTGTTTGGAGCGAGCCACAGGTAACGGATACGCAGACGCGCGGTTTATTCCAGCGCGCGACCGGTTCAGCGCCCTTTGCCGAAGAGCATCACGTGAATCGTTTTCAGCACGATCGACGCATCGAGCACGAAGGAAAAGAACCGGATGTAGTAGAGGTCATACTCGAGCTTGCGCATCGTGTCCTCGAGATTGGCGCCGTAGGGATAATTGACCTGCGCCCAACCGGTGATGCCGGGCTTCACGAGGTGGCGGAAGTGGTAGCAAGGGATCTTCTGCTCGTATTCCTCGACGAGTTTCACCCACTCGGCGCGCGGGCCGATCAGGCTCATGTCGCCGCGGAAGACGTTCCAGAGTTGCGGTGCCTCATCGAGGCGGACGGCGCGGATGAAGCGCCCGATCGGCGTGATGCGGTCGTCGTTCTCGCGGGTGTAGGGATCGCCGGCGTGGTGCACGCGCATGGAGCGCAGTTTGTAGGCTTCGAAGAGCACGCGGTTGCGCCCGACGCGGGTCTGGTGGAAGAAGATCGGGCCGCGATCAGTCAGCCAGATGATCGCTCCGAGAATCGGCAGCAACGGCGCGAACAAGAGCAGACCGATGCCCGAAAGCACGATGTCGCTCAGGCGTTTCATGCGCTCGAACACCGGCTCGCGCGCGATCTGGAAACCCTCCTGGAACAGCCAAGTCTGGTTGAGCCGGTAGAGGGGAATTTTGCGCCAGTAGACCTGATGGAAGAGTTCGAGCGTGTAAGTCGGCACGCCGGAAAAGCTCAGCTGGACGAGTCGTTGCGCGACGGCGGAAGGCAGCTCGTGGCTGGATTCGCGCAGGATGATGGCGTCGATTTGCCCGGAGTATTCCTCGAGGTAGTCGACGACGTCGCCGAACGGCGGGGTCGACACGCTCTCATTGCGAGGGCGCGCGACCGTGGAGCGAACGAAGGTCTCGTGCGTGGCGTAGAGCACCGACTGCTTCATCGCGTTCTTCCGGCACTCTTCCTTGAACGCGAGGCACGCTTCCGGGCTGCCCAGAAAAAGGAAATAGCGCTGCTGTTCGCCTTGGTGGACGCCTTGGTAGAAAATCCGGCGATACCAGAGCGAAACCGGGATGATCGCCAAGTATGAGACCGACGTGACGAAGCGGCTGGATTGCAGCTCGAAGCCCGCGGGGATGAACGCGTAGGTGAGCAGCAGCGTCAGCATGAGCACACCCGCCTGCGCAATCACGTGCAACGAGGCGTAGGTGATCGACAGCATGTCGGTGCGCGCGCTGTAGCCGTCGATGAGATAGACGCCGAGGAAGTGGATCACCACCGGAAGGAACAGCGGCGCCAGGATCCATCCGTGCCCATCGGAGACGCCGTAAAGCCACGCGATCAGGTTGAACGAAAGCACGACCGCGAGGGCGTCGAGGAAGACGAGCGCGATCGTGACTTGGCGGGCTTTGGTCATGCGGGGGCGGTAGCAGCTAAGCGGGCGGGAGATGGTCGAGGCAATGTCGTTTAAGACGAACGGGCGAGCGAGCCGAGCAATCGCTCCCACTCAGCCAGTCGAGTGCCAAACGCGAAACCGTTCGCGAATTCAGCGCGCGCCGCTTCGTGCAGCCGCGCCATCGCGTTGCGGTCGGCCCGCCAGACGCGGATCGTCCGGGCAATCTCCGCGGCCTCGCCCGGCGCGAAAGCCCGGCCGGCGCGCCGGGCCAGCGTCGCGCATTGGGAATCGGGGGCGCCGACGAAGATGACCGCGCGGCCGGCGGCGAAGATGCCCGCGAGTTTGCTTGGAAAAACGCACCGCTCGAAACCGGGGCGCAACGTCACGAAATGCGCGTCGGCCGCCGCGAGCGTCGCCGCGAGCCGTGCGCGGGGCTGGGGCGACAGCAGGCGGACGTTGACGAGCGCATGACGGGCGACGAAGTCCGCGACCTCCTGCCAGCGTGCGCCCGAGCCGCTGAGCACGAAATGAATCGAAGGCTCGTCGCGGAGCTGCAGGGCGGCGGCGAGCAGGGTGTCCATCTCGTGCACGCGGCCGAAGTTGCCCGAGTAGGCGACGACGAAGCCGTCACCGACCTGCCACTCGGCGCGCACCGCGGCGATCTGCTCGGCGGTGGCAGGCGTCTCGAGTTCGCGCGGCGCCCAGTTGTTCGAAATCAGCGAGCGTTCGCGCGGCACGCCGGCGGCGTGCACGGCCTCGAGCATGTCATCGCTCAAGACTACGCACGCGTCCGAGGCGCGCCACGCGGCGTTGCGTGCGAGCTGCAAGGGCCAAAGGAGCGGCGCGGCCCATGCGCCGAGGTGCCGCCAAACGACTTCCGGGTAGGTGTCTTGAATCCACTGCACCACCCGGGCTCCGCGGGCGCGGGCGAGTCGCGTGGCCGCCACGGCGAGGAGCGGAGGATCGGTTTTCAGCACGACGACGTCGCCGGGTGCGACGAGTGCGGCGAGCTCGCGGCGCGCGGCGAGCAGAAACTGCGAATAGCGACCGAGGCGACCGGCCGGCTCCGCGCCGGTGCGGTGAATCGTCACGCTCGCCGGCGCGCCGGTCGTCGTCGCCTCGCCGCTGGCGATCACATGGACGTCCCAGCCGTGCGCTCCGAGGCCGACGGCGAGATCGGTGAGGAGTTGCGCAGTCGCGGCTTCGCTCGGCCAGAAGACGCGATTGACGAAGATGATTTTCCCGCGGCCCAAGGGTTAATTTTTTTCCCGGCGGAGCTCGGCGGCCTTGGCGGCGCTGAGGAATTCATACCAGCCCATCAAACGGCAGAAGACGAAGCCGCGGTAGCCGTCGAGGAAGCCGGCGCGCCAGACGTAGTGGTAGAGGAAACGCAGCGTCGGACGGAACGGCAGGCGCCACGCGAGCTGGCGCAGGCGGCGTTTGCGGGCGAGCGCGGCGTCGATGGCCGGGTCGCGCGGACCGCCGGAGACGGCGAGTTGCTGGCGGGCTTCCCAGTTCGAGTAGCGGTTGTGTTTCTCGACCCACGTGGCGATGTCGGGGAAGGCGTAGTGTTCCATCTCGCCGCGCAAGTAGCCGGCGGTGCCTTCGAGGAGCACGTGTTCGTGGACCTCGTTGTCGCCGCTGCCCGTGTCGCCGGTGGCGGCGGGGCGTTCGTAGCGGCCGAGCCGGTGGCGGAAGAAGCGCATGTTCCAACTCGGGTAGTAGCCGCAGTGGTTGAGCCAGCCGTCGAGGAACCAGAAGCGGCGGTTCACGTAGTAGCCGGCGTGCGGCGGGGTGGCGCTCGTCGCGATGGCGCGCATCTCGGCGGCGAGTTCGGGCGTCGCGCGCTCGTCGGCGTCGATGATGAAGACCCATTCGTTGCGCCACGGGACGTTGGCGAGGGCCCAGTTCTTCTTTTTGGGAAACTCGCCGTTCCACGCGAAGTCGACGACGCGCGCTCCGGCGGCTTCGGCGATGGCGCGCGTGGTGTCGGTGCTGCGCGAATCGATGACCACGACCTCGTCGCAGAAGGCGACCGAGGCGAGGCATGCGGCGAGGTTGGCGGCCTCGTTTTTGGCGGGGATCAGGACGGAGATCGGGGCGCGGTCAGTCATGGACAGGAGCGCCGTCGCGGCGCTGGCCGATGAGATCGAGTCGAGCGTAGGCGGCGCCGGTGTAGAGCGTGACCCAGAACGCGATCATCACGGAAGGATTGGCGAAGGGGAATTCCACCCACGCATACACCAACACGATGCCGCAGCCCGCGAGCAGGTAGCGCGGCACGTGCGATTCGACGCGGCGCCACGGGACGTTCCAAAGCGGCATGACGCCGAGGAGGAGGAGGAGGCCGGTGCCGGCGAAACCGACCTCGGCGAGCGATTGCAGCCAGTCGTTGTGCGCTTCGGAATAGAACGGTTTCCAGCCGCCCGGGCCGGGATCGGGCGCGGAGTTGTAGATCATAAAAACGTTCGCGTAGGTCTCGAGGCCCCAGCCGAACGCGGGTTTTTCCGATGCCATGTTCCACGTGTCGCGGTAGAGCCGGAGGCGGGAGTTCAGCGTCGCCTCGCCGTGGATCTCCTGGAGCTGGCGCACCGTGGCCTGCGCGCGGACGGCGATGACCTTGCGACTCAGCGCGACGATGCCGACGGCGGCGATGAGCGTCACGAGCACGACGCCGGCGAAGGGCTGCACGAGCGACTCGTGATGCTCGCGGCGCGTGCGGACGAGGCGGAAGAGGAAATGAATCACGGCTCCCATCACGAAGACCGCCAGCAGCACCGAGCTCGAGCGCGAGCCGCTGAGCGGGGCGGTGGCGGCGAGGAGGGCGGTGGCGACCGCACCCGACAGGACGGGCGAGTGCCAGAGGTCGCGGGAATTCTCCCGGCGCATGGCGTGGAAAAGCAGCGCGAGGCACGCCGCGGTGTTCAGCACGGTGAAGGCGCCCCAGTGGTTGTGATAGATGAACGAGGCGAAGAAGAACTCGTTCGGGGACTTCACGCGACCGAACCAGAGGCCATCCGAGTGAAGGAGCTTTTGAAACGTGCCGAAGACGGCGAGCACCACGGCGTTCGCGGCAAACACCACGAGCAGCCGCCGCAGATGCCGCCGAGCCTGAATGACGAACAGGATGTTGTAGGCCGAGAGCACGATGCCGTTGAACTGCCAGAGTTCGCGGAGCGAGAGTTCGGGCCGCGCGCTGCTCGGCAGCCAAGGCCAGCGCGGGGTGAGGTGTCGGAACATCGCCTCGCCCTGAAAAAGGACCTTCTGCGTGCTGGGATTGAAGACGCTGATCAGCACCAGCACGTCGAACAAGAGCAGTGGCCACAGGTGGCGCACCAGCGCGCGCGTGGCGTCGCCGCGCGACGAGCGGCGGCCGGCGGTCATCAGGAACAGCGCGATGCCGATCGATCCGAGCACGAGCAGCAGATGGCGGGAGAACGGCGCCTGGCCGCCGTAGCCCCACGAGATCGCGACAACCAGCAGCGAGACGTGCGCGACGATGACGCTTTCCCAGAGTCCCTCGCGGCGGGAACGGATGGGCGCCGGGCGGAAAGTGCGGTCGCTGGACGGCGCGGGGATCATCGTTTCAAGCTGCCGTAGAAATCGAGCAACGTGCCGGCGGCGCTCGCCCAAGTGAACTCGCGCGCCACCCAGTCGCGGCCGCGCGCACCTTGGGCGGCGAGCTCTGCGGAAGAGGCGGCGAGCGCGCGCGTGAGCGCAGTGTCGAACTTCTCCCACGCAACACAAGCGCCGGCGTCGTGGCGGTCGAGGCCCTGCCACGGCGTCGTGTCCGTCACCAACGCAGGCACGCCGGCGGCCAGCGCCTCGGCGACGACGAGGCCGAAATTCTCGGAGTGCGACGGCAGCAGGAACAGCTCCGCGGCGGCGAAGGGCGGCGGGCGTTCGCGACCGTCCGCCACGAGCACGCGATTCGCGTCGGTCCACTGGCGGACTTGCTCCACGGAAAAGTCCTCCGGCACGCCGGCGACGAGGAGCAGCCAGTCGGCGGGTGCGCGCGCGAGCCAGAGTTCGATGAGTTCGCGGAGGCGTTTCTTGCGGTGGAAACGCGAATAGAACACCGCGACGCGGCGTTCCCGGAGCGCGGGGAACGCTTCGCGCCAGGCGGCGCGCGCGGTGGCGAGTTCGGCCGGAGAGGGGATTTCGACGCCGTTCGGCGCGACGCAGATCGGTTGGGTGAATCCGCGGCGGCGGATGTCGTTCGCCTCGTCGTCGCTCGTGGCGTGCCAGCCGGCGGCGTTGCGGAGAGCGCCGGGATGGACGAGGGTGTTGGCGAGTTGCTTGCGCCAGCGGCGGTGCTGCCACGCCCAGTCGGTGAGCATGCCGCGCGGTGAAATCACGAGCGGGGCGCCGTGACGGCGCGCGGCGTCGTGCGCGTAGCGCAGCGTGAGCAGCCACAGCGCGTGCGAATGGACGACTTCGTAGCGCGTGACGCGCAGATGGGCGGCGAGGCCGGCCGAGCGACAGAGCCAGCGCGGCATCTCGCGCGGAAACACGGTGACGGGTGCGGCGTCGTGGGGGCCCGCGGGCGCCATCGATTGGCCCGGCTCGAGCGTGGTGAGCAGCGCGGTCGGCGTGCGCGCGGCCATGGCGTTGGCGAGCGCGCGCACGGATTTCGAGGGACCGCCGTGGCGGTCTTCGAGGCTGGGCACGACGTGGCAGAGCGGCATCAGCGGATCAACGAGGCGAAATCTTCGAGCAGCGCGTCGGCGAAGACCGGGAAATCGAACCGGCGGACATCGGCGCGCGCCGTGGTGGCGATTCGCCGCCGCCGGTCGCCATCGCGCAGCGCCGAGGCGAGCGCGCCGGCGAGACGCTCCGCGGCGTCGGGTGCGGTGTGGTCGAAGATGAAGCCGTTCTCGCCGTCGCGAACAAAGTCCCGGAAGCAGGCGAGATTTGAGACGACCGGCACGGCGCCGGCGGCCATCGCCTCGGCAACGGCGACGCCGAACGTTTCTCCTTCGGCGGCGAGGCTCGGGTAGCAAAAGACATCCATCCGCTGGTAGATCGCGGCGAGGATCCGGTCGTTGAATTGCGGGTCGAGGAGGTGGAAGCGTTTGCTCGGGAGCGCGACGGAGAGTCTTTGGAGCAGCGTGTTGCGGAAGGCCGAACCGGAACCGCCGCGGGCCACGTCGGCCGGGCCGCAAAGCAGCACGCGCCACGGCGGCAGATCGGATTGGGCGGCGAGGATTTTGGCGGCTTCGGCAAGGAGCATCAGTCCCTTTTCCGAATGGATGCGGCCGACGAAGCCGATCGTCAGTTCGTCGGGCACGCGCGCCGGCAGCGAGGCGGGTTCGGGCTGCGGAGTCGAGAGCTGCGACCAGTTGATCGGGTAGCCGGTGACGCGGATGGCGTCGGCGATGGCGGGGCTCTCCTCGATGAGGCGCTCGCGGACGAGGCTGCTCGGGGCGAGCACGCGCGCGAGCGCGCGGTAGCGGCGGTATTGGCCCTTGGGCATGCGGCCGCACATCACGACGATGCGGCCAGAGGACGGGCTCCAGCGTCCGAGCCACATGGGCAGCGAGACGGCGTTGCAGATCACGATGTCGGCCGGCGGCAAGGCGCGGTAGGCGCGCCAGCTCCAGACGAAGTCGTGGACGAGATTCTTCCAGAGTTGCGAGCGGTGATCGTGGCCCGGCAGGCGGCGATAGGTGACGCCGTCGAGTTTCTCGAGCGAAGGGTGGCCGGTCCATTCCCGCGAGATCGAGACGACCTCATGCCCGCGGGCGGCGAACTCGCGGCCGAGGGCGAACCATGTTTTCTCGGTCGAGCCACCGCTGATCGGAGGCACCGGCAGGAAGAAGCCGTTGACGATCGAGATCTTCATGCGCGGGCGGGCAGGCTGGAGAGGGCAGCGACGAGCCCGGCGGTGGTTTGCGGATAAGTGTAACCGGCCGCGCGCTCGCGGGCGGCTTGGCCGAGGCGGTCGAGTTCCTCGCGTGGTGCGCGCAAGGCGGCGCGCAGCGTCTCGCCGAGCGCGGCGGAATCGTTGGCCGGGAAAACCCAGCCCGTTTCGCCGGGCACGACGAGATCCCGCTGACAGCCGACGAGGTCGGAGACGAGGCAGGGCAGGCCGAGGTGCATCGCTTCGTTCACGGCGAGTCCCCAGGTTTCGTAGAAGCCCCGAGAGGGGAGAGCGAAAATGTCGGCGGAGAGGTAACGCGACGGCATCTCGGTCTGGTTGGCAAAAGGCAGGAAGCGCACGTCGCGGTCGCGGCGCGTGCGGGCGAGCTCCTCGAGGCGGGAGCGCTCAGGACCGTCGCCGACGAAGACCAGCGCATCGCCGCGCGTGCCGACGGCGTGGAAGGCTTGGAGGAGTTCGAGCGGTTGCTTGCGCTCGTGGAATTTGCCGGCGAAGAGGACGACGCGGCGGCTGTCGAGGCCGAGGTCGCTGCGCAGGCGCGCGGCCGCGGCGCGCGTGGCGGCGTCGCCCGCGTCGAAGCGCTCGGCATCGACGGAGTGAGGGGCGAAGAAGATCTTTTTCTCCGGCACGCCGAAGGCGCGGAAGTAGTCGCGATTGGCGGTGCCGACGCTGGCGAAGGCGGCGAACTGCCGGAAGAGCGTGCCGAGGGCGAGGCGGCGGAGGAGGTTGGGCGCGCCGCGGCCGAGCAGGTGCGAGTCGCCGCGCAGGATGACGGGCACGCGCGCGCGGCGGGCCCACCAGAGGGCGCGGAGGTGCGAACGCCAGTTGTAGCCGAAGAGGAGCAGCGCGTCGGGTTGCCACGCGGCGAGGCGCGCGGGGAGCGCGGGGTTGTCGAGGCCGTTGAAATGGTGCGTGCCGGGATCGCGCGCGATGTTGGGGACGAATTCGGATTCGTAGCCCGAGAGCAGGTCGAGGTCCCACTTGATGGTCTGCTCGAACTGGGGATCGCGTTGCGCGGTGACGCCGAATTCCCAGAGGTAGAACACGCGGAAATCGACGGCGTGTTGCGCGGCCATCCATTGGAACCACGGGCTGTAATACTGCACCGGGTGCGAGAGGACGATCGCGAGGCGGCGCGGCACGGTCATGCGGGCGAAAGGAGGCCGCTGGACGGATGGATGAACACGGCGTTGTCGCCCTCGCCGGAGAGGACGCCGGCGGCGGGCACGAGGCGATTGCGGCGCGCGACGTAGGGCACGTAGCCGTGGGAGCGGAGCGTTTCACCGACGCCGGGGCCGGATTCGCCCATGATCTCGGCGTGGATCGCGCCGATCTTGCCGGCGGCGAGCGCGCGGGAGGCGCCGGCGAGTGCGCCGGGTTCCGCGCCTTCCATGTCGAGCTTCCAGAGGTCGATGCGGTCGAGGCCGAGGCGCGCCATCTCGTCGTCGAGCGTCACGAGTGGGATCGAATCGCCCTCGGTGGCGTCGAGGCGGTTCCACGAGCCGTGGGTGGTGGCGTCGCCGACGGAGCGGAGAAACGCGGTGCCGGGTGCGGCGGCGAGGCCGTGGGGGCTGATGGAGACTTGCGTGAGGCGGTTGGTTTCGACGCAGCGCGTGAGCCACGCGCGGGCGTCGGTGCCCGGTTCGTAGGCGAAGATGCGCGGCTGGGTGAGTAGTTGGGAGAAATAGAGCGTGGTCTGGCCGATGTTGGCGCCGGAATCGACGACGGTGCGGATGCGGTCGCGGTTGGCGAGGAGCCAGCGCCAGAAGGCGTAGCCCTCGTAGTAACCGTAGACGATCCAGCGGTGTGGCGGGGTGGCGAGGTCGAGTTCCCACGGGATGCCGGCATTGGTCTCGATCCACGCGACGCCGTGGCGCGCGAGGGTGCGCGAGAAGAGGCGCTCCATGAGGCCGAGTTTGCCGGGGAACTCCCAAGGGCGCAGGCAGCGCAGCGGGAGCGGGAGGGGGACGAGCTCGGGTGTTTTCATGAACCGAAGGAGCGGATGAACATCGGCACGCCGAGGACGGCGACGCAGGCTTGGAAGAGCGAGCTGAGCCAGATGCTGAGGGTGAGTTCGACCTGGAAGCTCCACGCGATCAGCACGACGAGCAGGAGGCCGCCGTAGGAGACGAGCGGGCTTTCCGAGCCCCAGCTGGTGACCTTTTTGAGGATGGAGCCGATGAGCAGCGCGAGCGCGCCGACGCCGAAGAGGCCGAAGTTCGCGTAGGCTTCCGAGAGCATGCCGAAGCCGATGGTGGTTTTCTGGGTGTCTTCCTCGGTTTGCAGGCCGAAGTAGCGCGAGAGGGTGTTGGTGCTGATGTGGCCGACGGGTTTGTCGGGCCAGAAAAAGCGCGGCACGAATTGCCCGGGGATGTGCTTGTAGGTCTCGCCGTAGAGGTAGGGCTGGCGCTCGGGGCACGACGAGATCACGAGGCACATGATGTGGAAGAGGGAGGTGCGCTCGAGGAGCTTGGTGGTGGAGGCCTTCTTCTTCTCCTCGTCGTTGGCGATGCTGACGCCGTTTTCAATCCATTCCGCGTAGAAGGAGGGAAGGTCGGTGATGCTGATGCCCTGGGCTTCGGGCGCCCAGTATTTGGCGCGCAGCTCGGTCTTGCCGTTGTGGAGAATCGCCAGGAGCGGAATCACGGCGAGGAGCAGACCGAACGGCAGGCGGCGGGCGGCGGAAACGTAGCCGAGCAGTGCGAGCACGACCATGGAGATGCCGCCGACGAGGAAGAGCGACGCGCACTGCAGGATGAATTGGACGATGAAATTCGTGGCGAAGAAACTCATGTCACGCCGGGCGAGGGTGCCGGCGCCCCAGCGGCGCGAGGTCAGGAACGTCGCGACGATGCCGATGCCGTAGAAGGCCGCGCGCAACACGCCTTCCGACTCGGTGGGGATGAACTTGAAGAGCAGATCGCGGTAGAAGGTGCTGAACGCGGTGTAGATCGTCGTCAGCGTCATGCCATAGGCGAGGTAGCGACTGAGTTTTTCGGTGACGATGGGCTGTGTCCAGAAATCGGTTTTGCGCGGCTGCCCTCGCACGAAAAGGTAGGAGAGGATAGCGAGCGTCTGAAACAGGATGACGCTGAGGGCTGCCGTGGTGATGGTGTCGGAGTGGTAAAGTGCGAGCTGCTGGTGTCCGCTGAGCAGCGGGATCGCATAAGCGTTCACCGTGGTGAGCATGAACGTCTCGAAGATCGGGAACGGCTTGTTGTCGCCGCGCGCCCAGAGCAGCGCCGGGAGACAACCGAGCGCGAGGATAGTGAGCCCGAAATAGAGGTGGAATGGATCTTCGACCTTGGCGGACTTCGCGTAGTAGAGCGTGAGGAAGGCCAGGCCGGCCAGGCCGAACCGGAACAGCATGGGATCCTCGTGCTGGCCGGGGCGGCGAGGCGCGTTCAGGTAGTCGACGACCGCGGCGTCGGGCGACGGCTCAGGGGGAGGCGGAGGAGGTTCAGGATTCTGCGGGAGCATCGGCGGAACGGGCGAGCGCGACGTCGAACAGGGAGCATTGGCGACGGGCGAGCGCGGCGGCGGTCAGGGTCTCGGCGAACCAACCATCGCAACGCGGGGAAAGCAACGCCGCGCGTTCGCCGGCGGCGGAGGCGCGGAAGACCGCGGCGACCTCGCGCGCTGGTTGAACTTCGTAGCCGAGGCGCATGAGCGTCACGACGCGGGCGCATTGCAACCGCTCGAGGAGGCGCAGCAACAGGCTGCCGTCGTGCGCGAGCGCGAGAATCGGGCGCTCGGCGAGGTAATACGGGTAGAGCTTCGAGGGCGAATACGCGAGGTCGTCGGTGCCGAGGAGCAGCAGGCCATCCGCTGCGCGCATCAAGCGGAGCGACTCGAGGTAGCCCACGCGTTGAGGCATTTCGTGGACGAGGTCGCCGACGTCGTAGGCTTCGGCGAGATGTTGCGCCGATTTCGTCGCGCGGCTCGGGTCGGCGTAGGAGGTGCCGATGAGGTGCAGCCGAATCTTCGCGGCGAGTTCCGGCGCGCTTTGGCGCAGCAGGCGGAGGCCGGAGAACAGCACGCGCAGCGAATGGCTGAATGAGGGGCCGAGGCTGCCCGTGACGACCCAGTTGAATTTGTCGGCGGGCAGTTCGATCGACAGCGGCACCGGCGGAGCGGCGGCGAGGTAGTCGAAGTCGGCTTGCGGTGCGCCGAACGGAATGACCGCGTGCGGCGGCAGGGGCTTGCGGGTGTAGCGGCGGCGCAATTCGCTGAAGTAGTGCGGCGAGACGCTCATCAGGCCGGCGGCGTCGTAGAAGGTGGTTTCCTCGAAAAGCCAGGCGGTGAAGCGGGCGAACTGGTATTTCCAACCGCCGGGCGGACGCGGCGCGCCGGGGCGCTCGTAGTAGTCGCTGCGCCACGGGTCCTGCAGATCGACGACATACGGCACGCCGTAGCGCCGGTGCCAGAGCCGGCCGAGCGGCGTGACGAGGTATTGGGTCGTCGTGAAGAAAACCAAGTCGAAGCGCTCGTGCTTGAACAAGGGGATGGCGGCGCGGTTCAACTGCGCGACGCAACGCAGGCCGAGATTGTTGATGCCGAACCAGCGCGTCACCTCGCGCGGAAACGCATCGCAGTAGTGCACGCGGACGTCGGCTGGCAGACTCGGGAGCAGCGAGTCGTCGTGCCAGTCGGCGCGGTGGCGCGGATCGACCGCGAGCACGACCGGATCCCAGCCATGCGCACGATAGTAGGGCAGACTCATGCGCACGCGCTGGCAATCCGGCGCGTTCACCGGCGGGAAATGCGGGCTGACGATGAGGACGCGTTTCACGAACGGGCGGGGCGCGGACGCAGCACGCGGATGTCCCAGATCTGTTTGCCGTCGGCGCTCATGACGGCGGTGGCTTGGACGGTCTCGCAGACGGAAGCCATGCGACGCCATTGAGCGGCGTAGGCGCCGAAGCGAAAATGGGAGAGGAAGAACAACCCGCCGGGCGCGAGGTGCCGCGTGAATGCCTCGAGCGTGGCCGCAGGATCGTGCGCGTAGCCGATGCACTCGTTGAACGAAATGGCGTCGAACTCGCCGTCCGGCCGCCACGTCTCGTAGTTGCCCTCGATGAATTCCATGCGCGCGAGTTGGAGCGCGCGGGCCCGGGCGACCGCCTCGGAGGACAGATCGACGCCGAGAAAACGCGCGAACGGGTAGTGGCGGAAAACGGTGGCGAGCCGGCCGCTGCCGCAACCGAGGTCGAGCACACGTGGCAGCGAGGGGAAGTGGTGATTGATCGCGCCGGCGAGCACGAGGTTGCGCGGCAGTTCGTCCCAACCGAAGAAATGATCCCAATTGCCCGAGCTATATTCGCGGTCGAGCGCATCCTTCGCGATGGGACGGCCGAAGCCGGCGGGGTCGCGGACGAGGCGTTGGAGGAGGCGGTCTTTCAGGCGGGCGAGCGTGTTCATGGCAGGTGGGGGCGATGGAAATAGAACTCGTGATCGGCGAGCGCGGCGGCGACGAGCGCGGCGGGCAACGCGGCGGCTTGCGAGGCGTGGGCGCGCAGGGCGCGGCGCTTGGCGTCCAGCCACGGCGCGCTGGCGAGACGATGGTTTTCGTCTCCGCGCAACAGTTGGGAGCGCAGGCGCAGCGGATTCCACCACGCCCAGACGGGATATTCCCACATCTGCGGCTGGAGCCCGGCGACTGCACACGCCTCACGCGCGATCCAGAAAACGGCGTCGTGCTCCGTGCTGCCGCCGCCGAGAAAAGGAACGAGCACGTGCGACGGTTGGTGGCGCCGGAGAAGTTCCGCGAGCTCGCGCAGCACCCGCGCCCGCACATCGGGATCGAGCCGGTCCAGTTGACCGTCGGGCGCAGCGAGAAATTCGGCCTGAGTCGGTGGCAGACCCAGCGCGGCGAGCGCGGCGAGCGCCTCGGCTCGACGACGCGCGGCGCGTTCGCTGCGGAACTGGTCGGGTGCCCACTCGGCGCTGGCGCTGTCGGAAACGAACACGACGTGCGTGGCCGCGCCGCGCGTCGTGCGGGAGGCGATCAAGGCGCCGCAGCCGAGCGTCTCGTCATCGGCGTGAGGGGCGAGCACCAGCAGGGGCGACGTGTCCGGTGTGAGGGGCCGGCTGTTGGCGACGAGCAAGCGACGCATCACGCGACCGAACTGGAGACGCACAAACTCTTTCACTGCGTTCCTCCGATGGGGTGTGAGAGGTAATCGTCGACATCGAAGTCGTCTTCCGGCGGCAGGGCGTCGCGCAGCACGCGGTTGAAGATCCGGAGTTGGCGGGTGGACACGGCGGCGGCGGTGTATTCCGCCTCGAGGCGAGCGCGGTCGAGCGGCGGCAGGGCGGCGGCGCGCTGCTCCGCGAGCCGGGCGATGACGTCGGCGAGTTGGTCGGCGATCGCCGTGGGGTTCGCGGGGTCGAAGGCGACGAGCGCGGCGCCGCCGAGTTCGTTGATCTTCGCCTCGAGGATGCTGTCGCGAGGTGCGACCGCGAGAGCCGGTGCGCCGGAGAGGAGCGTGGGATAAACCTTCGACGGGGAGTAAGCGCGGTCCTCGGAGCCGAGGAGGAGGGCGACGTCGGCTTCGAGCAGGACTTGGAGCGCGTCGAGGTAACCGATGCGGGCGGACTGCTCGTGCACTTGGGCGCTGATGCCGTGCTTCGCGGCGAGGGCCGTGGAGGTGGCCACGCCGGTGCCCGCGCGCGCGTAGGACGTGCCGTAGAAATAGAGCCCCACGCGGCGTTCACCGAGCCGGGTGCGCGCGATGCCCGCGAAGAGCGCGTCGAGCGCGGGAAGCATGTCGGGCCCGAGGCGGCCGGCGTAGGCTATCTTCAGTTCGGACGATTCGGGCAGGATGCGGGGCGCCCGAGGCAACCGGTCGCGCACGAGCGCGAAATCGGCATCCGGTGCGCCGAAAGTGACGACGCTCGCGCGACTCGCATCGAACCACGGATAGCGGCGCCGCAGCACCTCGATGTAGGCTGAGGAAACGCTGATGACGTGCGCGCAGCTCCGCAGCGTCCAGCCTTCGAGGAGCTTGGCCGACGCGTAGGTGAAAAGGTATTTCCAGCCGCCGGGCGGCTTCGGCGCGCCCGGTTGGCTGTAGTATTCGTTCAGCCACGGATCCTGGAGGTCGATCACGTAAGGCACGCCGAATTCCCGCTGCCAGACCCGGCCGAGCGGACAGAGGACGAATTGCGTGGTGGAGAAATAAACGAGGTCGAATTTCTGCTCGGTGAGCAGGCGGCTGCCGGCTTCGTAGAGAAACGGGAGCGAGCGCAGGCCGAGATTGTTGATTCCGACGAAGCGGGTCCAGCGGCGCGAGAAGATCGGTGCGCGCACGATGTGCACGGGCTTGGGCAGCGTCGCGAGGAGCGCAGGCTCGAGGGGGGCCATCGGCTCGCGGTCGTCGACGGTGAGCACGACGACCTCCCAGCCGGCGTCGACGAAGTGCGGCAAGCTCATGCGCACGCGCTGCATGTCCGGCGCGTTGACCGGCGGAAAGTGAGCGGAAACGATGAGCAGGCGCGGCATCAGTTCACGAGGGAGCGGTAGACTTCCAGATAGCGCGGAGCGACGGTGGCGAGACTGAAACGCCGTTCGGCGTCGCGCCGACAGGTCGCGCGGTCGATTTCGCCGAGACGCTGGACGGCGGTGACGCCGTCGTCGATGCCCGTGATGAAGAAACCCGTGCGTCCGTCCTCAACGATCTCCGGCAACGCGCCGCGTGCGCAGGTGATCACCGGAGTGCCGCAGGCAAGCGCCTCCGGGAAGACGATGCCGAAGGGCTCGTTCCAGCGGATCGGCACGATCATCGCGGCGGCGCGGCTGAGGAGCTCGTTTTTGCGCACGTCGTCGACCTCGCCGATCCACTCGACGCCGTCGCGGCCGAGGTGCGGTTCGACTTCGCGGCGGAAGAAGTCCGCTTGCGGGCCGGAAGTGGCGTGATTGCCCGCGATGAGGAGTCGGCGACCGGCGCGGCGCGCGATCGCGATGGCGAGGTCGGGGCCTTTGATGTCGTCGACGCGGCTGAGAAACACGAGCGGTGCATCCGCGGGCACGCGCGGCACGAACGAGAATTTCTCCAACTCGACGAAGTTCGGGATCGCGGTCCAGTTGCCGCCCTGAGGCCGGCCCATGCTACAGATGAAGTCGCTGCAGCCGGTGAAGCGCAGCGTGCGACCACCGAGACGTGCGGCGAGGGCGAGCTGGCGGCCGCCGGTGTGGCGTTGGTAGGACATCACCACCGGTTGACGTGTCGCGAGCGTCGGGAGCAGGTAGCCGAGACGCGAGAAACTGTGCACGACGTCGGGGCGGAACTCGCGCACGGCGCGACGCAGCGCGAGGGCGTTGCGCAGGGTCGGGAGCGCGCCGGCCACGCGCTGGTCGGACCAGGCGAAAAGTTTCTGGACCGGCGCGGTGGAGTCGCGGTGCGCGAGGAGCGCGACGGTGTGTCCTTCCGCGGCATAGTGGCGGATGAGGGCGTCGATGATGCGTTCGATGCCGCCGTAGCCGACCGGCGGCACGGGGATCATCGGATCACAGGTGAAGAGGATTCTCATGCGGCGGCGGTGGGAATCCAGACGAGGCCGTGGGTTTCCGGTGCGTGCGTGTAGCCACACGATGTGAGAAAGTTCGGGATGGCCGCGGGATCGAGGCCGCGTTGTTGCAGGAGGTTGGGGTGCAATTCGAGGAAGAGCGCGCGGACGCGTTGCGCGCGGAAGAGTTCCGGGCTGCCGAGGATCGCTTCGTGCTCCCAGCTCTCGATGTCCATCTTGAGGACGAAGGGGCCGTCGATGCGCAGCCGGGCGAGGAAGGAGGAAAGCGTGAGAATCTCGATCGACTGTTTTTTCAGCGGGTAGCGCGTCGCGGTGGCGAAGCCGGTCGAGCTGTTGTTCATGTCCGGCGCGAGCTGGAGTTCGGCGGTGCCGGCGTGGTCGGAAATCGCGACCGCGTGGGTTTCGACGCGGACGGCATTGAGCTCGAAATTGCGCTGTAGCACCGGTTGCAGGCGGAGTTGCGGCTCGACGGCGACGACGCGGCCGCTCGGGCCGGCGAGGCGAGCGGCGGGCACGCAGATGAAGCCTTCGTTCGCGCCGACGTCGACGAACGTGTCGCCGGGGCGGAGGAACCGCGCGAGAAGGGTCTCGGTCGCCGCGTCGTAGTGGCCGTGCGTGGCGACGCGCTGGCCGGCGTCGCTCGCGGGATCGATCCAGAACGTGCCTGCCGAGGTCGTGATGACGCGGCGGCGAAGCAGGAGCAGGCGCTTGATGGCGACGGCGAGCGGTGCGGGGCGCACGGAGAGGAGCGCACGGCCAAGGCGAAGTGAGAAGGAGTCAGCGAAGGTGCTCATGGGCGTCCGGCGGATTTCTTGATCAGGCGCAAAAAGTCGGCGTGGGCGGCGGAGTCGGCCGACTGAAACTCGGCTAACGTCTCGGCTTGGGTCCCGTAACGTTCGGCGAACGAAGTCGCGATTTCGGTCGCCGCGGCCGTGAGGTGAGTGGCGCGAGGCAGCATGGTGGCAAGGATGATGCGGACGGCGGTGCGGAGCACGGGATCGAGGGCCGGGTCGGTCGAGGCATCCTCGAAGAGCGCGTCGAGATCGGCGCCGAACTTCGCGTGCGTGTGCTCGGCGGCTGTCGCCGCAGCGGCGATGCCCGCAACGCGGTGGCCGATGTAGTAGTGCGCACCGACGGCGACGGCGGCGGCGGTCAACCGCGGCGCTTCGGGGCCGTGGACGCGCAGGGCGGTTTCAATCGTCGCGAAGGGCGCCAGCGGCAACAAGCGGCGTGCGAGTGCGCGGCGAAAAGCTCCTGCGGTGCGGTTTGAAGCCACGGCCGTTTGCGCCCAAGGCGTGGAGTTGCCCGAGGCGTTGGCGGCGCCGCCGTGGACGACGTGCACGCGATAACCGGCGGCGTGCAGCGCGTCGGCTTGCCGCACGATGCGCGGGGCGTCGGCGAGCGGCGCGGGCGTGACGAGGCAGATCAACTTGGCCTCGTCGCTCATCCGAATAGGCCTCCTTCGCGCAGCACGGTGACGAGGCGCGCGCGGTAGTCGGACCACTGCCAGCCGGCGGCGGTGCGCAGCGCGGGCTCGCGCATCGCGCGCAGCTCGGCGCGATGCGCCACGCACCACTCGACGCTTTGCGCGATCGCGTCGGCGTCGGCGGCGGGGATGAGCAGGCCGTTTTCGTTGGCGCGCAGGAGATCGGCGGCGCCGGCGGAGGTCGTCGTGATCACGGGCACGCCGCGCGACCACGCTTCGGTGACGACCATGCCGAAGCCGTCGCACAGCGTCGGAAAAATCAGCGCGTCGGCGCGGTGCAGCGCGGCCATGAGTTCGGAGTGCGGCACGGCGCCGGCAAACTCGATGCCTTCGGGCACGGGTTGCACGATGCGATCCGGCAGCGGCACGGAGCCATAGACGCGGAGCCGTGCGTGCCGGCCGAGACGATGCGTGCGCCAGGCGTCGAGCAGGTAATGCGCGCCCTTGCGAACGGAGAACGTGCCGGCCCAGACCAGTTCCAGCGGGCCGCTCGTCGTGCCGCCGGAGAGCGCGAGTTCGCGGTCGACGACGGGCGGTGCGCCGTAAGGCACGACGCGGACTTTCGACACATCGAGGCCGGCGGGCGCGAAGCTGTTGCGCGTGAACTGCGACGCGGCGACGACGAGATTCGCGCGCGTGAACTCCGCGTGGCGGCGCGCGATGCGGCCTTCCTCGCGATCAGCGGTCCATTGATGCCACGGCGTGACGAGTTCGGGAAATTTGGCGGCTTCGCGGTCGAGCAGCGCCTGCACGAAACGCGGCTCCGGCGCGGGCATGTCGTAGGCGACGCGGATGCCGAGGGCGTTGGCGCGCGTGATCGTGGCGAGCGAACTGTATTCGAAGGCGTAGACGCCGGTGAGGCCGGGATGGAGTCCGCGCGCGACGGCGGCGTCGAAGGCGTGTTCGGCGCGCTCCCAGACGAAGTCGGTCAAGCGTCCGTCGCGATCGGCGCGGGCGGTGGCGACGCGCAGCAATTCGCCCCACGGGCGCGAGATCACTTTTTCGAGTGGGACGGCCGTGACGGTGCGGCGGCGGAATTCGCGCTCGAGGTCCAGGCCCGCGAGGCGGCCGGCGGCGAAGAGCGCGCGTTGCGCGGTGCTGTCGGGCGCGTAGCGGATGCTCGTGATGTAGGAGTCGAGCTGCCCGGCTTCGTGGAGCGCGCGCGCGGCTTGTTGCACAAACGGCGCGACCATCGGGTGAAAAATACGGACGCTCATGTCAGGTGCGGAAGCGGCCGGTGGCTACCTGCAGGCGGCGCGCCAGCTTCCAACCGAGGAAGCGACGGAAGAGGTGGAACGAGCCGCCGCCGAGCGGTTGGAACGTTGCGCCGCCGAGGCTGCGGGCGAGGCGCTCGGCGTCGCGCACGAGATCGGGCGCGGCCGGGTAGTAGTCGTAGGCGAAGCGTTGCGCGAGGTTTGCGGCGGCGGCGCGCATGGCCGGCGTGTCGGCGAGGAGCGTCATCTCGTCGACGATGAGCTGGACGGCGAGATGGCCGGACTCAAGGTGGCGTCGGCTGCGTTGGGCGCTCAGGCTGGTGGGCATCGCCGAGCGATAGAGCGAGACGGCATCGGCGCTGTAGGCGATGCGCGAGGCGGCGGTGACGACGCGCGCGAAGTATTCGCCGTCGTCGTTGAGTGAGAGGCGCTCGTCCCACGGGCCGGCGGAATCGGCGATGGCGCGCGGCACGAGCCACGCGGCGGGATGCATCATGCAATCGTGCGAGGCGAAGCGGATGAGGTATTCCTCGGGCGAGAGATCGGCGAAGAGCGGGTTCGCGTCGTGGAAGTGCAGTTGCGCGGGATCGGTGGTGAAGCGGCCCCAGCGTCCGGTGAAGACGGTGCCGGCGGGTTCGCGGGCGGCGCGGGCGAGTTGCGCGGCGATTTTGCCGGGAGCGAGGAGGTCGTCGGCGTCGAGGAACTGAATGAACTCGCCGCGCGCGGCTTCGAGGCCGCGGTTGCGCGCGGCGGAGGCGCCGCGGTTGGGCTGGGCGATGACGGTGACGCCGCGAGCCTCGAAGCGGCGAGCGACGGCGAGGCTGTCGTCGCGCGAGCCGTCGTCGACGACGATGATGTCGAGCGTCGCGCCGGTTTGCGCGAGGCACGATTCGAGCGCGGCCGCGAGCCACGGCGCGGCGTTGTAGCAGGGGACGATGATCGAGACGGTCGGCACGCGGGTTAGACGGAGCGGAACGGGATCGAAGGCGGTGCTATCGCCGAACGGGTTGAACGACTGATGCCGCGGGCTCGGCGCGCCCGGCGGTCGCGCCCTACCGCACGCGGCGAGAGTCGGAAGCTGGAGGACAACGTCACGGAGACTTCGCGAGGAGCGACTTCACGCAGCGCGCGGCGGCGGCGCCGTCGCCGTAGGGGAACGCGGGTTTGGGCGCGCGGCGGGCGCGGCGGCTGGCGACGAGCGCGGAGCGGACGGCGGCGAGGAGGCGCGTGGGTTGGTGGCCGACGAGTTTCACGAGGCCGGTTTTCAAACCCTCGGGGCGCTCGGTGGTGTCGCGCGTGACGAGCACGACCTTGCCGAGGGCGGGCGCTTCCTCCTGCACGCCGCCGCTGTCGGTGACGATGACGTGGCTGAGATCGAGGAGTTGGAGAAACTCGGGGTAGTTCTTCGGCGCGGTGAGGACGATGTTGGGGACGCGGCCGAGCATTTCATCGACGGTGGTGCGGACGTTCGGGTTCGGGTGGACCGGGTAGAGGAAGAGTGCGCGCTGGTCGGCGGCGGCGAGGCGGGCGAGCGTGCGGCAGATTTGGCGGAGCGGTTCGCCGAAGTTTTCGCGGCGGTGGCCGGTGACGAGCACGAAGCGGTGGCGCTGGTCGGCGGCGAGGAAGGCGGCGATGCGATCGCGGTCGGCGTCAGGCACGGGCGCAGTGCGGAGGCGGGCGACGCCGAGGAGGAGGGCGTCGATGACGGTGTTGCCGGTGACGACGATGCGGGCGTGGGGCAGCGGCATCGCTTCGCGGCGGAGCGCGCGGGCGGAGGCGGCGGTCGGCGCCCAGTGGAGCGCGGCGATCTGGCTAATGAAGCGGCGATTGATTTCCTCGGGGAAGGGCGAGTCGATGCGGTTGGTGCGCAGACCGGCTTCGAGGTGGGCGACCTTGATTTTGAGATAGAAGGCGGCGAGGGCGCAGGCCATCGCGGTGGTGGTGTCGCCTTGGACGACGACCCAATCGGGCTCCAGTTCGCCGAGGACGCGGTGCAGCTCGGTCACGGCGCGGCTGGTGAGCGACGCGAGCGACTGGTTGGGCTGCATGAGGTTGATGTCGATGTCGGCGCGGATGTCGAAGAATGCGAGAATCGGTGCGACGAGGTCGGCGTGTTGGCCGGAGAGGACAACGGTGGTGCGGAAGCGGCGCGGCTCGGCGCGGAGCGCGAGGATGAGCGGCGCGAGCTTGATGGCTTCGGGGCGGGTGCCGAGGACGAGGGCGACGTGGAGCATGTCAGGCGGTGAGGGTTTCGCGCACGGCGGCGACGAGGCGGGTGCTTTCGGTTTCCCAGTTGTAGACGCTGGTCGCGAGCGACCACGCGCGGTCGCGCAGGGCGGCGAGGCGCGCTGGCGTGCCGGCGAGTTGGGTCAGCTGGTCGGCCAGCGTGAGCGGGTCGGCGTTGGAGAACGTGAACGCCCAGCCGTCGTGCGCGGCGAGCAATCGGCGGTGCGCGGCGGTGTCGGTGAGCGCGAGGGCGCAGCCGGCCATCAAGCCGGTGAAGACCTTGTTGCCGACGGCGAGTTGGTGGAAGAGCTGCGTGCCGGGCTGCGTGCCGAAGCAGATGTCGTGTTCGCCGGCGAGCGGCACCATGTCGCGCGGCGGAGCGCCGGGGGCGAGCGCGAGGGCGTCGGGGATGCGCAGCTCGGCGGCGAGGGCGCGGAGTTGCGCGAGGTAATCGGGGCGCGGGTTCGCGCCGCGGAGCGTGAGGCGCGCGGGGAAGGGCAGGCTAGCGATCGCGCGGAGGATGACTTCGGCGCACGCGTGCGGGCCGACGGTTTGGCCGAACCAGTAAAGCGCCAGCGGAGCGTGCGCAGGGCGCGCGGCGGGCGGCGGCAGCGCGGCACGCTCGGCGAGCGTCATGCAGTTGTGCAGGACGACGGGCGGACGTGGGAGGCGATGCAGCTCGGCGAGGCGATCTGCGGCGGCGTCGGACATCGTCGTGAGGAACGCGGCGCGCGGGAAGTGCCGGTCTTCGATCGCGCGGACGAGTGCGGTGGGTTCGTCGGTGCAATCGGAGACGAGGTCCTCGACGTCGACGGCGAAGCGCGCGCGGTGGGCTTGCGCGGCGGCGACGGCGGGGAGCACGACCATTTGCTGCTGGGCGAGGTAGAGGTCGGCGGGGACGGCGCGGGCGGCGCGGGCGAGCTCGGGGCCGAAGTAGCCGTAGGCGCGATTGCGAGCGAAGTCGGACGAGAGCGGGAGTTTTTCCGCGAGGCGGCGGCGGAGGCGGGCGAACCGAGCGTGGAGTCGGCCGCGCGGCGTGCGGCAGAAATCGAGCGCGACGGCCTTCCAGCGCGCGGCGGCGATGAGCGCATCGTCGTGGCCGCGGAAGCGCGCGAGGTGATCCGGGTAGATGACGGTGACGTCGTGTCCGGCCGCGGCGAGGCAATCGGCGTTGCGCACGAGGCGCGGGTTGCTGCCGAGTTGGTTGGGTCCGAGGATGACGATGCGGGCCATCAGCGGGATTCGGACGAGCGCCGATAGAGGGTCACGAACCCTTGAGCGGGTGCGGTGGCGACGCGCCAGTGGCGGCCGTCGGCGAGTTCGGTGGGAGACACTTGGTTGCCGTAGAGACCGATGAGCAGCGGGTCGCGGCCGAGAGTGGGAGAAGGAGCTGGTCCCGCGGGCTGGTAGGGCGAGCCGACGTGGCCAAGAAAACGAAGTTCGATGGACCGCGTGCCGCGGTGCCATTGCGTGAACGTGACGCTGTCGCGCGGTAGAAAGCCGGCAGCGAAAAGTTCGCGCAGCGCGAGTTGCTCAGGGAGCCAGCCGGCGAAGTAGAGGGTCTCGCTCGAGTGGGTTTCGACGAAGGCGCGAATTTCTGCGAGGCGAGCTTGCTGGTGGAGTTTCTCGCGGCGCCACGTTTCGGCGGCGAAGAGGTGGCCGGTGCGGAGGCGGAAGCCGTCCTCGTTGGGAATTACGTCGCCGCCGCCGAGCACGACTTTGATAGTGCGGGAGCCGAGGACGAACGAGGTGGAGAAAGCAGCGGGCGGCGCGGAGAAGAAGCGCGCCTCGCTGGGCAGCACACGGAGGCCGGCCACCGCATCGGCGGTCGCGGCGAGCGCGAGGAGTGCGAGCGTGGTGCGGCGGCGTTGGGCGAGGAGCGTGCGGAGCAACAGCAGCCCCGGGAGGAGCGCGAAGGGAATAGTGTAGTAGAGGTATTTGGTGCTCACGAGCGCGTCGCGGTAGGCGAGCGCGGTGGGGATCAGGCCGGCGGCGAGGAGCAAGAGAAGCGTCCCCTTTTTGCGCGCGGCCAGCCAGACGACGCCTGCGAGTGAGGCGAGCAGCAGCGCGGGGGACAGTAGCGTGAGCAGGGCGTCGCGCGTCATGCGCAGCGTGCTGGATTCGGGGGCGCGGCCCGCGAACGTGGCGATGGCGGCGGAGAGCGGCGCGCCGCTGAGTTGGCGGAGCGCGAGGAATGCGATGATGGCGACGAATGCGGCCAGCGCGGTGTCGCGGAGCGCTCTTGCACCCCAGCCGTCGTGCAGGGCCAGCAGCGGCAGCGTGGCCGGTGCGACGAGCAGCGCGTCGCCGCGCAGCCAGCCGGCAACGCCGAGCCCGACGCCGCCGAGGAGCAGCAGCGACCGTCGCGCGCGCCGGGCGAACGGCACGAGCGAGAGCAGCGCCACGCCGCCGGCGAGCGCGCTGGTGTTGAGGTAGCAGGCGGCTGCGACGGTTTCCTGACACGCCAGCATTGCGAGCAACGCGAACACGAAAGGAATCGAGAGCGCGGCGGAAAGCAGCCCAGCGCCCGAAACGGCAAAGAGCGCGGCGCCGAAGACGGTCGCGGATGCAAACACGGTCTGTGCGGAGACACCGGTGAGCCGGACGGCGGCGGCGAGCACGTCGTAGGAACCCGGTTGGATGGGGAACAGGTAGCGGCGCGCCAGCAACTCGGGCGAAGAGGAGACCATGCCTTCGACGCCGAAGATCACTCCTTGATCGTCACCTTCGACGGGCACGATAGGCCAGAGGCCGCGGCTCGCGATGAGCACGAGTGCGACGCACGCGATCCACGCGGCGCCGCGAAGGGTGGCGGACGAGGACGGCGAGTCGGACACGGGAGCGTTCACGGGCGTTGCAAGGCGACGCGCCAACAGTGGCGGAAGTAGGCGGGCTTCGAATCGGCGACGTAGTGGTGCATCACGGCGCGGCACTCGACGGACTCGGGCGAGCGGGGGAGCAGCACGTGGTCGGCGGGCGGTGGCACGGCGCAGGCGCGGCCGGCGAGGTGGAGGGCGACGAGCGCCTGCTCCTGGTAGTAGTGCGTGCCCGCACGGGCCTGGAGCTCGCGGCACCAGAATTCCATGCGCTCCCAATCGATCTCGTCGCTGCGCAGGCCAAGCGTGCCGGTGTTGACGCGCTCGCTGACGCGCTGGCCGGCGAGTTCGTCGAGCAGCGCGAGCGGGTAGCCGTAGGCGTTCTCGATGTCCTCGCCGCGCAGCGGGATCGACGGCGCGTCGTGCCAATCGAGGAGGAAGCGCGGTTCGGCGAAGAAAAGCAGATCGGAGTCGAGGAAGAGCTTCCAACCGGAGAGTCCGGCGTGGAGATCGGTGATCTTGCGCAGCAGCGGAAAGCTCGTGCGGCGGGCGCGAAGCGTCGGAAAGCGCGCGGCGGGCAGCGCGGCGTCGAGGCGCGCGGTGATGTCGGCGTCAGTGAGGAAACGGGTGTTCGGAAACAGGCGGCGGAGCGGCGCGCGGAATTTTTCAGTGAGCGTGCCGTCGTCGAGAATGACGGGCGCGAGCGGGCGACGCGCGTGGCGCGCGAAGGTCCAGAGACAGAACGCCGTTTGATACCAGTAGCGGCGTCCGGTGAGGAAATGCAGCTCGACCGGCGCGCCGGTGGCAGGCGCGGGCAGAGGGAGCGTGTAGGCGGCGGCTTCCATCGCGGCGCGGCCGCGCGCGGTGCGCCAGACTTCGAGCGGTCCGCCCGCGTCGGCGACGCTGCGCACGTAGCCGAGCGGACGGTGGACGAGTTGGTAGGCGAGTTGGCCGGCGAGCGACATTCGATCAGAGAGAGGGGATGGTGCACGGGGCGGCGCTGGCCAGCGGGGGCTCGGGCGCGGCTGATACCGTGAGGAGCTCGTTCAGCTCATGATCGCTGATCGTGCGGCAGCTAGCGTAAGAGTGGGAACGGAGGCGGAAAATCCGGCCGGCGATTTCGGGGCCGACGAGTTGGGCGAAACGACTGAAGTTGCGGCCGCCGACCTTGTGCAGACGGCTGCGCGGCGCGGAGGCCCAGATCGCGAGCAAGCGATTCGCGTAGCGCGTGTCGAAGTCGCGCGGCAGGCGCCGCCAGGATTCGAACGCCCGTTCGCCGACGACGCGCCGCGCCTCGACAGTGGCGGTTGTCTGCGGGCAGCGTTGCATGAATTTTTCCGCGAGGAGCAAAGCGGCTACGCCGAGACGCTCCCAATGCTGGCTGTAACGCGCTTCGCCGTGCGGCCCAGTCGCGGTCAACGGGAGAGGGAGTTTCTGCACGCGCGGCGTTTGCAGCAGGAGATTGTAGTAGAGCCAGACGTCGCCCACGGGGTCGTAGCAGCGATCCGCAGGCACGAGCGGATTTTGCAGCGTCTCGACGAGCCAAGTGCGACGGTAGGTCGGTCCGTGGGGCGGCGGCATGATGCGCAGAACGAGATCGGCGAAGTCGCTGAAATCGTCCGCGAGCGCGTGCGCCGCCGAGAACCTCGACGAGTAGCCAGGTCCCAACTCGGGGCGAGCCATGTCATCGTAGGCGAAGTCGGCCGCGTTCTTTTCCAAAACATCCCAGTGTGCCGCCAGTTTTTCCGGCGTGATGAGATCGTCCGAGTCGAGAAACAGCAGGTAGCGGCCGCGGGCGTGTCGCAGCCCGTGAAGGCGGGCGGCGATCGAGCCTTGGTTGGGCTGGCGGATGAACGTCACCGCGGCGTTGAGCGCGAAACCACGGAGAGAATCGGCGAGCGGAGAGTCCGGCGTGCCGTCGTCGACCACGATGATCTCGCCGTCGGAAGGCAGACGACGGAGGGCAGCCGCCGCGCTCTGCAGCGTGTATTTGAGCGGTTCGATGCGACCGTAGGCCGGAATGACGATGCTGAAACCGAGGGCGCTCACGATGCTAGGTGCGAGAGGTGAGTTGCGCGAGGCCTTCGAAGTGGCCGCAGGCGCCTTGCCAGCGGATGCGGGCGAGGTGGCCGGACCAGGCGCGATAGACGAACCACGCTTTCAGTTGGCGGAGCGGCACGGTCCACGGCGCGACGGGCGGCCAGGGATTTGCGTCGTATTTGTGGAGGACCTGCACCCACGAGCGCGCGATGCCGCGATTGAGCCGCGCGACGTAGTCGGGTTGCACGCGGCCGCTCGGAATGAGGTGCGTGAGGATGAGCGAGGGGAAGTAGCCGACCGACCAGCCGGCGCGGAGGATGGAGAGGACGATGTCGTTGTCGCCGCTGGAGGAGAGCTCGTTGCCGCGGCGGTCTGGGAGACGCGCGGTGGAATCGTCGGCGAGCCACGTGGCGAGCGCGGCGCGGCGCAGCGCCATGCCGGCGCCGACGGGCGCGCAGAGCGGGTATTCGTTGCGGCCGGTGCTCGGGTCGAAGAGCGCGGTGCAGATTTCGGTCGCGTCTCCGGCGTCGCGGCAGGCGAGCAGGCCGTCGAACTCGGGCTGCCACCATGCGGGGCGCGGCGTTTCAAACTCGCCGAGGTTCTTGCCGCCGGCGGCGCCGAGTTTCGGGTGCGCAGCGAAAAGGGCGGCGACTTGGTCGAGGTAGTCGGGCGCGAGCACGTTGTCGTCGTCGACGAGCACGAGGAATTCACTGCGTGCTTCGGAGAAGCCGCGCCGGCGCGCCGGGGTGAGGCCGAGGGCGGTTTCTCGGACGATGCGGAGATTCGCGGGACCGAGGGCGGCAAGTTCGGCGGCGTCGAGCGCCGGGGCGGAGGCGTTGTCGACGAGGATCATTTCCCAACTCGCGACGGGCATCGTTTGCGCGCGCAGCCCGGCGAGGGTGCGCACGAGGCGGCCGCGGTGCGGGTTGTGCGTGGGAAGGACGACCGAGAGGAAAACCGACATCAGCGAGGCGGTGGGAAGCCGGACCGGTAAGGCGCGGAAAGCGTGAGCATCTCCTGCAACCAGGCGGAGGGATCGTCGGCGCGCTGGCCGCGCAGGCGCCATTTCAGGCCGCGCAGGTGGCGGATGACGGGGTCAGTCGCGCGTTCGCGGAGCGTGGGCACGGCGTCGCGATAGAATTGTTCGGCGCGGGAGCGGGCTTCGTCGGCGTTGAGGAGGCGCCACTCGAAGGTGTCGGTCCATGCGAAGTGGATGTCGTGCGCGGCGCCGGCCTCGACGAGGCGTTCGCATGCGAGAAGGGGCAACGCGTAGCGCGAGCGCGGCAAAGTCGCGGTGGCGGATTTCGGCGAGAGCTCGAGGCGGTTGCCGACGACGTCGAGAATCCAGTGGTGGTGCGGGTGGCCGCATTGCGACGTGATGCGGTCGCGGACGCCGATGGATTGCTCCTTGAGGCGCGTGGGCGACTCGATCACTCCGGCACGCGCGACGCGGCGCATTTCGCGGAGGAGCGGCTCGGGCGTTGGGAGGTCCTCGACCGTTTGGCCGCAGAAGGCGAAGTCGAAGAACTTATCCGGCACCGGCAGACGGAAATCCGGCGCAGTGAAATCGGCGAGCGTCCACGTGTCGGCCGTGAAGCGCTCGCCCGGCAACGGCGCGAGGTTCAGGCGACCGAGGCGCGTCTGGTAAGGCATCGCGTCGGCGACGTGCGTCGCACGCGCGAGTGGGCAGAACCAGCCGCCGAAATCGATCACGCGGGCGTCCGACGGCAGCGCGGCGAGGCGCGCGCGGAGAGCGGCGCTGCCGGAGAAATTCGCGAGTGACGGCGAGCCGCTCATGTGCCGCGCAGGTGGGTCGGGCGCGTGCTGCGCTGCCAGCCGGCGGGGGCGTCGCGACCGACGAGGCGCAGGAACGCGACGAGGATTTTCAGGCCAATTTGGCGAATTGCTTGAGCCATGTGAGTTTCTCCTCGCGGGTTTTCTGGAAGGGATTGCGGAAGAGCTGATCGTTGAGCACGAGCAGATCGATGTCGGTGTTGAGGAAGCATTCCCACGCCTCGGCGGCGGTGCGGACGATCGGCTGGCCGGAGACGTTGAAGGAGGTGTTGATCAGGATCGGGACGCCGGTCTGCCGCTTGAAGGCGGTGAGCAGGCGGTGCATGTCCGGATGGTTTTCGCGGGCGATCGTCTGGAGGCGTGCGGAGTAGTCGACGTGCACGACGCTCGCGATCTCGCTGCGCGGGAAATCGAGACGCTCGCGGAGCGAGGCGAACTGCTCCGGCTGTGGCGTGCGGCGCGCGGGGACGAGGTTCGCGGTGTATTGCATGAAGTCGCTCGGCTCATCGGTGTCGAACCACGCGGCGCAATCCTCGGCGAGCACGAGCGGCGCGAACGGACGGAAGGACTCGCGAAACTTCACGGCGAGATTCAGACGTGACTGCATGCCGGGCTGGCGCGCGTCGGCGAGGATCGAGCGGGCGCCGAGGGCGCGCGCGCCGAGTTCCATGCGACCGCGGACCCACGCGACGATTTTGCCCTGCGCGAGCTGGGCGGCGACGAAGTCGTCGAAGTCGCCGGTGACGGTGACGCGCCAGGGATTCGCCTCGGCGGGAATCGGACCCGGTTCGCCGCCGAGATAGAAGCCGTTGTGCGCGACCTTGAAGAGCGAGCCGCGGCGTTCGCGTTCGAGGAGCAGCGCGGCACCGAGGCCGGAACCCATGTCGCCGCCGACGGGCGAGTTGAAGACGCCCTTGAAGATTTTTTCGGCGCGAAGCTTGCCGGCGGTGACGCAGTTTTGCGCGCAGCCGCCGCAGAACACGAGGTTCTCCTCGCCGGTCTCGGCGCGGATGTAGCGCGCCATCTTGAAGACTTCGTCCTCGAAGATCTGCTGCAGCGAGGTGGCGATGTCGATGTAGTCGTCGGTGAGCAGGTCCTTCTTGTCGCGTGCGGGCAGGCCGACGGCGGCGGCGACGTGGGGGAGCGCGGCGAGCAGCGAGAACTCGTTGAACTGCACCGGGAATTTCAGACGGAAGCCGCCGCGTTCGTCGGTGGTGAAGAGGCGCGAGAGTTTGTCGACGAAGCGCGGCGTGCCGTAGGGCGCGAGGCCCATGACCTTGTATTCGGAGCCGAACGAGTGGAACCCGAGATACATCGTCACGAGCGTGTAGAACATGCCCAAGCCGTTCTCGTAGGTTTGCTCGGCGCGGAGTTCGAGGCGGCCGCCGTCGATCACGCCCATGCTGGCGCTGTAGTCCTCGCCCTTGCCGTCGACGCAGAGAAATGCGGCGCGCTCGAACGGCGACGTGTGAAAGCCGCCCGCGACGTGCGTGAGGTGGTGCCAGGCGAAGTGGAATTGCGCGGTCGGGAACAGTGCGCGCGCCGGATCGGTGTAGTAGCCGGCGGTGCGTTCGGGCAGGAGGCGGCCGAGCGCGCGGGTGAAGGCGTTGCCGGGGCGCGTGGAGAGATTGAAGAGGAGGCTTTGCAGCGGCTTCTCGGCGAGGACGACGTCGGTGACGTCGGCCGGTGTGACGCCGCCCATCGCGAGCGCCTCGGCGATGGCGCGGCGCGGGAAGGAGCCGTCGTGCTTGAGGCGCGTGTGGCGCTCCTCCTGCGACGAGGCGATGAGGCGGCCGTCGATGAGGAGTGCGGCGTTGGCGTCGTGGCCGAGAAGGCCGCCGATGCCGAGGATGACGGAGCGTGAAGCCATGGCGGAAAATTATCGCGCGGATTGCGACTGCGCTGGGAGGTGGAGCGCGTTGACCTCAACGCGTTCGGAGCGTCTTGGGGTCAAGCCGCTCCACCTTGCCGAAGGAACGACGGTGGCGAAATGCAGCGCGCTCATGCGAGGAGGGTGAGGTAATCTTGTGGCAGGTAGCGCGCGTGGGCGGCAGTGGCGGCGGCGCGGCCGAGGGCGGGCCAAGCGGCGTGCGTGGCGAAGGCGCGGGCGAGCGTGGCGGTCAGCAGCGGCACGGTGGGCGCGGGGCAGAGGAATCCGGTTTCGCCGTCGCGCAGCCAGTCGTTCGCGCCGCCGACTTCGGTGGAGAGGACGGGCCGCTCGCAGAGCATCGCTTCGGGGATCGTCATCGGCACGCCGTCGTCGACCGAGGCGGAGACGAGCAGGTGGTTTTCCGCCCAGATGTCGCGCAGCTGTTTCACGTAGCCGCGGAAGTGAACGCGGTCGGTGAGGCCGAGATGCGTCGCCGTGGCGCGGAGATAGGCTTCGGCGGGACCCTGGCCGAAAATGTTGAGCTGCCACGCGGGCGTCGTGGCGGGCGGCAGCGCGGCGAGGGCGTGGAGGACGAGCTGGATGCCTTTGCCTTCGTCGAGGCGCGAGACGGTGGCGAGCTGGAGCGTCGGCGACGTGGGCCACGGTGAGACGTCGGCGGGTTGCCAGCGCAGCGGGTTTTGGATGACGCGCGCGTGCGGGAGCGGTTCGAGCAGGTGGCGGCGCGTGACCGTGAGGTTGCGCGAGGAGACGAAGCAGACCTGCTTGGCGAGCGTGAGCGCGCGTTTGGCCGCGTGCCACTCGCGTTCGGAGAGCGATGGGTTTTCTTCCTGCCAGTTCGCAATGAGGCGAACGCGCGTGCGGCTCGCGGCGAACCAATCGACCCAGTCGGAATGGAGAATCAGGTCGTAGGTGCCGCCGAGGCTGATGATGACGAGGTCGGGGCGGAATGCGGTGAGTTCGTCGACGAGACCGTCGCCAGCGCGTCCGAGCTTGCGGCGGATTTTGCCTGCGATGCGGGCGCTGAGGGAGTCCGGCACGGACGCGGGGACGCGTTCGTGCAGACGCGCGCCGGCGTCGATGAGCGCGGCGACGCGCGGGCTGGCGGCGACGACGGGCGAGACGGAGATCAGCAGTTCGTCGCCGCGGCGTTGGGCGGCTTCGGCGGCGTTCGTCCACAGCGTGTCGGCGCCGCCCCATGGGTAGCCGAGAATGGTGGAGACGAAGGCGATTTTCATCGGGCGGGCGTGAGCACGCGCGTGCGAAGCATCGAGCGCGTTGGGGTCAACGCGCTCCACCTGAAGCTAAGGACGTGCAGGTGCATCAGGCGGCGATTTGAAAGTCGTCGGCGCGGAGCGGGCGCGGGTGCGCGGCGGCGAGTTGGGTGCGGACGGCGGCGAGAACCTGCTCAGGCGTGATCGCGGTGAGGCAGCGGCGGTCATAGTCGCATTGCGAGTAGTGCCAGCACGGCGCGCACGCGGGACGATCGGCGAGATTCACGTTGCAGGAGTAGCCGGTGATCTCGGGCGGTTCGCGTCCGCCGTAGACGATGACGGCGGGGCACTCGACGGCGCGCGCGAGGTGCATGAGAAAACCGACGAGGCCGACGAAGAGGTCGCAGCCGGCGAGTTCGCGCGCGGCGTCGAGCAGCGGGGTGCCACGGCGGTCGAGTGCGCCGGGGAGATCGGGGTCCTGCGGGCTGCCGAGTTGGACGAGGTCGGCGAACGCGGCGAGTTCGCGCGCGACGGTTTGCATGCGCCCGACGGGCCATTGCTTGTTGGCCATCGGGTAGCGCGCGGTGAGGCAGCTCGAGTGGATCGCGATGCGCGGGCGCGCGCGGTTCGGCAGCGGTGCGGGCGTGACGGCGGGCAGGTAGGGGCGCAGCGTGACGTTGCCGGTGATGCCGGCGCGGCGGCAGAGGGAGGCGATGCTGGGTTCGTGCAGCGGGGCGTCGCGGTTTTCCGCGTGGAGAAAGTCCTGATAGAACAGCCGCTGCGGGCGCGAGCCGCTGAGGCGCGCCCACGGAATGAGGCCGAGGTCGAAGGGCACGGTCGCGGTCACGTCGGCGTTTTGTGCGAAGAGTTCAGGCGACTGGCTGAAGAACCAGATGCGTTGCGGGCGGCGGCGCTGGAGTTCGCGGGCGACGGCGGAGCAGAGGAGTTGGTCGCCGATGCCGCCGTAGAAGTGGAACAGGCGGTGCGGGCGACCGTGGCGGCGGACAAGCGAAAGCCAGCGGCGGAGTCCGGCGAGATGGGAGCGAACGTCCATTCAGCGCGCGACGTCAGATGGATCGCCACGGCCCGCGCTGCGGGCCTCGCGATGACAAACGGATTTGGTGAGGCGGAACAAAGAGACGAGGGCGGTTGGAAGCCGGCGTTACTTTAGCAACGGGATTCCGCCGGCGGGGCGTTGGACCATCGTCAGGCCGCAGTCGCGGTCGAGCGTGATGCACGGGTAGCCGGCGCGGCGGAGTTCGTCGACGAAGCGCGGCACGCCCATGTCGTCGCGGTAGCGCGGGTCGTCGTGCTTGTGGAGTTCCCACGTGGTGTCGTGGAAGATCGTGACGGCGGACGGCGTGAGGAACGGCGAGAACAGATCCCAGTCGGCTTTCACGCCTTCGTAGGAGTGGTCGCCGTCGATGAAGAGCAGGTCGATCGGGCGGTTCCAGTTCTTCGCGGCGGTGCGCGAGTCGGCGCGGACGACTTCGACGTAGGGATCGAGGCCCATGGCGGAGACGTGGCGGCGAAAGACGTTCAGCGAGGCGTCGGGGCCGCCGCTGTCGTTCCACTCGGTCGAGGAGTGCGGGTCGATGGCGTAGAGTTTGCCGCGAACGTTTTCGCGGAGCGCGAGGCCGATGTGGCAGGCGGACCAGCCGCGGGCGGAACCGGTCTCGACGACGACGTCGGGCGCGAGCGAGCGCACGAGGCCGTGGAGCAGCCAAGCGGAAGGGCCGAGGCCGGTGCGGTAGTCGCCCGTGGAGAGTTTGTAGCGGGGCCACACCATGAGCAGGTGATGGCGGAGGTAGCGGAGGCGCGCGGAGAGGTTCATCGGGAGGCGGGGAGTTTTTCGACGACGAGGTCCCAGGAGTAGATATCGACGTCGGGGTTTTCGTGGACGAGGCGAGTGCCGCCGATGCGCGCGAGCAGGCCCTTCACGTAGTCGAGGGAGAAGTGCGCGTGGACGTGGTGCGGGTTGTAGGGCTGGCCGGTGCGGTTGCAGTGGGCGCGGAAGCGCTGCTCGTCGGGGCAGAAAATGATGAGGCGGCCGCCGGGCTTGAGGACGCGCAGCCACTCGCGGAGGACGGATTCGGTGTCCTGGAAATCCTCGAGCAAGTGCGACGAGAAGATGAAATCGAGCGCGCCGTCGGCGAACCACACGAGGCGCGCGGCGTCGCCGCGGAGTTGCGCGGGAAACTGGCCGACGGTGCCGTATTGGTTCGGCATGTCCATGCGGATGGCGGCGGGCGTGATAGGATCGCCGCCGAAGCCGAGGTCGGCGCCGTCGCCGGTGCAGTAGGGCGCGAGGCGCGCGCGGCACTTGGAGGTTTCGCTTGGCCAGCGGCGCGGCGGCGAGACGGTGCGCTTCAGCGCGTGCCACGCGGGGCGGAAGGTGTTTTTCAACGAGTCGACGAGGCTCATGGGTTGATGGGGAGTCGGGTCCAGCTGTCGGGGACGACGTCGCTCGAATTGTGGATGCTGTTGGCGAACCACGGATCGGGGGCGATGACGAGTTTAGTGGGCGAAGGGTTCAGCCACGCGGCCCACCAGGAGAAGGTGCTGTTCGCGATGGCGATGTGGTCGCAGAGAGACATGAGGCGGATCTTGTCCCACGGGTGCCAGTGGTGGACGGCGCGGACGAAGACGTGCGGGCCGGGCACGCGGTATTCGCGTTCGATGGCGTCGATGTCGTCGGAGAAAATGTAGAGCGTGGCGTCGGGGCTGCGCTCGCGGAGCAGCTGGATGGCGCGGTCGTAGTAGGCGGGGCCGATGACGCCGATCTTCTGGTTGAAGGTCTGGTTGCGCGTGTAGTCGCCGCGGCGGAAATGCACGGCGGCGGATGGGCCGCTGCGGATGCGCGCGGCCATCTCGGCGACGGCGGGCAGCGGCGGGAAGCGGAAGCTGAAGTGCAGCCGGATGTGATCGGCGACCGGCGCGAAGAATTTCTCCGACTGCCACCAGCCGGAGATCATCGTGTTGTCCGGCAGATCGAAGAACTCCGGATAGAAGTGAAACGACTTCGCGTCATGGAGCTGGCCGATGGCGGTGTGGCGCGCGACGTAATCGTTGAGGCGGAGGCGGCGGGCGACGGGTAGCGCACAGCGTTCGGCGAAGGTGAGCGGGCGGCCGCAGAGGCGCGTGATTTCGTCGGCGGTGGCGAACTGCTCGAGGATGTTGAAGCAGTGCAGGCCGTAGATGTTGTGCGCCTCGAACTCGTCGTAGTGGCGGAACCACGAGACATCGAGCTTGAGCACGGTGCGGCGCTGGTGCGCGAGCGCGAGGCCGGCGGCGTATTGGAACATCTGGTTGCCGAGACCGCCGTTGAGCCAGGTGATGATCATGGGTTGGGGTGGCCGAGAAGGCGGTTTTTCAGGGCGCCGAGGGAGAAGCGAGCCCGGGAAAAGAGAGCGGCGAAGCGTTTCGCCGCGAGGTAAGGCCAGACGCGCGCGTGGCGGACGTTGACGTAAAAGTGGTCGCCTTCGCCGGTGGCGTTCCCGAGCAGTTCGACGTGCGCAAGGGCGAAGCCATGCGCGCGCATGAAGGCGGTGATGTCGCGGTCGAGTGCCTGGCCGCGGTAGAGCTCGGACGCGGAGACTTCGAGCCAGATCGCGGTGATGAAAGGGAGCATGCGCTCGGCGCCACGCAGCACGAGCAATTCGGCGCCTTGCACGTCCATGTGGACGAGGTCGATGGCGGCGAGCCCGCGCGCGGCGCAGAAACGGTCGAGCGTATCGGTCGGAACCTCGATGCGCTCCTTGAATTCAATCCAGCCATGCATCGGCACGGGGCCGGCGGCGGGAGGCAGCAGCGAGCTGGATTTGTTGCCGTAGTTCCAGTCTTCGCCGGCGAAGAGTTCCGGCGGGCGGCCGGACGAAACGTGAAAGGTCGCGGTGCCGAGCCGGTCAGAGAGCGCTAGCGGCACGAGTTCGGCGCGGTCGGCGGCGTAGCGTGCGAAATTCTCACGCACGAGAGCTTGATTGGACGGAAGCGCTTCGAAAGCGAACACGCGCGCGGCGGGGAAGAGTCGGCTGAAACGGATCGAGTCCTCGCCCTCGCACGCGCCGATGTCGCAAATGACCTTTGGAGCCGAGGGAGGCAGCAAACGCTGGAATTCCGTGGCCGCGGCGCTGGGTCGCGAGAGGTAGTAACTCAGGTCCGGTGGAGGCGTGGCCGCCGACGAAGATGCCGTGTCAGGCGCCGACGCATCGAGCCGCACGGACGTGTTCGGCACGAGGCGGGTGACGAGCGAGAGGTAAGCGGCAACGAATTTTTCCCACGTGCGCTCGGCCTGACGCCGCCCGGCCGCCTCGCGGAAGCGAGCGAGTTCGGCGTCGGGCATCGTTGCGGCGGTCGATAGCCGGGATGACAGCGAGGCACTGTCGTCGTCGAGCCAGAGCGCGGCGTCGCGGGCCATGTCGATCTGCGAACCGAAGGGAGCGCAGATGACCGGGGAATGGTAACTGATCGCGGTGCGGACGACGGCCGAGGTCAGGTAGTGGCGTCCCGGCATCACGGTCCAGTCGGCGGCGCTGAAGAGGGTGCGGAGAAATTCGTCTTCGAGGAAGCCGGTGAAAAGGCGGACGTTGGCGGGCAATTCCGCGGGAAGGAAATCGCGCGCGTTGGAGCTGGCGATCAGGAGGTGGTGGCCGGCGGGCAGACGTGCGAACGCGGCGACGAGTTCGCGGGGGTTGCGGCGCGGCGAGGAATAGCCGGCGTAGACGAAGACGCGGCCACTGGTGGGCAGGCCGAGCGAGGCGCGCGCGGCTTCGCGGGAGATCGCAGTGCCGTGGAACAGGTCGAAGCCGCCGAGCCGACAGGTCGCGAGGGCGGCGGGCGGAGGACAGGCGATTTCGCCGAGACAGCTGTCTTCGTGCACGATCCAGCCGTGGGCTTCGGAGAGGATCACCGCCTTGACCGCGCGATCGAGGCGATGCGCGCCGGCAGGTTGCAACCAGTTCGAGGTGAGATCGTGAACTTCGTAGACGACCTTGTGGCGGCGAAATAGGGGCCGCAGCCGCCGGCGCACGGCAGCGCGGAGGACGGCGTCGGCGGGTTCACCGATGACGCCGGCGGCGCGGGCAGTGAGGCGGAGCCAGCGCGTTCCGAAGTAGAGTTCACGCGCGAGCAGTTCCGTCCAGTTGATGTGGACGAGGTCCAATTCGACCTGCTCCGGTTGCAGGAGCGCGGAGGTCGTCAAACCGCTCACGGTGCAGCCGCGGGCGCGGAGCATGGAGTTGAACTGGCGAAAGAGGCTGTGGCCGGCGCCGGCGCGGCTCCCCGCGGACGCGTTTTCGGGCTCGGGAAACATGCCGATGCGCAGCGGAACGCGCGAAGCGGGGGGCGCCGAAGCGGAAATAACTGGGGCGGCGGTGACCACGGGCCTGAAGCTTAGAGCGCCGTCAGGGAAGTTTTCATCGAGTTGAGCACGATGCCGACGCCTGAAGTGAGCGGGAAATAGCCGTGCGGTTCTTCGCCGGAAAGATCGATGCGACCCGCGGTGATTTGCTGGATGCCTTGGTTGCCGGAGCTGAGGCCGATGATGCCGGTGTAGCCGCCCGCTTGCAGCGCGACGGTTTGTTCGAAGGTGATTTCGTAGTCGCCGGCGGCGAGGTCGACGGGCGGCATCCACGCGGTTTGCACGCCGAGGCCGTCGGTGCTTACGAGGCCGAAACCGGTGACGAATTTCGGATAGGCGCGTGCAAGGCGAATGCGGACCTTGGCGCGCCAGCCTTGGCCGACGGAGAAGATCGTGTTGGGCCGGCCGTCGAGATCTTCGAAGCTGAGGCCGGTCACGTAAGCGCGATCGCGCAGCTCCGGTGCGGGCGCGGGAACCTGGGTTTCGCTGCTGCTCGCGGTGTCGAGGTAGGCGTCGAGGACTTTGGCGACGGGGCCGGAGGCTTTGAGTTGTCCTTCGCCGAGGAGAATGCCGGTGCGGCAGAGTTGGCGCACGGCGTGGATGTTGTGCGAGACGAAGAGAACGGTGCGGCCTTCGCCTTGCGCGACGCTCTGCATCTTGCCGAGGCATTTCTTCTGGAACGCCATGTCGCCGACGGCGAGGACCTCGTCGACGATGAGAATCTCGGGCTCGAGGTGCGCGGCGACGGCGAACGCGAGGCGGACATACATGCCGCTGGAGTAGCGTTTCACCGGCGTGTCGAGGAAGCGCTCGATCTCGGCGAAGGCGACGATCTCGTCGAACTTGCGGCTGATCTCGGCGCGTTGCATGCCGAGGATGGAGCCGTTGAGGTAGATGTTTTCGCGGCCGGTGAGGTCGGGATGGAAGCCGGTGCCCACTTCGAGCAGCGAGGCGACGCGGCCGCGCAGGCGGATCTTGCCGGAGGTGGGTTCGGTGATGCGCGAGAGGATTTTCAGGAGCGTGGACTTGCCGGCGCCGTTGCGGCCCACGATGCCGACGACTTCGCCGGGCTGGACGGAGAACGAGACGTCGCGCAGCGCCCAGAACTCCTCTTTCTCGAACGAGGTGCCCCAACGGTAGCGGCGCCAGAGCTGGCGGGCCTTGTGGTGCAGCGTGTCGCGCAAGCTGTCGTGCCGCGACTCGTGCTCGATGACGTAGCGTTTGCTCAGGCCGGTGACTTCGATCGCGGGGAGGCTCATGTCAGACGACGTCGGCGAATTGGCGTTCGGTTTTGCGGAAATACCAGAGACCCGTCACGAGCAGGACGAGGGCGACCAGAATCGAAACGGCAAGGCCGGGCAGGTGCACTTCGACGCGGCCGCCGAGCAGGCACCAGCGGACGCCGTCGATGACGCCGGTGAGCGGGTTGAGGGCGAGCAGGTCGCGCCAGTTCGGCAGCGTGTCGGTGCGATAGCCGACGGGCGTGACGAACATACCGACTTGGAGGATGAATCCCGTGACGAAGCGGAAGTCGCGGTATTTCACCGTCAGCGCGGTCAACCAGAGTCCCGCGCCGAGCGCGATGATGAGCGCGAGCAGCAGGAAGAACGGGAGCAGGAGAATCTGCCAGCTCGGCCAGATGCCGAAGGCGGCGATGGTGGGGATCGCGATGACGAGCAGAATCGCGAAATCGATCAGCGCGACCGCGAGCGAGGAGAGCGGCACGGTGAGGCGCGGGAAATAGACCTTCGAGATCAGGTGCGAGTTGCCGACGAGGCTGTTGCCGGCACCGTTGAAGGCGTTGGTGAAAAGCTGCCACGGCAGGTTGCCGCACAACACGAGCAGGAAGTAGGGCACGCCGCCGTCGGGCATCTTGGCGAGCTTGGAGAAAACGAAGGTGAGCAGCGCGGTCTGGACGACCGGTTGGATGATCGCCCAAGCGGCACCGAGCGCGGCCTGTTTGTAGCGGACCTTGATGTCGCGCCAGGCGAGGAAGCCGAGGAGCTCGCGGTAGCGCCAGAGGTCGCGCCAGTAGTGTTGCTCGGCTCGGCCGGCCTCGATCGTGAGGTCAATGTTGGGAGCGGGTGCGGACATGGAGGAAGTGAGGCGGCTTGCGCGAGGCGTCAGCAATCTGCGGTGGCGCCGCGGGAGCGTCGAGCGTCTAGGAGTATTCCCCTAACAAAGCTTCGCCGCGTCACGTCCACAGGGAGGCGGCGGTAATCAGGGGCATCGGTTCCGTAGGCCAAGTGGCCGGCCGGGGGCAGGCCGATAGGATGCAACCCCTAGCTCGGGCCGGAGGCAATGCGCTTTTTCGCGCAAAGCCTTAGAAACAAATGGCTTTGCTTATTTCCTTGGCTTTTTCGTCGCCGCTCAGCAAGCGGACGAGGTGGAGGCCAAAGTCGATCGAGGTTCCGGCTCCACGGGACGTGGTGATCTTGCCGTCGGTCACGACCCGTTCGTCGAACAGAATGGCCGGGAGCTCGCCGGCCACGGAGAAGTGCGCGGTATAACGTTTTCCCGCAAGCAGACCGCAGTCGTTCAATACGGTGGGCGCGGCGCAGATCGCGGCCAGCCAGCGGTCGGTGGAGGCGTGGCGGAGGACAACTTCGCGCACGCGGGCATCCGCGCGTAGGAGTTTGACGCCCGCGCCGCCTGGCAGGAAGACGAGGTCGAAGAGCGATTCGCCGACGGCGGCGAGCGCCACGTCGCCGTGCGCCACGATGCCGCTGCGGCCGGTGGCGTGGCGGTTGTCGTTGAGCGTGGCGACGGTGACCTCGACGCCGGCGCGGCGCAGCAGGTCGACCGGCGCGAAGGCCTCGATCTCTTCAAAACCATCGGCGAGCAGCGTGAGCACGGTGGGCATGGGGAGAAGTATCAGGGAACAAGGGACAAGGAACAAGAGGCGTTCTCGCGGCGGCGTCGTTCGCGTTCGGCGATTCGCCCCTTGTTACCTGCTCATGGTTGCTTGTTACTTCCCGCCGTGGGCTCCCTCGCTGGCAAACATCTCGTCATCTTCGGCTGCGGCTACGTCGGGTCCGCGCTCGCGGACGCGGCGCTGGCACGCGGCGCGCGAGTGACGGCGTTGACGCGAAACGCAGAAAAAGCGTCGGCGCTGCGCGCGCGAGGTGTGGCGGTGGTCGAAGCGGACTTGGCGAACGATGGCTGGCACGGACGGATCGAGCGGGCCGATTTTGTGGCCAACACGGTTAGCGCGTCGGCGCCGACGCCCGAGGGTTACCGTGCCTCTTATGTCGACGGCATGCGGTCGATCCTCGCGTGGGCGGCGCGTGCGCCGGTCGGCACGCTCGCCTACACGAGCAGCACCGGCGTCTATCCGCAGGGCGGGGGAGCGCGCGTGGAGGAAAGCGCGTCGACGGAGGGCGCTTCGCCGACGGGACGCGTGCTCGTGGAGGCGGAGAACTTGTTGCGTGGAGCAGCCCCGGCGGTAGTCGCGCGGTCGTTCGTGCTGCGCTGCGCGGGCATCTACGGGCCGGGCCGGCATTATCTGCTGAACGCGCTGCGCGCGGGCCAGACGCGTTTCGGCGGCGAGCCAAACTTCCGAATGAATCTCATCCATCGCGACGACATCGTCGCGGCGATGCTGGCGTGTTTCGCCGCGTCGGCGGGAGTGACGAGCGAGGGGTTCAATCTCAGCGACGGCGCCCCGGCGACGCGGGCGGAGCTGGTCAGTTGGCTGGCGCACGAGATCGGTGTGCCTGCGCCGCAGTTCGACGGCGCGGTCGCGAGTGTGCGCAAGGGCGGCGAGCCGACGCCGGATCGCATCATCGTCGCGGAGAAAATCCGTCGCGTGCTCGGTTGGACACCGGCGTTTCCGGACTTCCGGGCGGGTTACCGTCCGCTGCTCGGAAAAGTCTAGCCTTGCCTCGCTCCGCGGCGCGCGGCGCAATTTCGGCTCACTCGTTTTCAACCCGAATTCACCATGGCCGGCGTAGGCAAATTGCTCAAACAAGCTCAGAAAATGCAGCGGCAGATCGAGGACATGCAAAAGGCCCTCGAAACGCGCGAGATCGACATCACTGCGGGCGGTGGCGCCGTGCAGGTGAAGATCAGCGGCGCGGGCAAGTTCCTCGCGCTGAAACTCGACCCCGAGTTCCTCAAGGAAGAGCCGAAGCTCATCGAGGAGACGGTGCTCAACGCCGTGCAGGAAGCCGCGACCAAGGCGAAGGAACTGAACGATTCCGAGATGCAGCGCATCTCCTCGGCCTTCCAGATGCCGGGAATGTTCTGACGCAGCGATGACTCCGGCGCTCGAGCATCTGCAGAAGCAGCTCAAGGGCTTGCCGGGAGTGGGCTATCGCTCCGCGGAACGCATCGCGCTGCACCTGCTCGTCGAGAAGCCGCAGAAATTGCCGGAGCTCGTCAACGCGTTGCAGGCGGCTGCCAAGTCGGTGCGACGCTGCGCGAAATGCGGCAACCTGGCGGAAGAGGAATTCTGCCCGATTTGCGCCGACGAACGCCGCGCAACCGGCCAGGTGTGCGTCGTGGAAAACGTGCCTGATCTCGCCGCGATCGAACGCTCGGGAGCCTATCGAGGACGGTATCACGTCCTGCACGGGAAACTTTCGCCGATCCGCGGGGTGGCGCCGGAGGATCTTAATCTGGGGCCGCTGCTCGAGCGGCTCGCTTCCGGGGAGATCAACGAGTTGATCCTCGCGCTTTCGAACGATGTCGAAGGCGAGGCGACGTGCCATTTTCTAACTGAGCGCCTGCCGGGTGGCGAAAGCGTGAAGGTCACTCGCATCGGCTTCGGCCTGCCGAGCGGCGGCGGGGTGCTCTACGCGGACGCGGTCACCCTGAAAAGCGCTCTCGACGGACGGCGCCACTATTCGTGACTTGCCCGCGTCGCGCCCGCCGCTATGGCTTCAGGACCGTTCTTTCGCGGGTATAGTATATCGGCTATTATGCGGCTTTCCCAAAGCTGAGAGGCGGGTTCGACTCCCGCTACCCGCACCAACCCCACGTTGCTCGTCGATTGAATTTTCCCCGCCCCAACCCCGTCCCAAGGGCATCAATTCGGCGGTGAGCATCGGCCCACCCCAAAAATCGAAACTGGTCACCCTCGTCACCCACATGAGAACTCTGCGTCTTTGCGCCATCATCGTCCTCGGCATCGCCCTCGGCTACCTGGTCTCCGACGCGGCAGAGGGAAAGCGGCCTCCGTGTTGCGAGAAGGCAGCCAAGCAGGGCCACTCGTGCGACCACAAGTGCTGCATCGAGGCGGCGAAGCAGGGCAAGAACTGCGAGAAGTGCGGCGGGAAGAACTAAGCCGGCTTTCGCTCCGATGAATTTCGAGCCGCGTGTCGCCCACGCGGCTTTTCTTTTTCGCTGCTGGAATGAGGGCGGAGTGGCGGCCGGCTCTTGCCAGGGCGTTTTCTGTAGCCGGGCTCGTTGAGCCCGGCGGGGGCTTTTTTCCTCGGGAAAGCCTCTTTCCGGGGTCAGCGACCCCGGCTACATTATTTTCGAAAATGCGGCGGAGCGGACGGAACTCGCCCTCCGGCTGCACGCCTCGCAGGCAGTCATGGCTCGGGGCACGGCGACGAAAAAATCCGCTGTATCGCCCCGGCGTGCTTCGCGCACCTCGCGAGGAGAGGAGGGAATGAGCGAGAGGCGATTGGCCGGGAAAACGAAAACGCCCGCGACATCCGCGCGGGCGTGGCAGACCGGTTGGTGGGGCCGATCACACTTCCGCTTCAACCGTCGCCGTGCCGAGGCGCTTGTAGCGCTCCTTGATGCGGCGGACGATGTCGTCGGTGCCGAGGCCGTAGTTGGCGCGGAGGATTTCCACGCTGCTGCCGTGCTCGACGAATTTATCCGGCCAACCGATGCGCTCGACGGCAGTCTGGCAGTCGCCTTCCTGCAAAGCCTCGAGCACCGCGCTGCCGAAGCCGCCGGCAACGACGTTGTCCTCGAGCGTCACGATCAGCGGGATGCACGCGGCCTGCGAGAGGAGCAGCGTGCGGTCGAGCGGCTTCACGAAGCGCGCGTTCACGACGCCGACGGACAGTCCCTCTTCGGCGGCGATGCGGTCGGCGACTTTGAGTGCTTCCTGCACCATCGGGCCGAGCGCCCAGATCATCACGTTCGAGCCTTCGCGGAGCACTTCGGCGTGGCCGATCGGCATGACGGCGGGTTGCGCCTTGATCTTCACGCCGGTGCCGGCGCCGCGCGGGTAGCGGATGAACGCGGGCGAGGGGAGCTGCAGCGACGTGTGCAGCATGTCGGTCAGCTCGTCCTCGTCCTTCGGCTGCATGATGACCGCGTTCGGGACGCAGCGGAGATACGAAATGTCGAAGAGACCGTGGTGCGTCGGGCCGTCGTTGGGCGAGAGGCCGGCGCGATCCATGCAGAACGTCACGGGCAGGTTCTGCAGGCAGACGTCATGGATGACCATGTCGTAGGCGCGCTGCAGGAACGTCGAGTAGATCGCGCAGACCGGGCGGAAGCCCTTCGTGGCGAGACCAGCGGCGAAGAGCACCGCGTGTTCCTCGGCGATGCCGACGTCGAAGAACTGTCCGGGCACTTCCTTGCTGAGCTGTGTCAGACCGGTGCCGCTCGGCATGGCGCCGGTGATGCCGAGGACTTTCGGGTTCTGCTTGGCGAACTTCGTCAGGGCCGCGCCGAACACGTCCTGGTAGGCGGGCGGTGTGCCGGCGGCGCTCTTCACGCTCTCGCCGGTCGCGGGATCGAACGGGCTCGCGCCGTGGAATTTCTCCGGGTGTGCGATGGCGGCTTCGAGGCCTTTGCCCTTTTTCGTCAGCACGTGGACGAGCACGGGGCCGTCGCAGTTTTTCGCGAACTCGAGGTTCTTCACCAATTCGTCGACGTTGTGGCCGTCGACCGGTCCGACGTAGCGCAGGCCGAATTTTTCGAAGAGCGACGAGTTGACGAAGAAGTCCTTCGTCTCGCGTTTCCACTTCAGATAAAACTGGTTCATCTCGCTGCCGTGCGGCAGGCCGAGGAAGAACTTCTCCACGTCGTGGTGGAGCTTGTTGTAGGTCGGGCTGGTGCTGAGCTTGTTGAGATACTTGGCGATGGCGCCGACGTTCTTGGCGATCGACCACTCGTTGTCGTTGAGGATGACCACGAGGCGCTTGGTGGAGCTGACGACGTTGTTGAGCGCCTCCATCGTGACGCCGCAGGTGAAGGCCGCATCGCCGCACACGGCGACGACGTGCTCGCTGCTGCCGCGGAGATCGCGGGCGGTGGCCATGCCGAGCGCGGCGGAAAGCGCCGTGCCGGCGTGACCGGCGCCGAACGCGTCGTGCGGGCTCTCGCGGCGGTAGAGGAAGCCGGACGCGCCGTCGGTCTTGCGCAGGCCCTTGAAGAAGGCGCCTCCGCGGCCGGTGAGGAGCTTGTGGACGTAGCCCTGGTGCGCGACGTCGAAGACGAATTGGTCCTCGGGCGTGTTGAAGACGCGGTGCAGCGCGATCGTGAGCTCGACGACGCCGAGGTTCGGACCGACGTGCCCGCCGTTCTTGGCGGTGACGGTGATGATGTCGTCGCGGATTTCCTGCGCGAGCTGCGGGAGCTGGGCGGGCGCGAGGGCCTTGACGTCGGCGGGACCGGCAATGCGGTCGAGGAGGCGGGAGGAGCTCATTCGGTAGACTGGGCGGGGAAAAGCGCGGCGATCACTCGCTGCGCGCGGGCTCGAACGACTCGAAAGTCGCGGTGCCGTCCTTCTGCTTTTTCAGCTTTTCGATCTTCAGTTCGGCATCTTTGAGGCGGGCTTCGCAGACTTTGAGCAGCTTCGTGCCCTCCTCATACTTGGCCAACAAGTCCGCCAGCGGCACGTCGCCCTGTTCCATCGAGTCGACGATGGCTTCGAGGCGGGCGAGGGCCGTTTCAAAGCTGGGTTTGGCGTTCTTGTCAGATTCCACGAGGGCCACTGTGTGTCGGGGCAGAGCCTTTTCAATCAATCTTTGACCCGGCGGGAGCTGCTCCCGGTTCAAGCTCGCGCGGCCCGCGAAACCTGTTCTGCATCTTCGGCATGCATGGGTTGCCGCTCGCGGTTTCCGTCCTTCTTTTGCTCCGCCTCGTCGCGCAACTCGCGCTCGAGTTCCTCAACCGTTCCGAGACGCGCCTGCACGGCGGCGTGCCGCCCGGGCGGCTCGCGGACATCATGGACGACGCGACTTTCGCGCGCGCGAGCGACTACACGCTGGCGAAGAGCCGGTTCGCGTCGGTGGAGTTCGTCTACGATGCGGCGGTGCTCGCCGCTGCGCTTTTCAGCGGGCTGCTGCCGTGGCTCTGGGCGAAATTCGACGCGCTCGCGCCGGGTGCGGCGTGGAGTGGGGCGTTGTTCTTGGTCGTGACCTTCATGTTGCTGAGCCTGCCCGGCCTGCCGCTGGAGTGGTGGGCACAGTTCCGCCTTGAGGCGCGTTTCGGGTTCAACAAGAGCACGCTCGGACTCTGGATCACGGACCAGGTCAAGGGCTGGTTCCTCGGCCTTGCGATCGGTTTTCCGCTGGCGTGGGCGCTGCTGAAGCTCGTCACGTGGGCCGGAGCCTCGTGGTGGATTTGGGGCTTCGCGCTGCTCTTCGGGTTTCAGCTGCTGATGCTCGTGCTCTATCCGAAGTTGATTCTGCCGCTCTTCAATAAGCTCACGCCGCTCGCCGACGGTGAACAGCGCGACAGCCTGCTCGCGCTCGCGGATCGCACTGGATTCCACGCCGAGACGATCGAAGTGATGGATGGCTCGAAACGCTCCGGCCACTCGAACGCCTTCTTCACCGGCTTCGGTCGCTTCCGACGGATCGTGCTCTTCGACACGCTCATGGCGCAGCTCTCGCAGGCGGAGCTCGAGGCCGTGCTCGCGCACGAGATCGGGCACTACAAGCGCGGCCACATCCCGCAGCGGCTGATCACCGGCGCGCTGCTCCAATTCGGCGGCTTTGCCGTCATCGCGTGGCTGGTGCAGGCGCCGTGGTTCAACACCGCGTTCGGCCTGCCGGCGGGCGCGCTCGCGCCGACCTTCCTGCTTTTCGCGCTGCTCGGATCGCTCGCGACATTCTGGTTCTCGCCGATCGGCAACTGGATCTCGCGCAAGCACGAGTATGAAGCCGACGCGTTCGCGAAGGATGCGATGGGCTCCGCCGCGCCGATGGTCGGTGCGCTGCACAAGCTCGCGCAGAAAAACCTCACCAACCTGACGCCTCATCCGCTCTACAGCGCCGTCTACTATTCGCACCCGACGATCACGGAGCGCGAGCGCGCGCTCACCGCTCGCCGCTAGCGGCGAGCGGGCGCGGTGGCCCGGGCGATCGCGGCGAGGAGCGCGGCGGTGGTGTAGGGTTTGCAGATAAAATGGGAGATGCCGGCCTGCGCGGCTTTGATCTGGTTGTTGTTGTCGTTCAGGCCGCTGGCCGCGATCACGACGATCTGCGGATCGACGCGACGGAGCGCCGCGACGAGGGCCGCGCCGTCCATGATCGGCATCATCATGTCGGTGAGGACGAGATCGATTTCCTCGCGATGGCGATGAAACAGGGCGAAGCCCTGCGCGCCGTCGTTTGCGGTGATCACGCTGTAGCCGGCAAACTCCAGCGCGCGTCGGGTAACGTCGCGGATGATGTCCTCGTCCTCGACGAGCAGGATCGTCTTGCCGGCGCCGCTCGACGGCACTGCGGGCTCGGCCGGACTGGTTGGCGCGGCGGGCGCGACGTTGCTGGCGGGCAGGTAGATTTTGAAGACGCTGCCCTGCCCGGGTTCGCTGTAGACGTTCACGGCGCCGCCGTGGGCGCGGGTGATGCCGAGCACGGTGGAGAGCCCGAGACCGGTGCCCTTGCCGCGTTCCTTGGTGGTGAAGAAGGGATCGAAGATCTTATCGATGATCTCGCGCGGGATGCCGGTGCCCGTGTCCGCGACCTCGACCACCACGTAGCGACCGGGCGCGATGTGGTGGTTTACTCCGGAGAATTGCTCGTCCAACTCGACGTTGCGGGCGGCGAGGGTGAGCTGGCCGCCGTCGGGCATGGCGTCGCGGGCGTTGACGCAGAGATTCAGGATCACCTGGTTGAGCTGCGTCGGGTCGGCGTGGACGAGCCAGAGGTCCTTCGCGCAATCGAGGCGGAACGTGATGTTGCGGGGGAAAGTGCTCTGCACGATCGAGGCGACCTCGCGAGCGACATAGCGGATGTGCACCGAGACGCGCGCGCCTTCCTCGCCGCGGGCGAAGGACAGCACCTGCCGGACGAGCGCGGTGGCGCGGGTCGACGCTTGCTCCATCAGATTGAAGATGCGGTGGTCCTCGGCGCTGCGCGGCGAGGATTTGAGCAGGTCGAGACCGACGACGATGGGCGAGAGGAGGTTGTTCAGGTCGTGCGCGATGCCGCCGGCCAGGGTGCCGATGCTTTCCATGCGTTGCGCGCGCAGGAACTTCGACTCCATCTCGCGGCGCTCGGTGATGTCGGTGTCAGTGGTCAGGATCGATTGGGGGTTGCCGTGTTCGTCGCGGAGCAGCGTCCAACTGCAGTCGAGGACGCGGACTTTGCCGGACCGGGTCTTTTTCTCCACATGGCCGAACCACGAGCCGGTGTGCAGGACGCCTTCGATGCCGGCGCGCACCAGGACTTCGTCGATGTGGAGAAGTTCGTGGAGGCGTCGGCCGATCGCCTCCTCCGCCGTCCAGCCGTAGAGACGTTCCGCGCCGCGGTTCCAGAAGCGAATCACGCCTTCGAGGTCGCACACGAGGATGCCGTCGTTGGTCTGGTCGAGCAGAGCGGCCTGCTGGGCGAGTTTCAATTCGCTCGCCCGCACCTCGGCGAGGCTGCGGTTGAGTCGCTCGAGTCCGGCGGCGAAAATGGCCGCGAGCACCGCGGCGGCGACGACGCACGCCACGATGAGCGCGAGGATGATCAGGCGCATCCGCTGGGCCGGACCCGAGAACTCCGCTTCCTCGATGGAGGCGGCGATGCTCCAGCCGGAAAGCGGCTCGGGGGCAAACGCCGCGATCTTGCGCGCGCCGTCGTTCAGGACGTAAGCCTCCACACCGCTTTCCCCGCGCTGCATTTTCATCCCAAGAGCGATGGCGCTGGGAACATCGTTGATCGTCTGCTTGAACGCGCGGGCCGGATCGGGGTGAACCACCAACAATCCCTGGCGATCGATCGCGAAGGGATATCCCGTTTCCCCCAACTTCTGACTGCTGAGCAGACCGGAGAGATGTCCGAGTTCCATCGACAAACCGAGCAGACCGACGAACTCACCTGTGGTGTCCAGAATCGGCACGGCGACGACGACGATCGGCACCCCACCGATTTTGGAATGGAGCGGATCGCTCACGACGGGCTGCCGGAGGTTGCGCACGGCGCTGAAATAGGCGCGATCGTTGATGTCGATGGCGGCATAGGCGTTGGCGGGACCGTCGCGGAGCGCGCCGGCGAAGGTGTGGCCGTTCGCGTCCGCGAGGAAGATGCCTTGGTAGTGATGGGCGGCGAGGCCGCGGAGGAGGGCCGAGATCTGGCGGTTGGCCGAGGCGAGTCCCTTGGCGTCGAGTTCGCCGGCATGCCGGCGCAACACGGCGGTGGCGATGGCGTCGACCTGAGCCAAGCTGCGCGCCGTCTCCAAGTGGCGCTGCATTTCGTTGTGCGTGAGGTTGACGAGATCCTGCGCGACTTGCCGCAGGTAATTGTGCCCTTGGTGCGTCAGCGTCCGCTGGACTTGCACGGGCAAGACGTAGAGCGCGATGAGCAGCGGCAGCGTGCCCAGCACCAAGACTGTGGCGAGAAGCTTGGCGCGCACGACGCCACGCGTCGCGTGGCTCCCCATCAGTGCGCTGGCGAGGAGCAAAAGCACGCGGAATGCCGCCGCTTCGGCGCGGCGGACAAGATCGACGGGCGAGCCGGCTGAGGACGGTGCGGGCATGACGCTCCCTCAGTGCCTGCGCGCGCCCCCCCCGGGCGCGTGCAAACGCCGGGAATTGAAAATGGAAAAGGAGACCGAGAACAAGGGTGGGGCGAGGGGACGGAGTTGGGCGCGCGTCTGGGCCCGACACGCGGCGTATGCGATTTCTTCGGCACGTTTGCCGTTTCGGATCACGCACCCATGGCGGAATGTTGCGTATTCCTTGCCCGGTTGGGCGCGGTTCGTCGTCGGTTGAAACGAAGTCGACGTGACCGTGGAATCGCCTTTGGCTGCCCGCCATGCTTCCCGTCACCCTTCTGCGCCGCTGCGTCCTGGGATTGCTGACGCTCGCGTCGGCTGCGCTCGCGTCCGCTCTCACCGTCGCCGCCTACAACGTCGAGAACTACAACATCGCCGACCGGATGGCGGATGGCGTCTATCGCAAGGCCTACCCGAAGCCCGACAGTGAGAAGAAGGCGCTCGTGCAATCGCTCCTCGGCTTCGCGCCCGACATCCTCGCGGTCGAGGAGATGGGCGGCCCGCCGTTCCTCGCCGAGTTCCAAGCTGACCTCAAGGCCGCGGGGCTCGACTACCCGCACGCCACCGTGCTCGAAGGCGCGGACGCCGAGCGCCACGTCGCGATCCTCTCGAAGCTCCCGTTCAAGGACGTGAAGCGCCACACGCAGGTCCCGATTAAGTATTTCGGCCAGGCCGACGTCGTGAAGCGCGGTGTCCTTGAGGCGACGTTCGCCACGAGCGAGGGCGATCTCACGGTCTTCGTCATCCACCTGAAGAGCAAACGCACCGAGCGCCCCGACGACCCGGACGGCACGATCCAGCGGCAGCTCGAGGCCGAGGCGGTGCGCGACCTCGTGTTCACGCGCTTCCCTGATTCGGCGCAGGCGAAATTCATCGTGTGCGGCGACTGGAACGACTCGCGCAACAGCAAGCCCGTGCGCGCCCTGCTCAAGCGTGGCAACCAGCCGCTCGGCGAATTGCTCCGCGCCTACGACTCGCGTGGCGAGATGTGGACGCATTTTTACCGCGCCGAGGACAGCTACAGTCGCATCGACTTCATCCTCGTCTCGGCCGGCCTGAAATCGTTCGTCGCAGGCAAAGGCAACGCGCGCATCCACGACGGCGCCGGCGTGCGCGACGCGAGCGACCACCGCCCCGTCTACGTGCAGCTGAATCTCGAGGCGGCGAAGTAGTCGCCGTCGGTCTTCACTCGGCCAGCGCGCGAAACGCCTCGCGCCACACGCGTCGGCCGTCGCTTTCGACGACCTCGCCGTGCCCCGGCACGATGCGCTCGAAATCCCACGCCGCGATAGCGCGCAACGCCGCGGCGAACGCGGCGCGATCCTTGACGTTGATGCGGCCGAACCGCGATTGGCGCGGCGCGCCGCCGCCGATGTCGGCGAGCGAGCCGACGAGTCGCGCGAGCAGGCCGGCGGGTTGCGGCACGTTGAACAGCGCGTCGGCGACGATCAGCGTGCGCGAGGCGCGGTGCAGGAAAATTTGTTCATCCATCTTCGGCATGCCCGCGAGCAGCAGCGAATCGAAGCCGGCCAGCTCCGGCAGGTCGGCGGTGATTTCATGCAGCGGCCAGTCGGGGTGCTCCGCGATCACGCCGCGGTTGCCGAGAAAGCGCGCGTTCGGGAAAGCGGCGAAATAGTCGGGGAAAAACAGATCATGGAAGCGGCTGGGCACGACGAACGCGGCCACGTCGCCGAGTTGGCGGATCGCGGCGACATTCTTCGGTGAGCCGCGCAGGGGCGAAAACACGACGAGTTTGCCGTGCGCGTTGCGCGCGACGCACAGGCGTCGGCCGACGGGAAGGCCGGCAAGCTTGAGCGGGCTGTAGTCGGTCCAGAGCTGGTCCGCGTGGAGCGCTTTCATGCCGCCACTTTTGCGGCTGAGCAGACGGAGGCAAGCGGTCAGGCGCGCGCCTGCCGCGGCACGGCCCGGCGGGCGGCGAGCGCGATCGGCACGCCGACGAGGAACGTGTGCACGAGGAGGCCGCTGATCGTCGCCGCAGGGGCGAAGCTCACCTTGCGTGGAAAAGCCGACAGCGGCAGCACCACGAGGTTCATCAGCCAGAAGATGAGAAAACCGTAGATCGCGCCGCAGAGGATTGCGCGCCGCGCGAGGATCTCGATCCGCTCGCTCGCGAGCACGAACGCGGCGGCGAACAGCAGCGCGATGAGAAAATGCAGCGCGAGGCCGAGTGCCGCGGTGGTTGCGCCGCCGTCGAAGGCGTTTGCACCGAGGAGGCCGCTGGCAACGGATTGGAGCACCCGGGAGGGCGCGGCGCCGCGCAGCGCCCAAAAACCGCAGGCATACGAAATGTCGCAAATTCCGGCGATGCCGCCGCCGACCAGGATGGCGCGCAAACGTGGGGTTAGCATGCGCGGACGATGCGGAGAGGGGCGTGGCGAGGCGAGCGTGCTGCGACGACTATGGGCAAACCACGGCGGATCGTCCGGGGCGACCGCGGCGAACGTTGGGAGCTTTTGTCGATCGCGCGGAGTGTTCCGCGGCTGCGCTGCGCGGCCGCTCAGGCCAGCGGAACGAGCTTCGCGCCGTCGCCCGTGCGCAGCTGGATCACCTCGGGAGTCGGGTGCTGGCGCGCGGCGTGCCGGGTGGCGATTTGCGCGGCGGACTCGGCGTTAAAGCTGCGGTCGGTCAGCGCCATGACGGCGCCGCCGAAGCCGCCGCCGGTCAGGCGAGCGCCGTAGACGCCCGGCGCGGCGCTGAGCAGTTCGACAAGAGAGTCGAGCGAAGGCGTGCTGTTTTCGAAGAGCTCGCGCGAGCTGCGGTGCGAGGCTTTCAGCAGTTCGCCGACGGCGCGCAGGTCACCCGCGTCGAGCGCGCGAACCACGGCGGCGACGCGGTCGTTCTCCTCGATGACGTGGCGCGCGCGCGCGGCTTGCTTCGGCGGCAAGCGGTCGGCGCGCGCGTTGAAATCCGCGAGCGACACCTGCGTGAGCCAGGTCGCGCCGAGCGCGCTGGAGGCGTCTTTGCATTCCTGGTGGCGCGTGGCGTAGAGGCCGTCGACCAGCGCATGTTTCTCGAGGCTGTTGAACACCCACAGGCTTACGTCGGCAGGCAGCGGCAGCAGCGAGAAGGACGGACCGCGGCAATCGATGTGGACGAGCTGCCCGGCGCGGCCGAAGGCGCTGGTGCCTTGGTCGAGAATGCCGCACGGCACGCCGACATGGATGTTCTCCGCGTGGCGGCCGATGGCGGCGAGGGTGGCCGGCGAGAGCGCGGGCGCGCCAGCGAGTTGGAGGAGCGCGAGGGCGGTGGAGAGTTCGAGCGCGGCGCTGCTGGAGAGTCCGGCGCCAGTCGGCAGGTTCGAGGCGACGAGCAGGTCGAACGCGCCGGGCGCGGGCAGGTTGAAATCTCCCAGCGAGCGCCACACGCCGCGCGGGTAGTTGATCCACGCCTCGGCGCCGGTGAGCTTCGCGCTGTGCGCCGCGGGGATCTCGATGGTCTGGCCGTCGAGGCCGGACGCGAAGCGGAGGCGCTGGCTGTCGGTGGCGGGCGCGGCGGCGACCCACACGTAGCGGTCGATCGCGGCGCCGATCACAGCACCGCCGTTGTAGTCGGTGTGATTGCCGATGAACTCGATGCGGCCCGGGGCGCGGGCGATCACTTGCGGCGCGCGGCCGTAGCGTTGGCGGAAGTTTTCCTGAAGAAGGCGCTCGTTCATCGGGAGGAGGAGCAAAATCGCGCCGCATCGCACTGGCCAGCGGGAAGTGCGTGTCAGCGTCCACGCACCGGCTGCGAACGGGGATGGACCGATCCATCGTGGCGGCGGGCGGCGCGCGAGGGGCGGCGCCGACGCGGAGGCTTGCCGGGCGAGGTTCGCCGTGTAGCGTCCGGCCGGATGTTGCTCAACCGTCACCGTGGACTCGCGGAACTCCACAGCGCCGCCGCGTTGCTGCTGGTGGCGTTGTTCTTCTGGGTCTACGCGGAGTTCACGATCGAGTTCCTGTCGGAGATCGTGCGCGTCACCACCGAGACGCCGCTGATGCCCTATTTTCTGAGCGTGGTGCTCGGAATGTTGCTGGCGGGGCGCGCGGTGAGCGCGCGGGGTTGGCGGTTGACGGAACTCGGCGCGGGCGGGGCGCTGGCGCTCGCCTCGCAACAGGTGGCGGTGGTGGCGCTGGTGGTGTTCGCGATGATGTTTGCGACGCAGGACCGGAGCATCAGCCGCCTGTTTCTCGGCACTTTCTTGGTCTTCGTGTGGGGCGGGCTCGCGATCCTGCACGTCGTGTTGCCGCGTTGGCTGGCGGGGTTGGTCTATGGCGGCGGGGCGCGCATCCCGGCGCTCGTGCTGGCGCGGGCGGAGAACATGCCGGAGATCGAAGCGTGGCTGGCGGGGCGCCGGCACCTGGGCTTGGACGTCACCGGCTACGTGTCGTGGCAGGCGTTGCCCGAGGGCTCGATTCCGCCACTGCGCGGCTGGCTCGGCGCGAGCGGGGAACTGGCCGAACTGATCCGGCGGTCCCGGGCGGGGCAGGTGATTTTTTGGGAGTTGCCCGCGGAGTCCGCGCTTGTGCGCGGCGCGGTGGAGATTTGCCAGACCGAGGGCGCGCGCGTGCTGTTGCGCCAGGACATCGACGAGCGGCTGGGGCACCCGGCGGTGTCGGTCGAGGTCGGTGGGCAACACTACTTCACGCTCCACGACGAGCCACTCGAGGAGCCTTTGAATCGCGCGATGAAGCGCGTGTTCGATATCGCCGTGGCGCTGCCGGTCGTGGTGCTGGTGCTGCCGCCGCTGGCGCTGGTGGTGTGGCTGGTGCAGCGCCGGCAATCGCCCGGGCCGTTGTTGCACATCCGTGCGCGCGCGGGCGAGCAGCGGCAGCAGTTTTCGATGCTGAAGTTCCGCACCATGCACGTGGCACCCGCGGACGCGCGTTCCGAGGCGTTGCAGGCGAGCCGCGACGACGCGCGCGTGTATCCGTTCGGACGTTTCCTCCGCCGGCACAGCTTGGACGAGTTTCCGCAATTCTGGAACGTCCTCATCGGCGAGATGAGCGTCGTGGGGCCGAGACCGGTGATGCCGTTGCTCGACGAGGAATTCGAACGTCGCGCGAAAGCCTATCGCACGCGGCACTACGTGAAACCGGGCATCACGGGGCTCGCGCAGAGCGAGGGATTGCGCGGCGAGATCACCAGCCCGGAATTGCTCGAGGAGCGCGTGCGGCGCGATCTGCGCTACATCGCCGAGTGGTCCATCTGGCTCGACGTGCAGATCACGCTCGCGACGCTGCGGCAGGTTTTCCGTCCGCCGGGCTCGGCTTACTGACCGCGTCTTCCGCATTTTCAGAAATAATGCAGCCGGGGTCGCTGACCCCGGAAAGGGGCTTTCCCGAGGGAAGACGCGCCGACCGGGCTCAGCGAGCCCGGCTACTGAAAAACAGAAAAGGCTCTAGAAGTTCCGCGTGTAGGTCGCGCCGGCGGTATCGCGGAAGGTGAGCGAGTTTGGCGTGGCGGCGATGAGCTTGATTCCGAGCGAGTGGTCGACGGTGTCGCCGAGGCGGAAGACGCGATCGTTCATCAGCACCTTGGCGTCGGCACCGGTGCCGGCGCGGATGCCGGTGACGCGGTAGCCTTCGATGGCCTCCACCATGCGGGCGGACGGCGCGGGCGGCCCGCTGTGGACGGGCGCTGCAGTCGTGGTTGCAGGCGCGGCGGGTTCGACGGTCGGCGCGACGGACGACGGTGCCGGAGTCGGCGTCGCGGAGGCGACGACGGTCGGCTCGGTTTTCACGGTCGGAACGAACTCGACGGGCTTTGCGGGAGTGGCCGCTGCCGTGGTCGCGGTGACGGGCGCGGGTGATTGGGTGGCCGACGCTGACGCCGGTGTTGGAGCGGGCGACTCGGTGGGGCGGGGCGCGCTGGCGACGGTGGCCGGAGCCGGTGCGGCCGCGGGTGTGCTCGCGGGGCGGAGCCAGAGGACGGCGGCGACGGCAACGACTACGCCGAGCAGAACGCCGGCGCCGAGGAGCAGGAAATTGGGTTGTGAGCCGCTCTTCGCACTGGCGCGCGCGGCGGTGGCACTGCCGCCGCCCGGCATCGGTGCGTTCGAGACTGACGGAGTTTCGCCGCGCTCACGCTGGGCTTTTTTCAGGGCGTCGTTGATCAGGCTCATTCGGTCAGGCGATCGAGGTCGCGCGAGGCGCGGCGGGCGTCCCAGTAAGTGACTTCATCGGAGTCGCGAATGAAGGCGGAGAGGAGGGACTTGTCACAAAGATTGTTGATGATGCGGGGAATTCCCCGGCTGTGGCGGTAGAGGTGGCGCAGCGCCCATTTCGTGAAGTGCGGGCGGCCGGCGCTGCCGGCGAGCGTCAGGCGGTGCTGGATGTATTGGTCCATCTCCGGCCGGGTGAGCGGGCGCAGCTCGTAGTGGACGAGGATGCGCTGGCGGAGTTGGCGGAGTTCCTCCTGCGCGAGCTTCTCCTTCAGCTCGGGCTGTCCCATGAGGACGATTTGGAGGAGCTTTTGCTTGTCGGTCTCGAGGTTCGAGAGGAGGCGGACCTGTTCGAAGACCTCGAAGGAGAGGTTCTGCGCCTCGTCGATGATGAGCACGATCTCGCGGCCGGCGGCGATGCGGGCGAGGAGGACCTGGTTCATCTGCGCGACGAGGTCGTTCTTGCTGCGGGCCGGGTGCGTCTCGCCGAGCTCGGTCATGATCGCCTTGAGCATCTGCGTCTCGGTGAGGCGGGGATTGAGCACGAGCGCGGTGTCGTAGTGCTGCGGATCGAGTTCGCTGAGGAAACGGCGGCAGAGCGTGGTCTTGCCGCAGCCGACTTCGCCGATGAGCACGATGAAACCCTTCCGCTCCGTGACGCCGTATTTGAGGTGTTGCAGCGCTTCCTGGTGGGGCGGACTTAGGTAGAGGAACTTGGGGTCCGGAGTGATGTGGAAAGGCATCTCCGTGAGACCGTAGTAACTCTGATACATCGGGCCGGAAGTATCCGGTCGCCTCCTGAAAACGCACGAAAATTCGCTGTGAACTAAGCTTCAAAAAGCGTTGCCGCTCGTGTCGCGCGCCCGCTTAGCTGTGGCCCTTCTTGAACTGGAACAAGGTCATCACCTCGGTCTATGTGGCGCTGTTCGCGGGTGTGGCGATTTGGGCGGGACTCTTCTTTCTCGAACTCTATCGCGACCTCTCGCTGCTGCGCGCGCAGGAGGCGCACAATCGCCGCAAACTTGAGGAGGCGGAGGTGAAGCTCGCGGAACAGCGACGCTACCTCGAGCGCCTCCAACACGATCCCGCGCTCGTCGAGGAAGTCATCCGCAAGAAGCTCGGCTACGTGCGCGAGGGCGAATTCATCTTCCGTTTCCCCGACGACAAACGCACGCCATGACGCACGACGAACTCATCGCGAAATTCAACGCCGCCGGCCAGGGGCAGGTCTTCGCCTTCTGGCCACAGCTGAACCCCGCGGAGCGCGACGCGCTCGCCGCACAGGCGGCCGAGATCGATCTCGCGGAAATCGCCGAGCTGCATCGCTCGCTCGTCGTCGAGAAAGCGGCTTCGGCCGCGAATGTCGCTGGACTCGAACCCGCGCCCTATGAGCCGCTCCCGACGCACGGCGGCGACGCCGCGAAATGGGCGAAGGCGCGCGCCGTCGGTGAGGAGGCGCTGCGCGCCGGTCGCGTCGCGGCCTTCGTCGTCGCGGGCGGGCAGGGCACGCGGCTCGGTTACGACGGACCGAAAGGCACGTTCCCGGTCACGCCGGTGAAGCGGAAGCCGCTCTTCCAAGTTTTCGCGGAGAAACTCCTCGCGGCCGGACGGCGTTACGGGAAGCCGCTGCACTGGTTCATCATGACCAGTCACGCGAACCACGCGCAGACCGAGGCGTTTTTCGAGCAGCACCAGTTCTTCGGCCTCGAACGCTCGCACGTGCATTTCTTCCGCCAAGGCCGCATGCCGGCGGTGAACTTCGAGGGCAAAATCCTTCTCGAGACGAAGAGCAGCATCGCGCTCAGCCCGGACGGGCACGGCGGCTCGCTCCGCGCGCTCCATCGCAGCGGCGCGCTCGACCTCATGGCGCGCGAGGGCATCGACACGCTGAGCTATTTCCAGGTCGACAACCCGCTGGTGCGTTGCATCGACGCCGAGTTCATCGGCTTTCACCTCCTCGCGCGCTCGGAGATGTCGAGCAAGATGGTCCCGAAAGCCTACGCTGAGGAAAAGGTCGGGCACTTCTGCGTGCAGGACGGCCGACTCGTCGTCGTCGAATACAGCGACATGCCGATGGCGATGCAGCGTGAGACGCGGCCGGACGGCGCGCTGCGCTTCATCGCGGGCAGCATCGCGATCCACATCATCGATCGCGATTTCGCACGCCGCATGGCCGCAGGCGGCGAAGGTGTGGCGCTGCGGTTCCACCGCGCGGACAAAAAGATCCCGACGGTCGACGCGAACGGCGCGCCGGTGAAACCCGAGAAGCCCAACGGCGTGAAGTTCGAGATGTTCGTCTTCGACGCGCTGCCCTTCGCGCAGAACCCGATCGTGATCGAGACGAACCGTGCGGACGATTTCAGCCCGGTGAAAAACGCCGAGGGCGTCGACTCGCCGAAGACCTCGAGCGAGGACCAGCAGCGGCAGTTCGCCCGCTGGTTGAATGCGGCCGGTGCGAGCGTCGCGACCGACGCGACCGGCCTGCCGGTGCAGAAGCTGGAAATCTCCCCGCTGTTCGGCTACGACCCCGACACCGTGAAAACCTCGTGGCAAAAGCGCCCGGCTCAGGTGACCGACAATCTGTATCTCGAATGATTGGTTTAAACACAGAGGTCACGGAGGACACAGAGGAAGGAATTGAGTTCAGTGAGGTCCGTGGGCAGATGTTGGCGTCACGGGCCTCCACTACCATGAACTCGATTAACGAACTTACGGAGAGGATAATTGGCGCGGCAATCGAAGTGCATCGCGAGAAAGGACCCGGGCTGCTGGAATCGACTTACGAGAGCTGCCTGGCTCGGGAACTCTCGCTGCGCGGCTTGGCTTGCACGCGACAGGTTTCGGTGCCGCTGACCTACAAGGGCGAGGTGATCGACGTGGCATTTCGCGCTGATATTATCGTAGAGAACGCGGTGCTGGTGGAATTGAAGGCCGTTCAGGCGGTTTTGCCGGTGCATCGGGCGCAGGTGCTTTCCTACATCCGCGAAACGGGTCACGCGATTGGCCTGCTTATCAACTTTCACGTCCCGCGCCTTGTCGATGGCATCACTCGCTTGGCAAACGACCGCTGATTTCCCTCTGTGTCCTCCGTGACCTCTGTGTTTAACTGAGTCCTTTTCTCCCATGTCCATTCCGCTCCCGTCCAAAGTCCAAGCCGCCGCGCAGGCGGGCCAACTCCTCCCGAGCACCGTCGAAAATCTCACCGCCTGGTGGCAGGGCGGTCTGCCCGCTTGGGCGCAGCAGAGCATGGCCGAGCTGATCGAGCGCGAGCAGTGGCCCGAGCTGAACGACCGCTTCTACCGCTACCTCGAGTTCGGCACCGGCGGCATGCGCGGTCGCACGATCGGCGCGGTCGGCGCCAAGGCTGAGACCGGCACGCTCTCCGCCGCCGGTTCGCCCGAGCACGCGGGCGTCGGCGCGAACATGCTCAACGACTTCACGCTCGTGCGCGCCGTCGTCGGCCTGCACCGCTACGTCGCCAAATACCTTGCGTCGCAGAAGAGCGCCGCGAAGCCGCGCATCGTGATCGCGCACGACGTCCGCCATTTCTCGCGCCACTTCTGCGAGCTGGCCGCGTCGACTTGGACGCGCCTCGGTGGCGAGGCCTTCATTTTCGACGGCCCGCGCTCCACGCCGCAGCTGAGTTTCTCGGTGCGCTGGCTGAAGACGCATTGCGGCGTCGTGATCACCGCGAGCCACAATCCGCCCCACGACAACGGCTTCAAGGCCTACTTCGACGACGGCGCGCAGGTCATCGCGCCGCACGACAAGGGCATCGTCACCGAGGTCAACGCCGTGCCGCTCTCCGCAGTGGGCGAGTTTCTCACCGCCGACATTTCCAAGGTCACGACGCTCGGCCGCGACGCCGATAACGCCTACCTCAACGTCGCCGCGCAGGCGGCGATCGATCACGATATCGTGCGCCAGGCCAACCTTCGCGTCGTCTACACGAACATCCACGGCGTCGGCGGCGTCTCCACGATGCCGTTGCTCACTTCGGCCGGCGTGCACGTGACGCAAGTGCCGGAGCAGGCCGCGTTCGATTCGCGTTTTCCGACGGTGAAGTCGCCGAATCCGGAAAACGCCGAGGCGCTCGCCATGGCGGTCGCGCTCGCGGAGAAGGGCGGCCACGACGCTGTGCTCGCCACCGATCCCGACAGCGACCGCATGGGCGTCGCGGTGCGCAATCGCGCCGGCAAGCTCGAGCTGCTTTCGGGCAACCAAGTCGGCGCGCTGCTGGCCGATTACCGCGTCACCAAATACAAGGAGCTCGGCTGGATTCCCCAGGAAGGCACGCAGAACGCGTGTCTCGTGAAAACCTTCGTCACGACGCCGCTGCAGGACGCCGTCGGCAAGGCGCATGGTGTGAAAGTCATCAACACGCTCACCGGCTTCAAGTGGATCGCCGGCAAGATGCGCGGCTATGAGCAGAAGCTCACGGCCGCGATGGGCGCGGGCTTCAACTACGACGCGACGCCCTTCCGCGAGCGCGCGAAGCTGCTCCAGCAGCACAGCACGTTCTACCTGTTCGGCACCGAGGAAAGCTACGGCTACCTGCCGAATGATTTCCTGCGCGACAAGGACGGCAACGCGGCCTGCCTGATGTTCGCCGAACTGTGCGCGTGGGTGAAGTCGCGCGGGCTGACCGTGCCGGAGTATCTCGATGAGATTTATCTGCGCTGCGGTTTCTACCTCGAGGGCGTGATCAACATCTACTACGAGGGCGCGAGCGGCGCGGCGAAGATCAAGCGCATCCTCGATACCTATCGCGCGAGCCCGCCGAAGAACTTCGGCAGCGTCGGCGTGACGCGCTTCCAGGATTTCGGCCGCGAGAAATTCTTCGATGCCGACGGCGAACAGATTCCGGCGCAGGACCTCTACCTCGTGACGCTGGCGAACGGCTACTCGTTCGCCGCGCGTGGCAGCGGCACCGAGCCGAAGATCAAGTTCTACCTCTTTGGCACCGAGCCCGTGCAAGGCGCGGCCGATCTACCGGCGGCGAAAGTTAAGGCCCGGAGCACACTCGATACGTTGCGCGCCGCCATCGAGGCCGACGCGCGGCAGCGAGCCGAGGGCTGAGGTCGCCTTTGTTCGACGACAATTCCGGAAGCGGCGCGGCGGATCATCCGTCGCGCCGGCGGACTGCGAGCGCCGGCGGCGCTACAGCAGACCGATCACGAGACCGACCAAGCCGACCAAGAGGGCGAAACCGAAGGCGAGGCTGGTGAGGGCGGTTTTGAGCCGCTCGACGTTCTCGGCCTCGACCCAGGCGTTCTCGTGCGCTGCGAGCTTGTGGAACATACCACGCCTGAAATCGGCACTCCGGCGCCGAACTTGAACCGGCGTCGCACGACGGGGAGTGCGGCCGGCGGAGAATCTCGCGCGCGGGCGGCACGGTGGGACCGGAAGGTTCGGGGAATTCGCGAAGGTTTGCTGTTGTCACGTTCGCGTGAGGGTTTGAGGTGAGCGCAGATGCACGAGATCACGCTCATCACGACCATCGCGTTCGGCCTGACCGCGGCGCTTTTCTGCGGTCTGCTGGCCAAGCGCGTGGGCGTGTCGCCGATCGTGGGCTATCTCGTCGCGGGCATGATCGTGGGCCCGCACACGCCCGGCTTCTCGGGGGATATCGGGCTGGCGATGCAGTTGGCGGAGATCGGCGTGATCCTGCTGATGTTCGGGGTTGGCCAGCACTTCCACATCGGCGATCTGCTCGCGGTGCGGGCGATCGCAATTCCCGGCGCGTTGGGACAAAGCGCGGCGGCGACTTTGTGCGGCGCGCTCGTGGCGGTTTGGGCAGGATGGACGTGGAATGCCGGCATCGTGCTCGGCATCGCGATTTCGGTGGCCAGCACGGTGGTGTTGCTGCGCGTGCTGATGGATGCCGGCGCCGTGGAGACCACCGAGGGACGTGTGGCGGTCGGCTGGCTGGTGGTGGAGGACATCATCACCGTCATCATCCTCGTGCTGCTCCCGGCGCTCGCGTTGCCCGCGGGCGAGGTGGTCGATGCGAAGGCGATCGTTGTCAGCGGGGCGATCGCGATCGGCAAACTCATCGGGCTCGGTGCCATCATGGCGGTCGTGGGCGTGCGGGTGGTGCCATGGCTGTTGTTGCGCGTGGCGAACCTGCGCTCGCGGGAGCTGTTCACTTTGACGGTGCTGGTGATCGCGATGGCGGTGGCGACGGCGGGCTATCTGGCTTTTGGCGCGTCGATGGCGCTCGGCGCGTTTTTGGCGGGCATGGTGGTGGCGCAATCGAAGCTCAGCCATCAGGCGGCGGCCGACGCGTTGCCGATGCGCGATGCCTTCGCGGTGCTGTTCTTCGTGTCGGTCGGCATGCTCTTCGATTGGCATGCGATCCTGAACGCGCCGTGGCTGATCGCCGGCACGCTCGCAATCATCCTGATCGTGAAGCCGCTCGTGGCGCTCCTGATCGTGTTGCTCGGGAGAAATTCGCTGCGCACCGGCCTCGTCGTGGCTGGCGGTCTTTCTCAGATCGGCGAGTTCTCGTTCATCGTCGCGGAGGCGGCCAAGAAGCTGGGGATTCTGCCCGGCGAGGGTTATCACGCGATCGTCGCGGCGGCGATTGTCTCGATCAGCATCAATCCGTGGCTGTTCACGCAATTCCTGCGCGTCGAGGGCTGGGTGAATCGCTGGCCCGCTCTGCGAGATTGGCTGGCCCGGCGCGCAGCGGCGAAAGGGACGTCGGTCAACATGAAGCATCTCAAACGCGTGCACGATGCAGCCGAGGTGGTCATTGTCGGCTATGGCCCGGTCGGTCGCTCAATCGAACACCGTGTCGACGAGATCGGCCTCTCGCACATCGTGATCGAGATGAGCGTGGACACCGTGCTCACGTTGCAAGGGCAGGGCAAACGCGCCCTCTACGGCGACGCGTCCAACAGCGAGATTTTGGATGCCGCAGGGATCAGGCAGGCAACCTATCTCGTGGTCACGCTGCCGGACGCCGCGGTGGCGTTCTCGATCCTCAACGCGGCGCGCGCCCTCAACCCGAACATCAAGACTCTCGTCCGGGCGCGCTACCTGAGCGACCGCGAATTGCTGGAGCCGGTGAATCCCGACGCGGTGTGCTACGACGAGGCCGAGGCCGCGACGGCGCTTTCCGTTCTGCTGCGCGCGCATGCGCGGGCCGACGGTCTGCGACCGGCAAAGAAATCCGCGCCGACCGAGGGCTGAGGCGCGGCGTGCGTTCGGCCGACGCGCACCGATCCGCTGCACGCGCAACGTAGGGGCTCGCTCCCGTCGGGTGCGTCACGCGCCAGAGGGAAATCCGGCGCGGCTCAGTGACTCGTCAGAGCGTGGATCGCGAGTGCGATGCCCGCCCCGATCGCGCCGACGAGCAGCAACGTGGCCAGGATCATGCGCACGCGTTCGCGACGGTCGCTTGCCAGCCACTCATTGGTCGATCGCTTGCTTTTCTTCCACGGCCACATCGAGGCAGGAGAAAAACGGAGACATTGGCGCGGTCAAGTGAGGCGACTCCACCGCGAATGGTTTTATGCCCGGAATCACTGGCCCGTTCTGCGGTGGGCCGGCAGCGACTTACTGCTCAGTGCGCGACAATAGCGTAGACCGCGAAGCCGATACCGCCGGCCAAGGCCGCAACCAGGGTGAGGGTCGCCAGCACGAGCTTGGTGCGTTCGCGACGATCGGACTCGATCCAGGCGTTGTCGGGTTTGCGGCGGAAAGGCGGCAACATGTGGGCGAACGAAAAGGGAACATCGCTCGGCGGAAAAGCTTTTGCGGCAGCGAGGGCAATTTTCACGTTAAGTTTGCCAACGGTTGCGACACTTCAGGCCCGGTTTCGTCGCTGCGTCGTCGCGACTTCGAATCTCGGCTTGGCGCGCGATTGATGCGTGTGGGCGCGCGTCGCCGCGGTTCACGACCTTCCCGAGACGCCTCGTTGCCGCTAGGCCCTTTTCTCGGACTGCTCCCGCGCGGTGCGCGTTTGCTGGTGTGACACTCTTGTGCGCCTGCGGCCGCATTTGGCCTGACAAGCAGGGAAGAAAAAGGCGCGCCGGTTGGGCGCGCCTTGAGAGGCTGGACGATTCGCGCGGTGCGGATCAGACGAGCAGCAGCGCGGGCTTCTCGAGCAGGTCCTTGATCGCGGCGAGGAACTGCGCGCCGAGCGCGCCGTCCACGACGCGGTGGTCGCACGACAGCGTGAGCGTCATCGTCTGGCCGACGACGATCGCGCCGTTCTTCACGACCGGCTTGGTGACGGTCGTGCCGACGGCGAGGATCGCGGAGTTCGGCGGGTTGATGATCGCGGAGAACTTCGTGACGCCCATCATGCCGAGGTTCGACACGCAGAACGTGCCGCCGGTGAACTCGTCGGGCTTGAGCTTCTTTTCCTTGGCGCGTTTGCCGAGCGGCTTGGCTTCGGCGCTGATGGCGAAGACGGACTTCGTGTGCGCGTCGCGGATGACCGGCGTGATGAGGCCGTCCTCGATCGCGACGGCGAACGAGACGTGTGCGGCGCCGAAGTATTGGATGCCGGTGCCGGTCCAGGAGGCGTTGACGGCCGGAACGCGGCGGAGCGCCTCGGCGCTGGCCTTGAGGACGAAGTCGTTGACGGAGAGCTTCACGCCTTCGGTGGCGAGGCCTTCGTTGAGCTGCGCGCGGACGGCGAGCAGCGGCTCGGCGTCGACTTCGATCTCGAGGTAGAAGTGCGGGATCGTGGTCTTGGCCTCGAGCAGGCGCTTCGCGATCGTCGCGCGCATGTTCGTTGCGGTCACAGTGCGGTCTTCCTGCACCGGGCCGGTGCGCGACGGCGTGCCGCCGGTGAAGGCGACGCCGGGCTTAGCGGCAGCGGGAGCGGCCGAGGCGGCGGGCTTGGCTTGGAGCAGCGCGGGATTCGCGACGGCGGCGAGGACGTCGGCCTTCACGATGCGGCCGTGCGGACCGGTGCCGGCGAGGCTGGTGACGTTGAGGTTGTTCTGTGCGGCGATCTTCTTCGCGAGCGGGGAGATTTTCTGGCGAGCGGATGTAGCCGGGCTCGTTGAGCCCGGGCCGGGGTCAACGACCCCGGCTACAGGAGCGGGCGCGGCGATCGGCGTTGGAGCGGGCGGCGGAGCCACCGGCGCGGGAGCCGGGGCCGGGGCGGCGGGAGCCGGAGCGGCGGCCGGAGCGGGCGCGGCGGCTTTCGCCGCGGCGCCGGCGGGGGCGTCGACCTTCTCACCGGGCTGGCCGACGGCACAGAGCGGAGCGCCGACGGCGATTTGGGAGCCGGCGGGAGCGAAGATCTTGACGAGCGTGCCGTCAAAGAACGACTCGAGCTCCATCGTCGCCTTGTCGGTTTCGACTTCGGCGAGCATGTCGCCGGACTTCACGGCGTCGCCTTCCTTCTTGAGCCACTTGACGAGCGTGCCCACCGACATGGTGTCGGAGAGCTTCGGCATATCGATGATGTTGGCCATGGGGAATCAGTAGTGAGTAGCGAGTAGCGGGTAGTGAGTAGGAGGAGAAGCGGACGAGTGCGGGGGAGTTTTCGGAGCGTGATGCTCACTACTCGCTACCCGCTACTCGCTACTTCATTTTCATTTTAGCGCTTCCAGCGCCGCGGTGTAGATGCGGTCGACGTTCGGGAGCTGGAGCTTTTCCAGCGGCGGGCTGTAGATCGCGGGCGAGTCGATCGAGGTGACGCGCTTGATCGGGGCGTCGAGATCGTCGAAGGCCTTTTCCGCGATGATGCAGGCGAGCATGGCGCCGACGGAGCAGAAGGGTTTCGATTCTTCGACGATGAGCACGCGGTTGGTTTTGCGGACGGAGTTGAGCACGGTCTCCTCGTCGAGCGGGCGGATCGAGCGGAGGTCAACGACCTCGGCGTTGATGTTGTGCTTTTCCTTGAGGAGATCGGCGGCTTTGAGGGCCATCTGGATCGGGCGGCCGTGGCCGACGATCGTGAGGTCGGTGCCGGCGCGCTTCACATCGGCCTTGCCGAGCGGGATGAGATATTCGCCGTCCGGGACTTCGCAGGACTCGCCGTAGAGCATGGTGTTTTCCATGAACAGCACGGGGTCGTTGTCGCGGATGGCGGACTTCATGAGGCCCTTGGCGTCGTAGGCGTTGGACGGGACGACGACCTTGATGCCGGGGTGGTAGGCGGCGATGCCCTCGGGTGTGTGCGAGTGCGTCGCGCCGACGTTCGTGCCGCCGTTGGCGGGGCCGCGGAGGACGATCGGGCAGTTGATGAGGCCACCGGACATGTAGCGGATGTTGGCGGCGTTGTTGAAGATCTGGTCGAAGGCGACCGAGTAGAAGCTGAAGAACATCAGCTCCATGATCGGGCGCATGCCGAGCATGGCGGCGCCGACGCCCATGCCGATGAAACCGGCTTCGGAGATCGGCGTGTCGATGATGCGCTTCGGGCCGTATTTGGCCAACATGCCTTCGGAGACTTTGTAGGCGCCGTTGAACTGGCCGACTTCCTCGCCCATGAGCACGACGTTTTCGTCGCGCTCGATTTCCTCGCTCATGGCGTGGCGGAGGGCTTCGCGGTAGGTGATGACGGGCATTGTAGAGTGAAAGTGAGGGTGAAAAGTGAGAGGGGAGGCGCGGCGGCTCAGTCGAAGAACAGGCTGCCGACGGATTTGCGGTCGGCGGGATTGTCGGCCTCCCAATAGACGTGCTTCTTGATGTCTTCGACGGTCGGGAAGGGGCTCTGCTCGGCGAATTGCGCGGAGGTCTCGGCCTCGGCGCGCGCGGCTTCGTCGATCTGGCGGATGAGCACGTCGTTGAGAACGCCTTCGGCCACGAGCGTGCGTTCGTAGGTCATGAGCGGGTCCTTGGTCGCCTTGTATTCCTCGATTTCCTTCTTCTCGCGGTAAGTGGTGTCCGGGTCGGCGACAGAGTGGCCGCGGTAACGATAGGTGCGGATCTCGAGCACGCTCGGCTTCGACTCGTCGTGCGCGAGCTTCAGGAGGCGAGCGAACTTGTCGCGGATCTCGAGGACGTCGTGGCCGTTCTCCGAGATTTCCCAATTCATGCCGTAAGCTTCGGCGCGCTGCGCGAGCGACGGACCGGCGGAGGAACGCGCCTGGCTCGTGCCCATCGAGTAACCGTTGTTCTCGACGACGAAGATCACCGGGAGATTCCAGAGAGCGGCGAGGTTGTAGGCTTCGTGGACCGCGCCTTGGTTGACCGCGCCGTCGCCCATGAACGCCATCGCGGCGCCCTTGCGGCCCTTGTATTTCAGCGCGAAGGCGAGGCCGGCGCCGAGCGGGATCTGGCCGCCGACGATGCCGTGGCCGCCCCAGAAATTGCGCGACGGATCGAAGTAGTGCATCGAGCCGCCTTTGCCCTGCGAGCAACCGGTGACCTTGCCGTAGTTCTCGGCCATGCACTCGTTCATGCCCATGCCGACGGCCAGCGCGTGGCCGTGGTCGCGGTAGGCGGTGATGATATGGTCGTCCTTCGCCATCACCGACGCGCAGCCGACGGCGATCGACTCCTGGCCGATGTAGAGGTGGAGGAAGCCGCCGATCTTGCCCTGCTGGTAGGAGCGCAGGCAGCGCTCCTCGAAGCGGCGGATGCGAACCATGTCGCGGTAGAACTTGAGTAACTCGTCCTGACCGAGCTTCGCGTTTACCGGAGCTTGGCGGGAGTTGTAGGCGGGTGCGCCCTCATCGGGCTTCTTGGGTGTGGTGGCTTTCTTGCTCACAATTAGTTCGAGTTTGAAATGATTTTTGGACGCCAAGGTCCTAAGTTGGGGAAGCGCGCAGAAACACAAGCGAAACTTCGGGCGCGGGAGCTTATTACGCGTCCGACTCTAAACCTTTTCGCGCCACGGTCGCGCGGCGACGGCGACTGCCGACTGTGTGCTTACGGGCTGCCAGTAATCTGCTCCACCGTGATCGCGATCGGTGACACCGAGCAGTCCGCGCGCAACGACACGAAAGTGTGGCGATACTGGTCGTAGATCGGCCACAGCGCCTTCGCATCCGTCTCCGGAATCTCGAGCGACTTGATCTGCTCGCGCGTCCAGAAGGCGAATTTTCCTTCCGTGATGTCCGGCGGCAGCGACTCGAGCGGCAGCTTGCAGTTGAACAAAAACATCAGCCAGTGGTTGTGCCCTTGGTAGGCTTTCTCCGCGATCATGGCGAAGAGGTGCAGGTCGCTGTCGCGCACCTTCAGGCCGACCTCCTCCTCGATCTCTCGCACCGCACACTGGAACGGCGACTCGCCGGTCGCCATCTCCAGTTTGCCGCCGATCGGTGACCACACGCCGAGATTCGGTTGCTTGGCGCGGAGCATGAGCAGCAGTTCTCCCGCGCGGTTCTCGAGGAACACGAGCACGCTGATCTTGTAGGGCAGGGCGGTGGCACTCATCTGGCCGAGCCTCTCCGCCCGCGCGCCGGGCGCGCAACCAGATTGTCACCTTGCCACGCACTCTAGCCTTGCCGCTCCGAAACGCTGCGGAACACTCGACAAGAACCCGATGCGCCCCTCGCGCGTAGCAGTCCTCGATTGTGGCGCCAGCCACGTTGCCGCTGGCGTGTTTTCGCGCAGCGGCGGAAGGCTTCGTCTCGAACAATTTGCTTGGAAGTCCTTCTCGATCGCATCCGGTCACGAGGAGGAATGGCATGACGCTCTCCTCGGCGCGCTCGGCACCGTGGCGATCCAATTGCGCTACCGCGGTCCGGTGACCGTCGTGCTGCCGGGACATCTCGTCCTGACCAAATTCATCAAGACACCGCGCGTCGACGCGGCGAAGCGCGAGAAGGTCATCCGTTTCGAGGCGCAGCAGAACATCCCCTACGCGATGTCCGACGTCGCGTGGGATCACGTGGTCACGGGCGAGTCGGACCTCGATCTCGATGTGATGCTCTGCGCGGCGAAGCTCGAAGCGGTGGACGCCCTGTGCGCCGCGGTCGAGTCGGCCGGACTCCAGCCGCGCGTGCTCGTGCCGGGCGTGCTGGCCTTGCGCGTTGCGCTCGAGGCGCGTGCGGCTTCCGAGCCGACCCTTTTCGCCAATCTCGGAGCGCGCTCCACGACGCTGTTGCTCGTGGAGAACCGTCGCGTCCACGCGCGCACCCTCGCCATGGGCGGACAACACGTCACGCAGCAGCTCGTCGAAATTCAGGACTGCGACTGGGCCGACGCCGAGGAATGGAAGATCTCCGGCCGCAATGCCGCCGTCGTTGCGCCGGCCGTCGAGTCGTTCGCCACGCGCCTCGGCCAGGAAATCACGCGCTCGGCCGTGCACTTCAAACGCCAGTCCGGCGCCGCCAGCCCCACGCGCATCGTGCTCACCGGCGGCGCCGCCCGCGCGGTCGGCCTGCCGGAGTTGCTCGGCGCCCGGGTCAACGTCCCGGTGGAAATCTTCGACCCCCTCGCCGCCGTGGAAATCCAGCGCGCGGCCGCCGACGCCGGCGTCGCCGATGTCGCGCTGCAGCTCGCCGATTTGGTGGGGGCCGCGCAGCAGCAGCTCGCGGGCGACGCGAGGACGGTCAACTTGCTCCCGCCGCGCCTGCGCACCCGCGAGGACACGCGGCGCCGCCAACCGTGGTTCGCGGTCGCGGCCGTGCTCGTGGCGGCCGCGTTCGTGGCGCCCTTGCTTTACTACCGCGAATGGGAAGCGGCGTTGCGCCAGAAGATCGTCGCCGTCGACGCCGAGATCGCTCCGCTGCGCGCGCGCGAAGCCCGCAACCGCGCCAACTTCGAGCAACTCGCCGCGCTCCAGGAACAGGTGAAGGCGCTCCAGGGCATCGCCGCGCGGCGCGCGAATTGGCAACAGCTGTTCGCCGATCTGCAGGACCGTTTCGTGAAGGTCGAGGACGTCTGGCTCGAACGCGTGCAGCTCGCATCCGGTCCCGCCGACGCGAACGCGCCGCTGCGCATAGCCGTCTCGGGCCGCATGCTCGACCGCACCAACCCGCTCGCGAATGTCAGCCCCGACATCTACCGGCGCGTCACCGAGCTCCTCACGAGCGTCGTCGACTCGCCCTACGTTTCCGCCGTCGAGAACGAGCGTTTCGACAACCGCCAGCCCGGCATCCTGCACTTCGACGTCGTGCTCGTCGCCGAGCCGGCGCGCCCGCTCTGAGCCATGGACACGCTGAAGAAACACCCGCTCTTCGCCGCGATTCTCCTCGCGAGCGTGATCGCGTGTCTGGCGCAAGGCTGGTTCATCTATTCGACCCGCGAACGGGCCAAACGCTTCGCCATCCAACTCGAGGCCAAGCGTCAGGAGTGCGATTGGCTCGCGCGGCAGAAGCCGGCCCTGAGCGAGGAAAACGCCCGCGCGATCGAATCCGATCTCGCGGACGCGACCAAGCGCGTCGGCGAACTGCGCGCCGCGCTCACCGGCAAGGCCTGGCTGCCGACGCCGCCCGCGCGTCCGATCGATGCCTATTTCACCCTCGCGACGTTCACCGAAAAAATGCGCGCGCTCGCGGTGACGCAGCAGGTCGCCTTGCGCGCCGAGGAGCGCTTCGGTTTCTCGACCTACGCCAACGAAGGACCTGAGTCCGACTTGCTGGCGCCGGTGCACCGCCAGCGCGTCGTGATGCAGCATCTGCTCGAAACGCTTTTCGAAGCGCGGCCGACCACGCTCGTCGCCGCGGTGCGCGAACGGCCGTTGACTGAAACCCAACGCGCGGCCCGCCGCGCTGCGGCGGCGAACGCGAACGGTTCCGAGACGCCGTCCGGCAGCGCGCGCAGTGCGGGACAGCTCGCAGACTTCTTCGAGCCCGACGCGCGGTTGCGTCTGCATGCTCCCGGTCTCGTCGAGGGCGAGTTGTATCGCGTGGAGTTCACCGGTCAGACGCAGGCGTTGCGCGCGTTCCTGAACTCGTTGGCCGCTTCACCGCTGCCGCTGTTCGTCCGCGCCGTCGAGGTCGAGCCTTCCGCCGAGATTTCCGCGATCGCGGTCGCCGCGGCCACTGCGCCGTCCTCCGCTCCGGTGCCGCTCGTGACGCAGAATTTTTCAAAGTTTGCCGTGGTGGTGGAATGTGTTGATGTCCTCCCGGCCCCCTCCGCACCGTCGTCATGACCTTGCCCCGCTTCGTCTCGCTCGAAAAAACGCTCGCGTTGCTGGCGCTCGCCGGCGCCCTCGCATCGGCGGCGTGGTGGTGGCAACAGCAGCCGACGCTGCGCCGCCTGCGCGCCGAGCGCGTGAGCGCCGCTCTGGTCGATGCGCCGTATGCGACCGCCGCCTTGCCGGCGCTGGACGCGGCGCCCGGCGCGTGGCGCAAACCGACCGTGCAGTCGTCCGGTGGCGGCTGGATCTACGAGCTCTTCACGCCGCCGGTGATCTATTACCACGCGACCGCGCGGGCGTTCACGGTGACGCCGCCAACCTATCTCGCGGAGAAAAATAATCTGCCGTTCGGCCTCGAGTTGCTCGCGGTGAAGCGCGAGCCGTTCCGCCTGCAATTGGTGGGCTACGTCGGTGCGCCGGGCGATATCGTCGCGGCGTTCGTGAGCCAGCAGACACCGGAAACGCTACTCGCGCGCGCCGGCAGCCGCTTCGAGCAGCTGGGGCTCGCGTTGCGTTCGTTCGAGGTGCGCAAGGTGAACCTCGCCCCCGGCGCCGAGCAGCCCGTCTACGATGTCGCGGGCGTCGCCACGTTGCGCGATGAGCGGACGGGCGCGGACATCACGCTCGACACGCGCGGGCCGAAGCTCACCGACACGCCGCTCGCCGTGCTCCGCGTCATTGCCGACACGAAAGCGAAGCCCCGCACGCTGCACGTCGGCGACACGTTCCAGCAGGACGACGCGACCTTCCGCGTCGAACACATCCAACTCGATCCGCCCGAGGTCGTCGTCGCCAAGCAGACCGCCGGTCTGCCTTATCCCGAGACGCGCGTGCTGAAGCCCGAAGCCGCCACGAAGACGGCAAATCCCGCCGCGACCGCGCAGCGTTTCAATGGCGCCGCCAAGCCCGGTGTCGCCGATGCCGCCCGCCCCTGACTTTCGCATGCCCCGCCGTTTCCTCGCCCTGTTTGCCGTCGTCGCCCTCCTGGCCAGCGGCGTCCTCATCGCCCGCCAATCCGACACGAAGCCCGACGCCTCGGAGGCCAAAATCCGCCTCCTCTCCGAAGCCCTCCGCGCTCGCGACAGCGGCAATATCTCCGAAGCCCGCGCGAAGCTCGAGGAGCTGGCGAAGCTCACGCCCGGTGATGCCACCGTCACCCGCTTGCTCGCCACGCTCGGCCAGGCCCCGGAAACGAAAGTCGTGGTGAGCGGCGGCGTCGTGACGCCGCCGAGTGAGGCCGAGCAACTCGCCGCCGAAGAGGAAAACAAACTCAACCAAGCGCTCGCCGCCGCGCGCGAGAATGTCCGCGCCGCCCGCGGGCTCGCCGCCGAGCAGCAGTTCAGCGCTGCCCTCGACAAGCTCGCGCAGACGCGCCGCTCCCTCGCCGAAAATCCCGCCACGCAGGCCACGCTCACCGAGATCGACGTGGCGGGCGCGGAGATCACCCGCGCGCGCGACGAACATCTCGCCGCCGTCGCCGCGGCCGCCGCCAAGAACTCGGCAGCAGCCGCGAAAGCAGCCCCCAAAAGCGAGCCCGTGAAAACGGAGACGCCCGCTCCCGAGCCGGCGCCCGCGCCGCGCAAGGTGGAGAAAAGGACGGTGGCCGCGGCGGCGTCGCCGACCTCCGCGCCGGCGGTGGCCGCGCCCGCCCCGGATACCGAAGTGCAAGCGCTCGTGAAACGTGGTCGCAGCCAATACCTCGCTGGCGATCCGTCCGCTGCCGCGCAGACCTTCGCGCGCGTGCTGGAGCTGGAGCCGGGCAATGCCGACGCGGAGAACTTCATGCGGCGCATCGCCGCCGACACGGTCGACCGCAACGTCGACCGCACGCAGACCAGCGCGCAGTTGCTCAACGAAGTCGCGCGCGCGTGGCAGCGCCCCGGCGTCTACAAGGAGCCGCCGCCTGGCGCCGCGCTCGGCGACGGCCCGTCGCCGCTGCTCGAGAAGCTCAACAAAATCATCCTCCCGAACGTGAATTTCAGCGGCATGGAGCTCGGCCGCGTCATGACGACGCTCAGCGTCGTTTCCGAGGAGTTCGATCAGAGCGGCACCACGCCGAAGGGCGTGAACATCGTGTTGCTCGACCCGACCGGCGCGAACCCGGTCGTGAACAACATCAATCTCCGCAACCTCTCGCTGAAGCGTGTGCTCGATCTCGTGACGCAGTCCGTCGGCTACCAATACGAGGTGCAGGCCGACGCCGTCATCGTGCGCTCCGGCGGCGAGCAGACGACGCTCGACACGCAGTTTTTCCCCGTATCGCGCTCGACCGTGCTGCGCATGACCGGGCGCGGCGGCGAAGTGAACGGCGGCGGCAGCGATCCGCTCGCAGGCGGTGCGAAGGCGGCGGCCGCGTCTTCCTCGACGAATGTGGAAGGCGAGGGGCAATCGATCCGCAACTTTCTCCAACTCGCCGGCGTGAGTTTCGAAGGCACGCCCGGCAGCACACTCGCGTTCGACGGTTCGCAGCTGATCGTCACGCAGACCGGCCGCAACTTGGAGCGCATTCGCAACATCCTCGCGCGCTACAGCGACGTGCGGCAGGTCGAGATCGAGGCGAAGTTCATGGAAGTGCAGGACGGCGCGCTCGAGGAGCTCGGCGTGAATTGGAGCGTCGCGACAAAAGCTTCGGCGCGACGTGATACAGGGGCAACGGTAGGCACGTATACGACCAGTAATCGCTCCATCGGGCAGGCGTTCACCAACTCTATTGCTGGCACGAGCGGGGCAATCAACCGAGCTGAGACTGCTGGAACAACGCAGACAAACGTGTCCTCTTCTTCGTCTTTTGTCCGAGATCCGACGAACTCGTTCGACATCGAGGGTTCGTCGTCGTCGTCCACCACGACGACAACAACACCGCCGACAACGGCATTGAATGTGCCGATCATCAATAACGCGCCTTCAATTCCAGGAACCAATAACATTGGTATTGGAGCCAATCCTCTGGCGGCCATCACCGGCGTTTTGGGTGAATTCAACGTGAGTGCCGTGATTCGTGCGCTCTCCCAGCGCAGCGGCACGGAGCTGCTCAGCGCGCCGAAGCTCACGGTGCTGTCCGGCAATCCCGCGACGATCACGGTCGCGCAGGAGCTGCGTTACCCGCAGTCGTATGGCCAGGTGCAAAGCCAGGTCGGCACCGGCAGCGCGAGCGGCGGCGGCTCGGCGGGCGTCACGATCACGGCCGGCACGCCGCAGGAATTCACGACGCGCAACATTGGCGTGGAACTGAAGGTGACGCCGACCGTCGAGGAGGACGATTACAGCATCAGTCTCGACCTGAACCCGAAGGTGACGGAGTTCGAGGGCTTCGTCGAATACGGCGGCCAGAGCGTCGCGGTCTCGGGCAGCACGACGGTGACGGTGCCGTCGGGCTTCTATCAGCCGATCTTCGCGGTGCGCGAGTTGACGACGAAGGTGACGATCTGGGACGGCGCGACGCTCGTCATGGGCGGACTCACGCGCGAGGACACGCGCAAGACAAACGACAAGGTGCCGGTGATCGGCAACCTGCCGGTGCTCGGGCGTCTTTTCCGCAGCAACGGCGAGAGCGCGCAGAAGCGCAATCTGCTCATCTTCGTGACAGCGAATCTCGTCAGCCCCGGCGGCTCGCTCAAGAAGCAGGCCGTGCGCGGCGCGCCGGTCGGCACGATTTTCCAGAACCCCACCATCGTCACGCCCGCCGGCGCCGCGGGGCGCGAGGCGAAGAAGTAGCGCAGTCCTATGCGTGGCGCATGGCTTGCACTCTTCTGCTTGTTGGCCTGTTCGGTCGCCTCTGGCGTAACGCAACAACAGCTGACTCAGTTGCGGGCGGAGTTTCCGCCCAAGCGAACGGAGGTTGTCACGGTCTATCTCCGTTCAATCGAGAAGATCGAAGTCAGCGTGCCACACGTCGACGTTTGGTCGAAGTATCGCGGCTGGGTGTTTAGCGCGAGTCCAGCCGGCTTGCCAAAGACTATCGCGCAAATGGAGCGCGCGCTGGTCGAGGACATCCGGATATGGGAGAGCAACGCGCAGACAATGTCCGGCCAGTCGGCGAAAGCGCAGGCGCAGAGGACGGCGGCGTGGCTGGCGGGACCGCTCCGGCAGTATATCGAGCGATTAAAGGCGGCGACACGCTAGAGGTTGAGATTGGGTTTGCCCGGACGCGCGCAGGCGATTGCGTCGGGCGCATGGCGAAATGGCTGCTGCTGGATGGCTACAACCTCGCGTTCCGCGCGTTCTACGGGATGCCGGAGCTGACGCGCGCGGACGGGTTTCCGACGGGCGCGTTGCACGGCTGGGTGAAGAGCATCTGGCGGCTGCAGGATCAGGAGAAGCCGGACTTCACGCTGTGCTTCTTCGATCTCGGCGGCGCGCAGGACCGGCTGGCGCTGCATCCGGAATACAAAGCGAACCGCAAGGAGACGCCGGAACCGCTCGAGAAGCAGATTCCGGTGATCAAGGAGATCACCCGGGCGATGGGCTTGGTCGGCATCGAGCTCGACGGCGTGGAGTCGGACGACTTGCTGGCGTCGCAGGCGCACGTGCTGGCGGCGGCCGGGCACGAGGTGTTGATCGTGAGCGCCGACAAGGATTTCGCGCAGTGCGTGAATGAGCGGATCAAGATCCTGCTGCCTCCGCCGACCGCGAACCCGAAGCTCGGCTGGCGCGTGCTCGACGCGGCCGGGGTGGTGGAGAAGTTTGGCGTGCCGCCGGCGAAGATCGCGGAGTATCTCGCGATCGTCGGCGACGTGTCGGACAACATTCCCGGCATCGACGGCTGCGGACCGAAGACGGCGACGAAGTGGCTGGAGGAGCACGGCTCGCTCGAAGGCCTGATCGCGGCGGCGGCGACGCTGAAGCCGGAACGGTTCCGCGAGCAGGTCGCGGCGCGCGCGGAGGATTTGCGGCGGAACCTGAAGCTGACGACGCTGCGCACGAGTTCGCCGATGCCGTGGGTGGAGCCGGGCGAGCCGGACACCGCGAAGCTGCTTCCGCTGTTCGAATCGATGGAGATGCGCTCGACGCTGGTGGAAGCGCAGAAGCGCTACACGGGGCAGCAGGAGTTGTTCTGAGGGACGGAGGACGGAGAACAGAGGACTGAAGACCGAGGACGGATTATTTCAGCAAAAACGGGGCGGGGTTCTGGATCATCTTGCCGATTCTGGCGCCAACCTCGCGTTTGATCGCGAGGAGCGCGGCGAAATCGGACGACGTGAGGTATCCGTCCCGGTGAGCAGTGATCAACCAGTGTTCGATTTCGTGGTTCTCTGCGTCGGCGTCGGTTAGCTTGCTGACGAAGTGCGCCTCGTAACGGCGCTTTCCCCAAGACTCGGCGATGTTTGCACCAACCGAGCGAGCGGCGCGGCGAATCTGGTCAGTGAGCGAATAGCGTTCTTCGGGCGGCCAGCGCTTGCTCAGGACGAAAATTCTCTCGGCGAGTTCGCTCGACCGCCGATACACGTCCAGCTCGGTGAATTGACGAATGAGCATTGTTCATGGCTGGCCCGTAGATTGGTTTGTTCGCCGTCCTCTATTTTCTGTCCTCCGTCCTCGGTCAGCTCGCCGGTGGCTCGAAGATGTAGCCGATGCCGTGGACGGTCTTGAAGCTGTCGAGCGTGAGGCCGTTCTTCGCGAAGGCGGCGCGGACTTTCACGATGTATTGGTCGAGTGAGCGGCTGCGGACGTCGGCGTGGATACCCCAGACGGAGTGGATGAGCTCCTTGCGCGTGATGACGACGTGGCGATGCGTGTTCAGGTAGGCGAGGATGCCGAGTTCCTTGCGGCCGATCTTGTGCGAGACGTTGTTGGGGAATTCGATTTCGAGGCGGTCGGGGTGGACCTTGGCGCCGAGGAACTCGAAGGGCTGGTCGACCGTCTTGACGTTTTTCGTGAGATTGAAGTCGCCCTTCGACTCGGCGCGACGGAGCACGGCGTGGATGCGTGCGACGAGTTCGGCGTAACTGAAGGGCTTCGTGATGTAGTCGTCGCCGCCCATGTTGAGGCCCTTGACCTTGTCGGCCTCGGCGGCGCTGCCGGTGAGGAAAATCGTGGGGACGTGGATGTCGTGCTGCTTGAGCGTGGAGAGCAGTTCGAAGCCGGTCGTGTCGGGAAGGTTGAGATCGAGGAGGAGCAGGTTGGCGAAATTGCGCTCGAGGAAACGCAGTGCGGGGGCGGCGCGGTCGTAGGGCTGGGTTTGCATGCCCGCGTCCTCGAGGTGCTGGCAGATCAGCGAGCAGAGTTCTTTCTCATCTTCGACGACGACGATCAGGGGGCGGGGAGCGGCGCACATGGTGTGAGGTGACAGGTTGCGGGCCAGTGACTGGGGATGGAGCCGGCGCGGACAGCACCGGCTGGGGAAGCTTTTTACAATTGCGCGATGACTTGTCAAAGCCTTGTTCGTCACGGGGAAAGTTGCGCATTTCCGCGCAGAGTTTACTTGTGTTCCGACGACGCGGGCCGTTGCCTCGCGCGCAATCATCGGCTCACGCCGCCACACGGAATTTTTCGCGATGAAAGTCACGCTGGGTCTGCTCCAACACGCCTGCTCCGCCCATCCGGCGGAGAATCTCAAGAAGACGCTCGCGCTCGCCGAACAGGCGGCGAAGAAGGGCGCGAAGATCATTTGCACCCAGGAGCTGTTCCGCTCGCAGTATTTCTGCCAGGCGGAGAACCACGATTACTTCAAGCTGGCCGAGCCGATCCCCGGGCCGAGCACGGCGGCGTTCCAGAAGATCGCGAAGAAGCATCAGGTCGTGATCGTCGCGTCGCTGTTCGAGAAGCGCGCCAGCGGCCTCTACCACAACACGGCGGTGATCATCGACGCGGACGGCTCGTTGCTCGGCATCTACCGGAAAATGCACATCCCGGACGATCCGCTCTACTACGAGAAGTTCTATTTCACGCCGGGCGACACGGGCTTCAAGGCGTGGCAGACGAAATACGGCAAGATCGGCGTGCTGATTTGCTGGGACCAATGGTATCCGGAAGGCGCGCGCCTCACGGCGATGGCGGGCGCGGAGATACTTTTTTATCCGACGGCGATCGGCTGGCATCCGAAGGAAAAGGCCGAATACGGCGCGAATCAGCACGGCGCGTGGGAAACGATCCAGCGCGCGCACGCGGTCGCGAACGGCTGCTACGTTGCCGCGGTGAATCGCATCGGCACCGAGACCCCCGAGGGCGGCGACGGCATCGAATTCTGGGGCCAGAGTTTCGTGGCCGGCACCAGCGGCCAGATCCTCCAGAAGGCGAGCGTCGATAAGGAGGAAATCATCCTCCAGGAAATCGACCTCGAAAAAGTCGACCTCACGCGCACCCACTGGCCGTTCCTGCGCGACCGCCGCATCGACGCTTACGGCGATCTGACGAAACGTTTCCGCGACTGAACCATACTCAGCGCAGGCGTCCCGCCTGCCGATGAAATGCCGAAGCAGGCGAGGTGCCTGCACTCCCTTTCCGTGGCTGCCAAGAAATCCAAGAAACCAGAATCGAAACCAAAGATCGAGACGCCCGCCTCGCTCGGCTTCCGCATGCCCGCCGAGTGGGAGCCGCAGGAAGCGGTGTGGCTCTCGTGGCCGCATAACTACGACTCGTGGCCGCGGCAGTTCCGCCCGGTGCCGTATGCCTTCGCGCGGTTCGTGACGCAGATCAGCCGGTTCGAGGAGGTGCGCATCAACGCCGCCGAGCGCCTCCACAAGCGTGCCCGCCGCTTCTGCGAAAAGGCCGGCGCGGACCTCTCGCGCGTTACGTTCTACGATCACCCGACGAACGACGCGTGGTGTCGCGACCACGGTCCGATTTTCGTGAAGAACGACGCGACCGGCGAGGTCGCGCTCACCGACTGGACCTACAACGCTTGGGGCGGCAAATACCCGCCGTTCGATCTCGATAACCAGATCCCGCCGAGCATCGGCGCAAAGCTCGGCCTCCGACGCTTCGAGCACGACATGGTTCTCGAAGGCGGCTCGATCGACGTGAACGGGCAGGGCCTCCTCCTCACGAGCGAGCAATGCCTACTGAACAAGAATCGCAACCCGCACCTCTCGCGCACGCAGATCGAGAAAAACCTGAAGGATTTTCTCGGCGTGAAGCAGATTCTCTGGGTCGGCGACGGCATCATTGGCGACGACACCGATGGCCACATCGACGACATCACGCGGTTCTACAAGCCCGACGGACTGATCACCTGCGTCGAGCCGAACGAGAACGACAAGAACCACGCCATCCTCGCCGAGAATCTCGAAAGGTTGAAATCGTTCCGCACGCCGGCCGGCGGCAAGTTCTCGATCGTCGAGCTGCCGATGCCGAAGCCGTTTGCGTTCCAGCGCCGGCGCGTGCCGGCGAGCTACGCGAATTTTCTCATCATCAACGGTGCCGTGCTCGTGCCGACATTCCGGCAGAGCGTGCGCGACGCGCAGGCGCTCGAGATCATCGCGAGTTGCTTCCCCGGACGGCAGACGATCGGCGTCGATTGCTACCACATCATCTGGGGACTCGGCACGCTGCACTGCCTGTCGCAGCAACAGCCGGCGGCCGGCAAGCCCACCGCGCCCGCCTGAGCGCGGCACCGCAGCGCGGCTCAGCTGTCCTTTTCCGACTCCATGAAAACTCCGCTCGCTCTCGTTCTCTTTGCGTTGCTCGGTTTGCTCGCCGGTTGCGAGTCGCTCGAGTCGCGTGTCCGCGACCGTTTCGCCGAGGTGCCGCCGAAGACTCAGGTCGTCGACGGTGAATCGCGCGCGGTTTACTACGCCGCGCAGGCGGCGTTCAAGCGCCTCGATTTCAACCTCACACGCTCGTCCGTCGCCGACCTCCGCGTCGAGGCGGCGAGCCGGATCAACACCAGCGTCGCTTTCGCCGACTCGCGTCAGCTCGTCGCGCAGATGACGATTGCGTCCGTCGGTCCCGCGCAGTCCGAGGTCAGCATGCGCCTGACCGAGCAGGTGGAGGCGCAGGGCCTCGGCGGACCGAACGAGCGGCCGCTGCGTGAGCACGGTTTCTACGAGACCTATTTCGCTGTCTTGCAGCAGGTTTTGGCCGAGCAAAAGACCGCGCCGGTCGACCGGAAAAACTAGATTTTTCCGCTTGCGGGGCAGGGGAGCTTTCGGGACTTTCGTCCCCTTTCGCGGCGTTCTTCGTCACAGCCGGTGCTGCCGCGGCACTCCCACCGGCCTTTGCCAGAAACAATCAACCCACGGATCCGCAAGGATCCACCGCCTGGAAGGCGTGCGGCGTCGGAGTGCGACGTGCGTCTTCGGCACACAGTCAAATGAGTTCGTTAATGGAACAGCTGCTCGAGCAATCCTCCTTCGACAAGTTGAAGGAAGGCACGATGGTCCCGGGCACGATCACGGAAATCCGCGCCAACGAAGTTATCGTCGATATCGGCGGCAAAGCCGAAGGCGCCATCCCGGCCAATGAATTCTTCGACCTCGGCGAGCTGCAAGTCGGCTCCTCGATCGAAGTCCTCCTCGAGAAACTCGAGGACAAGGAGGGCAATCCCGTCCTCTCCTACGAAAAGGCTCAGCAGAAGAAGAACTGGGAAAACATCCTCACGCGCTGCAACGAAGGCTCCATCGTCTCGGGCCGCGTGAAGGGCAAGGTCAAGGGCGGCCTCCTCGTCTCCATCGGCGTGGATTCCTTCCTCCCGGCCTCGCACATCGACATCCAGCCGCCGAAGAACCTCGATCAGTATCTCGGCCAGACCTACGACTTCAAGGTCCTCAAGATTAACCACGAGCGGAAGAACATCGTTCTCTCCCGCCGCGAGCTCATCGAAGAGCAGCGCCACAACAAGCGCCGCGAGCTCCTCGAGAAGCTCCAGCCCGGCCAGATCCGCAAGGGCGTCGTCAAGAACATCACCGACTTCGGCGCGTTCATCGACCTCGACGGCATGGACGGCCTGCTCCACATCACCGACATGTCCTGGGGCCGCATCGGTCACCCGTCCGAAATGCTCAAGCAGGGCGAGGAGATCGAGGTCATGGTCATCGACATCAACCGCGAGAAGGAGCGTGTCTCCCTCGGCCTCAAGCAGACCAAGAACAACCCGTGGGACAACATCGACCACAAGTTCCCGGTCGGCGCCAAGGTCCGCGGCAAGGTCGTCAACCTCGTCCCCTACGGCGCGTTCATCGAACTCGAGCCGGGCGTCGAAGGCCTCGTCCACATCACCGAGATGTCCTGGACCAAGCGCATCACCAAGCCCTCCGAACTGCTCAAGGTCGGTCAGGAACTCGATGCGGTCGTCCTCGGCATCCAGAAGGAAGAGCAGAAAATCTCGCTCGGCCTCCGCCAGCTCGAGCCCAACCCGTGGGACATGGTCCGCCACAACTACCCGGTGGGCGCTCGCGTCCGCGGCAAGGTGCGCAACATGACCACCTACGGCGCCTTCATCGAACTCGAAGAAGGCATCGACGGCATGGTGCACGTCTCCGACATGAGCTGGACCCGCAAGGTCAACCACCCGTCGGAAGTCCTCAAGAAGGGCGACGAAGTCGACGCCATCGTGCTCGACGTCGATCCGAACCAGCAGCGCATCAGCCTCGGCATGAAGCAGCTGATGACCGATCCGTGGACCGACATCGATGCGCACTTCCGCATCGGCGACGTCGTCCAGGGCACCGTCTCGAAGATCGCCAACTTCGGCGCCTTCGTGGAGCTCAAGGACGGCATCGACGGCATGGTGCACATCTCGCAGATCAAGGAAGACCGCGTCGAGAAGGTGAAGGACGAGCTCAAGCCCGGTCAGCAGGTCACCGCGCGCGTCGTGAAGATCGACCGCGAAGGCCGCCGCATCGGCCTCTCGATCAAGGCCGCCAACTACTCGGCCGAACAGCTCGCGCAGGAGACCGCTTCCTACGAGCAGTTCACCAAGCAGAGCAGCGGTTCCGACCTCACGAACCTCGGCGACATCTTCGACGAGGCCGCGAAGAAGGAATAAGCTCTCGCCAACCTGTAGCCGGGCTCGCCGAGCCCGGCCACAAGCGAAACACTCTCAAGGCGCCCGCAGCAACGCGGGCGCCTTTTTCTTTTCTGGGCCGACGAACCGCCCGAGCGAACGAGATTCGCTTCGCCGCCTCATCGTTTCCCGTCAGGCGCGGGCTTACGTCGCGCGTGGCGCTGCGGATGCGCCTTTGTCGCGCGCAGGAAATTTCCCGGCCTGGTTGCGTCCGCATGCTCCGGCGCGGCGTTTTCATCCCTGACGCCCGGCTGTGATTTGCGGTGCTGCGGACCGGTCGGCGCGTCGTCCAATCGCATCCCCCTATGACAACACGCTTCAGAATCCTCGGCCTGCTCGCGCTCGGCGCGCTGGTGTTCGGCTCCGCCCGGGCCCAAGTCTCGGTGCAGGCCAACGTCACCAACAACGGTCCCGCGTATCACTACGAATACACGGTCAACAACCAGACCGGCTCCGATCTGTCCTCGGTCACTCTCGCTGGCCTGCCCGCCGCCCAGTGGCTCTGGCGCGATCACAAGGACGACGTCGCCCTGTTGATCACCGACGCGATGATGCCGGGTCGGATCAATGGCGTGCAACTGGGAGAGCAGTTGAGTGCCGGGCGACTCGGGCTGCGCGTGATTTACTGCAGCGGTTATTCACGCGATTTGGTTGCCAGCAACTACCAGCTCGCTCCGGGCGGCCTATCTGGCGAAACCGTTCCATGCGGACGAACTGCGCGGACGCGTGCGGCGTTTGCTCGACCAGCGGTAGGGCGGATTCCGCGCAGGGGAGGCGCGAGCGATTGAGGACCGCAAACGAAAAGGCGCCCGGCATTCGGGCGCCTTGGTGGTGAGTCGTAACCGACAGGGATCAGTCGTTGGTCTTGCCGTTGCGCGCGAGGTAGTCGCGGATGGTCTGGGCGCGTTCCTCGGCGCGGGTTTCCTGATCGATCTCGTCGACCGTCCGCTGCTTGTCGTGCTTCGCCATATGGCGGCGGATCTTCGAGAGCGCGAGATACTCGAGCTGGCGGATACGCTCGCGGGTGACTTTGAATTTCTTGCCGACTTCCTCCAGGGTCAGCTCGTCTTTTCCGTCGAGGCCGAAGCGGAGTTTGATGATCTCGGCCTCGCGCGGATCGAGGGAGTTGACCATGGCGCGGAGATCTTCGTGGAGGTTGCGCTCACCGAGATCGGCATCGGGGGCGATCGTGCTCTCGTCGCCGACGAGGTCGCCGAGCGTGGCGGAATCGCTGTCCTCGCCGACCGGCGCATCGAGCGAGGCCGGGCGGACGCTGACGGTCTTGAGCAGGGCGATCTTGTTGATCGGCATCTGCATCTCGTAAGCGATCTCCTCGTTCGTCGGCTCGCGGCCGAACTCGTCCGTGAGAGCCGCGATCGTGCGGCGCATGCGGGCGATCTTGTCGACGAGGTGAACGGGGAGGCGGATGGTCTTGGACTGGTTGGCCAAGGCGCGCTTCATCGACTGCTTGATCCACCACGCGGCGTAGGTGGAGAGCTTGCCGCCCTTGGCGGGGTCGAAGCGCTCGACGGCCTTGATGAGGCCGAGATTGCCTTCGGAAATGAGGTCCATGAGCGGGAGGCCCATTTCCTTGTAGTCGTAGGCGATCTTCACGACGAGGCGGAGGTTCGCCTTGATCATGTGGTCGCGGGCCGCCTTGTCGCCGCGCTTGATGCGGGCGGCGAGCTTGATCTCCTCCTCGATGGTAAGGAGCGGCGTCTGGCGAATCTCGTTGAGATAGAGCTGGAGATTCGAGCGCTCATCGCGGCGATCGACGGGCGAGGCCTTGTCGAACTCGGACTGGGCCGCGGTCGGGGCCGGTTTGATTTCGGGACGGACCGTCAGACCTTCGTCGACGGACGGAATGGAAACAGTCTGGACGCGCGCGGAGGCGGTTTGTTCGACAGCCGGCGCAGCGTGGTGAAGCTTTTTGCGATTGGGCATGGCGTGGATAGATTGAGACACGGTGGTCATTTCAACCGATGTCCTGCACATTAGATGCCGGACCCCGCGTGGAAATTCCCAGTGTCGCTGTTTGACCCGAAATACGGGTGTCTGTGCCGCTTGGACGCGTCGCGGCTAGATTTTCTCGGCCAATGCGATGGCTTTGAAGAGGGCCGAGGCCTTGTTGATCGTCTCCTGATATTCGGCCGCAGGCACCGAATCGGCCACGAGCCCGGCTCCCGTTTGGACGTGAACTCTACCATCCTTAAGCAATGCCGTGCGCAGAGTTATGCAGGAATCCAGATTACCGTTGTAGCTGAAATACCCGAGCGCGCCGGCGTAAGTGCCACGTTGGGTGCCCTCGAATTGGGCGATCAGCTGCATGGCTCGGACCTTGGGGGCGCCGCTGACGGTGCCGGCCGGGAAAGTTGCCCGCATGAGGTCGAAAGCGGAACGTTCTGGCGCAAGTTGTCCCTCCACCTGTGACACGATGTGCATCACGTGGGAGTAGCGCTCGATGGTCATGAATTCGGGCACCTTCACGCTGCCGTAACTGCAAACGCGGCCAAAGTCGTTGCGCGCGAGGTCGACCAGCATCAGGTGCTCGGCCTTTTCCTTTTCATCGGCGAGCAGGTCCTTTTCGAGCGCGACGTCTTCGTCGGGGGTCTTGCCGCGCGGACGGGTGCCGGCGATTGGGCGGATTTCCGCGTGCCGTCCCGTGAGGCGCACGTGCACTTCGGGCGAGGCGCCAACGAGCGAGAACTCGCCCGTCTCCAGGATGAACATGTAGGGCGAGGGATTGACCGTCCGCAGTGCGCGGTAGAGATCGAGCGGGGTCTTGGCGAAGTCGCGCGTGAAGCGCTGCGAAAGGACGATCTGAAAGATATCGCCGGCGCGGATGAACTCCTTCGAGTCCTCGACCATTTTCTCAAAGCTGGCTTTCGAATGATTGCCGGGAGGAACAGCGATGCCGTCGACCTCGCCCAGTTCGGCCGGAGCGATCGGGCAGGGGGCCCGCAGGACCGTGCGTAGGCGGTCGATCTCCGCCACGGCGGCATCGTAGGCGGCACCCGCGTCGGCGGTGATGTGGGCGTTGACGATCAAGCGCAGCGTCTGGCGCGCGCGGTCGAACACCACGAGCGAGTCGCAGAGCATGAACCACATCATCGGCACGCCGAGGTCGTCGCGAGCGGCGAGCGGCACTGTGCGTTCGACGCCGTGGATGAATTCGTAGCCGAGGTAACCGACCGCGCCGCCGGTGAAGGGCGGCAGTCCGGGCAATTCGACGGGACGGTATTGCTTCATCTCGCGCTCGAGTTGCTGCAACGGGTCGCCGTCGCCGGCTTGCGCCGAGATGATCTTGCGCGGGTTGCAGCCGACGAAGCTGTAGCGCGAGAGGTGCTCGCCGCCTTCGACGGATTCGAGGAGGAACGCCGGGCCCCTCGTGCGGAGCTTGGCGAACGCCGAGACTGGAGTCTCGAGATCCGCGAGCAATTCGGCGGTAACCGGGATGACGTTGCCGCGCTGGCTGAGCGCGAGGAATTCGGAGCGGGAAGGGGCGACGCGCATCACTTCACTCGACGGTAACGGATTTCGCCAGGTTGCGGGGCTTGTCGACATCGCGGCCGAGTTCGACGGCGATGTAATAGCTGAGCAGTTGGACGGGGATGGTGGCGACGATCGGCAGGACAGCCTCGTGGCACTCCGGAATCGGGATGACTTCGTCCGCGAGCCCGTCGGGCAATTTGCAACCGTCGGTGCAGACCGCGATGACCTTTCCCTTGCGCGCTTTGATCTCCTGCATCGAGGACAAGACCTTGTTGAACATCTCGCCGCTCGAGACGAAGAAGACGGACGGACACTGCTCGCTGATGAGAGCGATCGGGCCGTGTTTCATTTCCGCGGCCGGATAGCCCTCGGCGTGGATGTAGGAAATCTCCTTCAGCTTCAGCGCGCCTTCGAGCGCGATGGGGAAGAGCGACAGGCGGCCGAGGAAGAGCATGTCGTGGTAATGCGCGTAGCGCTTCGCGATGCCGCGGATGTGATCCGCCTGCTTGAGTGCGGTCCGCACGAGGTCGGGCGCGCTCTTGAGCGCCTGGACGATCTGCGCGCCGTCGCTGAAGCTCATGTCGCGCATGCGGCCGATGTAGAGCGCGAGCATCGCGCCGATGAGCAATTGGGAGGTGAAGGCCTTCGTCGAGGCGACGCCCACCTCGGGGCCGACGTGCTGGTAGATGCCGCCGTCCGCCTCGCGCGCGATGGTGGAGCCGACGACGTTGTTAATCGCGAGCACCTTGTAGCCCTTGCGCTTCGCCTCGCGCATCGCGGCGAGCGTGTCGATGGTCTCGCCCGACTGGCTCATCGTGAAAAAGAGCGTCGCGGGATCGAGCGGGGAGTTGCGGTAGCGGAATTCCGACGCGTAGTCGCACTCGACGGGCACGCGGGCGAAACGTTCGATCTGGTGCTCGGTCACCATGCAGGCGTGCAGCGCGGTGCCGCAGGCGAGGAATTGGAAACGCTCGTAGTTGCGCAGCTCGCTCGCGGTGATGTTGAGGCCGCCGAATTGGGCCGTGCTGCCGTCCTCGGAGAAGCGTCCGCGCATCGTGTTTTCGAGGGCGGTGGGCTGCTCGAAAATCTCCTTCTCCATGAAATGCGAGTAGCCGTTAAGCTCGGCGTCGGAGATCGACCAAGTGACCTTGTCGATGACCGGCGAGACGTCACCGGCGTCGAGGGTCGTGATGGCGAAGTTCTTCGGCGTGAGGTGGGCGATCTCGCCGTCCTTGAGGTAGACGACGTTCTGCGTGCGGCTGACGATCGCCGCGACGTCGCTCGCGACCAGGCTCTCGCCGTCGCCGATGCCGAGGATCAGCGGCGAGCCCTTGCGGGCCGTGACGAGTTCACCAGGGACGTCGACCGCCATGACCACGATGCCGTAAGTGCCTTCGGCGTGACGAAGCGTCTTGCGCACGGCGGTGACGAAGCGGCTTTCGGTCGGGTCGGTGGGGACCGGCTCCTTCGCGTAGTGGTAGGCGATGGCGTTGCAGAGGACCTCGGTGTCAGTCTCGGATTTGAAAGTGAAGCCGCGGCTGGCGAGGAATTTTTTGATCGAGGAGTAGTTTTCGATGACGCCGTTGTGGATCAGCGCGATCTTGCCGTCGCTGCTGAGGTGCGGGTGCGCGTTGGCGTCGGTGACGCCGCCGTGGGTCGCCCAGCGCGTGTGGCCCATGCCGTAGGTTCCGGTAAGCTTGAGCTTCGCCGCCTCGGGTTCGAGTCCCGCAACGCGGCCGATTTTTTTCGCGATGGAGAACCCTCCGTTTTGCCACACCGCGACGCCGGCAGAGTCGTAGCCTCGATACTCGAGGCGCTTCAGCCCCTCGAGGATGAGCGGGGCTGCTTTGTTTTTTCCGACGTATCCAACGATGCCACACATAAGGGTTTAAATTGTCTGGCGATTTGAGAAGTGCCCGGAATGATACGCAAGGCCTTTAGCTTTACCATGTCTGACTCCAAACGGGTTTTGTCCGTCATCATGGGCGGCGGTCGCGGCACGCGGCTGTTTCCCCTCACGAAGGAACGTTGCAAGCCGGCGGTGCCGCTGGCCGGAAAGTATCGCCTCGTCGATATCCCGATCAGCAACTGCATCAATTCCGGCTACAATCGCATCTTCCTGCTCACGCAGTTTCTGACCGCGTCGCTGCACCGGCACATTCAGAAGAGCTTTCACTTCGATGCGTTCAACGGCGGCTTCGTGGACATCCTGTCCGCCGAGCAGACGGAGAAGAGCAACGCGTGGTATGAGGGCACCGCCGACGCCGTGCGCCGCAACATCGTTCACTTCAACAGCCACCGGCACGAATACATCCTCATCCTCTCCGGCGACCAGCTCTACCGGATGGATTTCGCGAAGATCGTGCAGCAGCACATCGAGACGAAGGCCGACGTCACGATCGCCGCGATCCCGTTCGCGACCTCGAAGGTCGAGGGCCTCGGCCTCATGCGTGTGGCGGACGATCTCACGATCTCCGAGTTCGTCGAAAAGCCCAAGGATCCCGCGATCATCAACGGCCTCGCGATGAGCGACGCGCTCGAGGCGCGCCTCGGCACGAACAAGACCGGCGAGAAGCGCTGCCTTGCGTCGATGGGCATCTACGTGTTCAGCCGCGACGTGCTCTCGCGCGCGCTCGACAACACGATGAAGGATTTCGGCAAGGAGGTCATCCCGACCCTGCTCGGGAAGGCCAAGCTCTGCAGCTACATCTTCGAGGGCTACTGGGAGGACATCGGCACGGTGCGCGCGTTCTTCGAGGCCAACCTCGCGCTCGCGCAGCCGCTCCCGCCGTTCAACTTCTTCGATCGCAACGCCCCCATCTACACGCACGCGCGCTACCTGCCGGCGTCCAAGATCAACCATTGCGACATCGATCACGTCGTCATCGGCGACGGTTGCATCGTCACCGATTCGCGGCTGCGCCATTGCTTGATCGGCATCCGCTCGATCCTCGGTGAAAACTCCGATTTGCAGGACGTCGTGATGATGGGCGCCGACTACTATCAGACCGATGTGGAGCAGGAGGCCGACCGCAAGGCGGGCCGCCCGCACTTCGGCGTCGGGCGCAACTGCAAGATCCGGCGCAGCATCATCGATAAGAACGCGCGCATCGGCGACAACGTCACGCTCTCTCCCGACGGCAAGCCGGACGGCGAGTATCCGCACGGCATCGTGATTCGCGATGGCGTGCTCTGCGTGGTGAAGGGCGGCATCGTGCCGTCCAATTTCACGCTCTGAGCTAGCCGGGCTCCGCGAATTCTCCGAAGGCGCGCCGATTGGCGCGCCTTTTTGCTTACTTCGCGGACGTCGCGGGTCGCCGAGTAAGCGCGATGAGAGCGAGGCCGGCGACGATCAGGAAGAACGAGTAGAACGTGCCGCGGCTCAGGCCGAGGATCAGCGCGGCGTCGGGCTCGCGGAAGAGTTCGCAGAACATCCGCACCAGCGCGTAGGCGACCAGGAACTCGCCCGCCAGCCGCCCCGGTTCGCGACGCACGACGTCGGTTTGCCAGAATCGCCACTGCGCGAACGCGAACAGCAGCAATCCCTCGGTCGCAGCTTCGTAGAGCTGCGAAGGATGGCGCGGCAGGATCAGGTGCGCCGGCATGCCGGGCTCGGCGCTGTGCGGGAAGATCACCGCCCACGGCACGCGGCTCGGCTTGCCCCAGAGTTCGCCGTTGATGAAGTTGGCCACGCGGCCGAGGAACAGGCCGACGGGGGCCGTGCTGACGACGAGATCACCCAGGTGGAGGAAAGGGACCTTCCTTCGGCGCGCGTAGAAGGCGAGCGCGAGCGCGATGCCGAGGAACGCGCCGTGACTCGCCATGCCGCCCTCCCACACCCGGAGCAGAGCGAGCGGATCGTGCGCGAAGATGTGCGGTTGATAGAGCACGAAGTATCCGAGTCGCCCCCCGAGGATCGTGCCGACGACGACGGCGAGCACGAGGTCCATCGCGTCGTCGAAGTTCAGCGGCGTCCGCCCCGCTTGATGATATTTGCGGAGCAGCCAGCCGCACGCGACGAAACCGAGCAGATAAGCGAGGCCGTAGTAGCGGATGCCGAAGTTGTCGCCGAAGCGGATGAGAAACGGGCTGAGGTCGTGAACCCAGAAGGCGAGTAGTGACACGGGCGGGAAATTCTGAGGGCGGAAAACGGTGAAAATTAACGGAAGTGCTGACGGACTACGATTTGCCTGGCGTTTCGCCGCGGCGCGGGCGGGTGAGCTTCTGCGACTTGGCGCGGGCGAGTTCGCGCATGTCGACGGCGACGTCGTCCTTCTCGAAGATCTCTTTGCCGAGGATGTGTTCCATGATGTCCTCCATGGTGAGCACGCCGGTGGTCGCGCCGAATTCGTCGACCACGACGGCGATCTGCTGATGCGTCTTGAGGAACTGCTGTAGCGCTTGGGCGACCGTCACGGTTTCGGGGACGAACTGCACCTCCTGCATGAGCTTCTCGACGAGCTCGAAATCCTGGTCGTTGGCCTTCGCTTTCAGAAGGTCGCGGCGTCGCACCAAGCCGACCACGTCATCGAGGTTCTTGCCGTAAACAGGAATGCGGGCGAACGGCACGTTCGGGTATTCGCGGAAGACTTCGCCCACGGTGGAATTGCGCGGCAGCGCCGTCACCACGATGCGTGGCGTCATGATTTCCTCGACCCGCACGTCGTCGAGCGAAAGGGCGTTCGTGATGATGCTCGATTCACTGCGCGAAAGGGTGCCTTCCTGCGCACCCTTTTCGGCGAGCAGGATGATCTCGCGGTCGGCCTGTTGATGCAGCGCCTTCTTGCCGACCACGATCTTCACGACCTGCTTGCAGAGCCAGGTGATCGGCCGCAGCACCCGCGTCATCCAGAGCAGCGGATAGACGATGTGCGGCTGCAGGGCAGGGCGGTGGACGACGCCGAGGTTCTTCGGGATGACTTCGGAGAGGATGAGGATGCCGAGCGTCATGCCGCCCGAGATGAAGCCCAGCGAGGCATGGCCGAACAGATCCGCGCCGAGCGCGCCGACGATGACGGAGCCCAGGGTGTGCGCCATCGTGTTGAGCGTGAGGATGGATGAGATCGTCTCTTCCATGTTCGTGCGAAATCCCTCCAGCAACGCCCCGCGCGCGGGCTTGGCGCGCTTCAGCGCTTCGACCTCGGCGGTGGTGGTGCTGAGCACGAGCGCTTCCAGCAACGAGCACCAGAAGGAGATGCCGAGCGTGAACAGGACCGCGAAGACGAAGCCGAACATGGCGCCAAGGTGGGCTGCGGCCGGGGGGCACACAATTTCTTTTAGCCGGGGTTGTGGGCCGTAATGACTACCCTACGGGTCAAAGTTTCCTTGCCGGGCTGCGACGCGCGGAGCTTAGTGGCCCAATGAGCGCTCCGAAAACGACTCCCCTCAACGCGTTTCATCGTCGGAATGGCGGCCGCATGGTCGACTTCGCCGGCTGGGACATGCCCGTCCAATACAAGAGCATCCTCGAGGAGCACAAAGCCGTGCGCCAGCGCGCCGGCCTGTTCGATGTGAGCCACATGGGCGAGGCCGACGTGAAAGGTCCCGACGCGCTCAAGTTCCTCCAGCGCCTCGTCTCGAACGATTGCAGCAAACTCTTCCCCGGCCGCGTGCTCTACACCACGATGTGCTACCCGAGTGGCGGCGTGGTCGACGACCTGCTCGTCTACATGCGCGGCACGGACGACTACTTCCTCTGCATCAACGCCGGCAACATCGACAAGGACATCGCGTGGATGCAGGAACAGGCCAAGGGCTTCAACTGCACCGTCACGAACCGCTCGGACGACTACGGCCAGCTCGCCATCCAGGGGCCGCGCGCCGTCGAGATCGTGCAAACGCTCACGAAGACTGTGCTCGCAGACGTGAAGTATTACCATTTCACCGACGGCGAGGTCGCCGGCGTGAAGTGCATCATCAGCCGCACTGGCTACACCGGCGAAGACGGCGTTGAACTTTATTGTGCCGCCGCCGACACCGAAAAGCTCGCCGAAGCCGTCTACGCCGCCGGCCAGCCGCTCGGGCTCGAACTCGCGGGTCTCGGCGCGCGCGACTCGCTCCGCCTCGAGGCGGGTTTCCCGCTCTACGGCCACGAGATCACACAGGACATCAATCCCATCGCCGCCGGCCTCGGCTGGGTCGTGAAGTTCGACAAAGGCCCGTTCACCGGCTCCGACGTCCTCGCCGCTGAGAAAGCGGCCGGTCCGAAGCAGAAGATCGTGTTTTTCAAAACGGGCGATCGCCGCATCGTCCGCGCGGAATCGCCCGTGCTCAACGCCGCCGGCGCCACCGTGGGGCGCGTCGTGTCCGGCACGCTTTCACCGATCCTCAATGAAGCCATCGGCTCTGCGCTCGTCGACGCGGCCGCCGCGAAGGAGGCGCTCAGCGTCGATATTCGCGGAACGAAGCTCGCGCTGCAGCTGGTCAAGCCGCCGTTTGTTGCGCTGAAGAAAAATTGATTGTCCGCTGCGTTCGCGGCACGACATCCTCGCAGGAAATTCTCCCGATCACCCTCACTCGACTCCCCTCATGAGCAACATCCCCTCCGATCTCAAATACGCCAAGTCCCACGAATGGCTCAAAGTCGCACCCGATGGCACCGCGCTTGTCGGCATCACCGACTATGCGCAAAGCAGCCTCGGCGACATCACGTTCGTGCAGCTCCCGGCGGTCGGCAAGGTGCTCAAAGCAGGCGAGACTTTCGGTGTCGTCGAGTCGGTGAAGGCCGCGTCGGACATCTACGCGCCGGTTGCCGGCACGGTGCTCGAGGTCAACAAGGCGCTCGATGCGAATCCGGAGAAGGTGAACACCGCGCCCTACACCGACGCGTGGATTCTGAAGCTCAAGCTCGCGAACCCCGCCGACGCCGACGCGCTGCTTTCGTCCGACGATTACGCCAAGATCGCCGGCTGAGACGCGGTGTTCACAGAATCCCCCTTGCCTGAGGGGAGCTTTTGACTGACTTTCGGGGCGAATGCGTCCCGTTACCCGACTGTTCGCTGCCGGCTGTGCCGGTTGGTTCCTAATTGCGGCCGGCTGTGCCAAGAAGGAGGCGGCCGGTCCGGTGGCGGGTGCCGCCAAGGCCAAGCAGCCGGTGGAGGTGGTCACCGTTGCCCGGCGCGATCTTGTCGAGTCGCTCTCGCTCGTAGGATCGCTCGCGTCCAACGAGACGGCGCAAATTCGCGCTGAGGTTTCCGGTCAGGTGCGCGCGGTGCTCTTCGAGGAGGGCGAGACCGTGTCCAAGGGCAAGGTGCTCGTGCGGGTCGACGACGCGGAGTTGCGCGCGCAGGCGGCGCAGGCCGAGTCGCGTTTCCGGTTGGCCGAACTGAATCTGAAGCGCTCCGAGGATCTCACCCAGGCCAAGTCGATGTCCCAGGCCGAGGCCGATCGGATGCGCTCCGAACATGCCTCCACCGAAGCGGAATTGCAGCTGCTGCGCGTGCGCTTGGCGAAGACGGAAATCAAGGCGCCCTTCGACGGCATCGTCGGCGCGCGCACGATTTCCCCGGGCGACTACATCACGGCCGCGACGGTCATCACGACGCTCGACGATCTCAGCCGCATGAAGGTGGAGTTCCAGGTTCCGGAACGGTTCGCCGAGCGCGTGAAACAAGGTTCCGAGTTCCTGCTGCGTGCTCAGACGCCGACCGGCGAGGCGCGGGCCAAGGGCGTGGTCTATTTCGTCGCCTCGGTCATCGACCGGCAGACGCGTTCGACACAGGTCAAGGGCTACATCGGCCAAGAGATCGCGGGCCTCAAACCCGGCATGTTTGCCAACATCGACCTCGTGCTCCAGGTGCACCGCAACGTTCTCACCGTGCCGGAAGGCGCGATCCTGACGACGCCGAAGGGCACGCAAATCATAGTGGCGCGGAAAAAGGGTGCCGAGCAGGTCGCGGAAATGGTGCCCGTCACGCTCGGACTGCGGGAACGCGGCCTCGTTGAGATCATTCCCCTCAAGCCCGACACGCTCGGCGTCGACGAATCGGTCGTCGCCTCGGGTGTCGGCGGATTGATGATCTTCCCCGGCACCGTTCTCGACCCGCGTCCGCTTCGCCCGGAATTCCGCATCGGAGAGTAAGTCATGATTCTCTCCGACATTTCCATCCGGCGCCCGGTTGTCGCGCTCGTGGCTTCGATCATCGTGGTGCTGGTCGGATTGCTGAGCTTCGCACGCCTGCCGGTGCGCGAGTATCCTTTGATCGACTCGCCGATCGTCACCGTCGAAACCCAATATCGCGGCGCGTCCGCTGAGGTGGTCGAGGCCAAGGTCACGGAGCCGCTGGAGCGCGAGATCGCGTCGATCGACGGCATCCGCGTGATCCGTTCCGATTCGCAGGAAGAGGTCTCCCGCATCACGGTCGAGTTCAGTCTCGGGCGCAGTGTCGACGACGCGGCGAACGACGTGCGTGACCGCGTGAGCCGCGCGCGTGGGCGTCTGCCGGAGGAAATCGAGGAGCCGCAGGTGACGAAGGCCGATGCCGACTCTTCGCCGGTCATCACGCTCGCCTTCAACCCCGATCGCTACAGCCGCCTCGAAGTGCGTGAGATGGTGGAGCGCATTGCGCTCCAGCGCCTCCAGACGATTCCCGGTGTCGGCTCGGTCGGCGTGCGTGGCCCGCGCTACGCCATGCGCCTGTGGGTCGACAGCGATCGCCTCGCCGCCCACAGCCTCACGATCGCGGACGTCGAGAACGCGCTGCGCCAGCAAAACATCGAGATCCCGGGCGGACGCATCGAATCGTCGGCGCGCGAGTTTCCCGTGCGCATCGAGGGAAGAATGACCCAGATCAGCGAGTTCGAGAATCTCGTGCTCGCCACCCGCGGCGGCCATCAGGTGAAGTTCTCCGACGTCGGCCGGGTGGAACTGGGCGCGGAGGAGTATCGCTCGGAGAGCTATTTCAAGGGCCGCCCGACCGTGAGCGCTCAAGTGTTGCGGCAGGCGCAGGCCAACGTGCTCGACGTAGCCAACGGCGTGAAGGAGATGATTCCTTCACTCGAAAAGGACCTGCCCGACGGCGTCACGGTCTCGGTGGGCTTCGACAGTTCCGTGTTCGTCGATCGCTCGGTGAAGGAGGTCTACAAGACCCTCTACGAGGCCTCGATTCTGGTCGTGTTGATGATCTTCCTGTTTCTCCGCGACTGGCGCGCAACGATGGTGCCGCTGGTGGCGATCCCTGTCTCGATCATCGGCGCGTTCGCCGTGATGAGCTGGATGAATTTCACGATCAACACGCTCACCCTGCTCGCGCTCGTTCTCGCCGTGGGCCTCGTGGTCGACGACGCGATCGTGATGCTCGAAAACATCTACCGGCGCATGGAAGAGGGCGAAGGCCCGATTCACGCCGCGGTCTTCGGTGCGCGGCAGGTGGCGTTCGCGGTGATCGCGACGACGTTGACGCTCGCAGCGGTGTTCCTGCCGGTGGCGTTCCAGTCAGGCCAGACCGGTCGGCTGTTTTTCGAATTCGGTATTACGCTGGCGGTGTCGGTTCTGGTGTCCGCTTTCGTGGCGCTGACTCTCACGCCCATGCTGTGCTCGCGACTGTTGAAGACGAAGGTCGTCGACGGACACGCGAAACACGGCTGGTTCTACGAGAAGACCGAGCCGCTGTTCGTGAAACTCAATGGTGCCTTCGAACGCACACTGCGCCGCGCGATGCGCACGCAGACGCTCGTGATCGTCGGCGCGCTGTTGTTCACGGCGACCGGGATCGGGTTGTATTTCAAGCTCCAGCGCGAACTGACGCCGCTGGAGGATCGCGGTATCTTCACCGCCAACCTCATCGCGCCGATCGGAGCGACGCCGGAATATCTCCGCACCTACTCCTACGACATGGAGCAGATGGTGCTGAAGGTGCCGGAGATCGAACGGACGTTTCACCGCACCGGCGATGGCGGGCGGGCGTTCATCTTCGCGACGCTGAAGCCGTGGGAGGAACGCTCGCGAAAAACGCAGGAAGTCGTCGCCGACCTGCGGCGGCAGTTCCAGCGTGAGGTGACGGGCGGTCAGGCGGTCGTGAACCCCGTGCGGCCGTTCGGCCGCGGGCCGCGCGGCGGCAGCAGCGGCGTGGCGTTCGTGCTGCTCGGCAGCGATTTTGCGGAGTTGCAGCGTTTGGGTGGCGAGTTCCTCGGGCGCATGCGCGATAGCGGCATGTTCATCCAGCCGCGCGTCGATCCGTCGCCGACCAAGCCGCAGCTCGACGTGCGCATCGATCGCGCCAAGGCCGCGGATCTGAAGGTGCCGATCAGCGCGATCGCCTCGACGCTCGAATCGCTCCTCGGCGGCCGCCGCGTCACGGAGTTCCAGCGCGGCAACCAGCAGTATTACGCGATCGTGCAGGTCACCGACGAGAACCGCGCCACGCCTAGCGATCTCGCGCGACTCTATGTGCGCTCCACCGACGGCGTGCTGGTGCAGCTCAGCAATCTCGTGAGCTGGACCGAGAACACGGTGCCGGAGAGCTACCCGCACTTCAACCGTCTGCGCTCGGTCACGATCTCCGGCCAGATGGCCGAGGGAAAAACGATCGGCGACGGCGTAAAGTTCATGGAGGAAGCCGCGACGCAGCTGCTGCCGGCCGCCTACACCTATGCGTGGGACGGTGAGACGCGGGAGTTCGTGGAGAGCGGCAACGACACGATCGTGCTGTTCGCTCTCGCGCTCGTGTTCACCTTCCTGATTCTCGCGGCGCAGTTCGAGTCGTGGATCCACCCGGCGACGATCTTCACCGGCGTGTTCATCGCCGTGGCGGGCGGCCTGCTCGTGCTGTATTGCACGCGGTTCTGGGGTGTGGCCATGACGGACAATCTATTTTCCCGGTTCGGCCTGATCATGCTGATCGGCCTGGTGGCGAAGAATGGCATTCTCATCGTCGAGTTCGCCAACCAACTCCAGGTGGAGAAGGGCGTCGGGGCCGCGGAAGCGGCGTTCGAAGCGGCGACGATCCGCTTTCGTCCAATTCTGATGACGTCGATTTCCACGGTGCTGGGCGCGGTGCCAATCGCGTTTGCGCACGGCGCGGGCGCGGAGACGCGCAATCCGATGGGCATCGTGGTCGTCGGCGGCCTGATGTTGTCGACCATCATCACGCTCTACGTCATCCCGGTCGTCTACGTTCTCATGGACAAAGCTTGCGTGAAGTTTACCGGCAAGCACAGCGCGCACGGACTCGTGAAGGCGCGGCAAATCCAGGAAGAGACCGAGGCGGTGGCGGCGAACGCGACGCATTGAGCCTTGCCGCCCAATCGGCGAGGCGGTTCTTAGGGCGAGTGAAACTCCGCTCCGTTCTTCTGCTGCTGGGAGTGGCGATTTGTGCGGATCACGCCGACGCTTCGCTTCGCCTCGGAACCTACCAGTATGGTTCCGTTGACCGCATCGGCGCCATTCGCCCGGTCGCGGAATACCTCGAGCGGGAACTCGGAGAGACGGTGACAGCGGTCGTGCTGCCCGGCGTGTGGGAGTTGGTGGCAGCGGTGGAGGCGGGCGAAGTTGATTGCGCCGTGATCAACACCGCCGGCTATCTGGCACTCGCGGCAGCGAAGGACGCGCGTGCCGAAGCGATCGTCGCGCTGGACACGAAGGCGCGTGCGGCGGAACGCTACAACACTGTCATCATCGCGCCGAGCGCCCAGGGCGGGAGCTGGGACGATGTCGCCGCGTGGGCGCGCGGCTTGCGCTTGGCGCTCGTTGTTCCGGGATCGACCACCGGTGACCTCGTGCCGCGCCTGGCGTTGGCGCAGCGGGGCGTTGCCGACGCGGAGCAGGCGTTCTCGCGCGTCGGGTTTGCCGGTTCGCACGCGAAGGCGCTCGACGCGGTCGTCACGGGAGATGCCGACTTGGCGGCGTTGGCGGAGTCCGAGTTCGACGCGCAGCTGAAACGCGAGCCCGCCCTCGCGGCGCGGTTGCGCGTGCTGTGGCGATCGCCGGCGATTCCGCTCGGACCGATCGTGGTGCGGAGAGCGCTTCCGGCCGAGACGCGAGCCGCCTTGAGGCAGGCGCTGATGCGGTTACCGGAGAAGTCCCCCGCCGCATTCGCGGCGCTGAAGTCAGGCTGGTCGGAATTCAAGACGGCAGATGCGATCCGCCTGCCCGACCCGAACGAGTGGGCGCCGATCCTCGCGCTCGCCGGACCGGAGTCGATGGCGGCGTATTTGCGCCGCCCGCGTTGAGCCGCCGGACGGTCGGTGGGGGCGGTCGTTTGACCGGCCTCGCTTTCCGAACATGGTGTGGCATGGCTTGGATGGAGATCCTCGAGGGGCTTAGCTACGCGGTCACCATCGTCGGTCTGCCGCTGGCGATCATCGTTTACGTGCTGGAGCGTCGAAAGGAGCGGATGAACGACGACGAGGAGGTTTATCTGCAGCTGGCCGATGACTACGACAAGTTCCTGAAGCTCGTCCTCGAACACGCCGATCTGCGACTCATGACCTCGGCGCATATCCCGCAGAAACTCACGCCGGAGCAAATCGAACGACGGGACGTGCTGTTCGAGATCCTCATCGCGCTCTTCGAGCGGTCCTACATCCTCGTCTACGAGGACGAAATGAGCCGGCAGGCGGCGCGCCTGTGGCAAACGTGGGAGGACTACATGCGCGCGTGGTGTCGGCGCGCCGATTTTCGCGACATGCTGCCCAAGCTGCTGGAAGGCGAGGACGCGGAGTTCGCGCGGCACATCACGCGCATTGCGGAGGAGGAGGGTCGTCACGCGGCGGCGTGAGCGGCCCCCGGAATTCGTGATAGCCTCCTGCCGCGAAGCCGGCGCAATCCTCGCGACGGCGGTTAGGCGCAAAGCAAAAAGGGCGGCCGCATGGCCGCCCTCGAACAGGTTAACGCGTCGTTCGCGCGACGAGTGCGCTTACTCGTCGCTTGCCTTGCGGGAAGCGCGTTCGATCTTGCGGCGTTCGGTTTCCTTGAGCACGCGCTTGCGCAGGCGGATGTTGGCCGGCGTGACTTCGACGAGCTCGTCGGCGGCGATGTATTCGATCGCGCGCTCGAGCGAGAGCTTCGTGGCCGGGGTGAGGGAGTCGGCAACACCTTCGCCCTGCGAGCGGAAGTTGGTGAGCTTCTTTTCGCGCACGGCGTTGACGGCGATGTCCTCGTTACGCGGGTTCTCGCCGATGATCATGCCTTCGTAGACGCGCTCGGCCGGGCTGACGAACAGCTTGCCGCGCTCCTGGCACATCACGAGGGCGTAGGCGGTGGTCTCGCCGGCTTCAGTCGCGATGAGCGTGCCGGTGAGGCGCGTGAGCACTTCGCCGGCGTAGGGGCCGTATTCCTTGAACAAGTGCGACATGACGCCGCGACCGCTGGTGGCGTTGACGATGTCGATCTCGAGGCCGATGAGGCCGCGGGTCGTGATCGTGGCTTCGATCATCGTCGTGGAGTGGTGTTTCTCCATGTTCGTGATCTGGCCTTTGCGGTTGGCGAGATTCTGCATGATCGTGCCGACGCATTCGTCGGGCACTTCGATCCAGACGCTCTCGTAGGGTTCGTGGCGTTTGCCGTCGACGATCTTCTCGATGACGGTCGGGCGGGAGACGGTGATCTCGAAGCCTTCGCGGCGCATCGTTTCGACGAGCACGGCGACCTGCATGGCGCCGCGCGCCTTGAGGTTGAACACGCCGGCGCGATCGGAGTCTTCGACGGAGATGGAGACGTTGGTCTTCACTTCGCGGAAGAGGCGCTCGCGGACCTGACGGGAGGTGACGAGTTTGCCTTCGGTGCCGACGAGCGGGCCGTCGTTGACGCCGATCTGCATCTCGAGCGTCGGCGGGTCGATCTGGGTGAAGGGGAGGGCGTGGCCATTTTCGTCGGCGGTGATGGTGTCGCCGATGTCGATGTCCTCGAAGCCGGAGAGGCCGACGATGTTGCCGGCGGTGGCGGCGGCGGACTCGCTGGTGCCCAGGCCGGAGTATTCGAAGACCTTCGTGATTTTCGCCTTCACGCGCGCGCCGGTGGCGTTGCGGATGACGTGGACGGTGTCGCCGATCTTGCCTGTGCCGCCGAGAATCTTGCCGATGGCGATACGGCCGACGTAGTCGCTCCAGTCGATGTTGGAGACGAGCAGGTGGAACGGCTCGTTCGGCTTGGCGAACGGCGGCGGGACGTGCTCGAGGATGGTCTCGAAGAGCGGCGTCATGTCCTTCTTCTCGTCGCCGAGGTGATACATCATGTAGCCGTCGCGGCCGGAACCGTAGACGACGGGGGCGTCGAATTGCTCCTCGGTGGCGTTCAACTCCATGAGGAGTTCGAGCACCTTGTCATACATCTTGGCCGGGTCGGCGTTGTCGCGGTCGATCTTGTTGATGACGATGACGACCTTGAGGCCGTGTTGGAGCGCCTTGCGGAGGACGAAGCGCGTTTGCGCCTGCGGGCCGTCGTAGGCATCGACGAGCAGCAGCACGCCATCGACCATGCGGAGCGCGCGCTCAACCTCGCCGCCGAAGTCGGCGTGTCCGGGCGTGTCGACGATGTTGATCGTCTTGTCCTGCCAGTGGACGGAGGTGTTCTTCGCCTTGATGGTGATGCCCTTCTCCTTTTCGAGGTCCATGGAGTCCATGGCGCGCTCCTCGACTTGCTGGTTGGCGCGGTAGGCACCGCCCTCCTTGAGGAGCTTGTCGACGAGGGTGGTTTTACCGTGGTCGACGTGGGCGATAATGGCGATATTGCGGATGTTCTGGTTCATGCCGGGCGGCTCGTTGTGAGAGGGAAAAAGGTTCACGGTGCGGCCCGGTCGGAGCGTTGGCAAGAAGGAACCTCAATGGCTGCGCATGGCCCAGAAATAGCCAGCGTAGAACACCGTCCAGCCGACGGCGTGCACGGCCAACTTAGTGCGCTCACTGCACTTGCGGAACACCGAGGAGCCGAGCGTGCCGGCCAATCCGGTGACCGCGAGGAACCGCGCCAGCCGTGCCGCCGCCGAAACGAGCGCAAATGTAACAAAGGGCGTGTCGGCTCGGGCGGCTTCGACGGCGAAGAGCTTGTAGGGGATGCCGGAGGCCGCGCCGAGGAACAGCGCACCGAGTCCGTGCTGCGCCAGCAGCGCCGCGGCCGTCGTTTCCAGCGCGGGATGAATGCCGGGCAGCCGCGCGAATCCCGCGGCGAGTTGCGGGCCGAAGCCGCCGCGCGCCAGCGCAAACACCAACGTGCCGCCCACAAGCGCCCCGCCGACGGCCCAGACGCACGCCGTGAGGCCGCGCCTCGACGATTGGAGCACGACTCGGCTCGTGAAAACGTCGGGAACGATGAAGAAGAAAGTCGCCTCGGCGAAGCCCCACGCCGCCGCGATCAACGCCTCGCGGCGAACGGCGCGGGCCGGTTGCGACTGGGGGAGATCGTTCAAGTCGCAGGAGGGACCTCTGCCAGCGCGCGCCGGGCGCGGTTGACGATCGTCAGTCCCAACAGCGCGGCCATTACCGCCAACGCGAACGGGAGCACCGGCTGGAGCGGCACGCCGAGCCCGGCGAGCAGTGCCATCAGGCCAAACCAAAACGCGCGGTCACTTTTCCCCATCGGGCCGTCGTAGCGCCGGGTTGCGCCGATCTGCACCGCGACCACGCCGGTCATTTCGCTCACCACGGCGAGAATCACAATCGTGACAACCAGCGTCGGCGAGAAACCCGGGACGAGCGCGAAGGGCAGGTAGAGCGCCGAGTCGGCGACGACGTCGCCAATCTCGTTCAGCACGGCGCCGAGGCGGGACTTCATGCCGTGCTCCCTCGCGAGCATGCCGTCGATGGCGTTGAGGGCCATGCGGACGAACAGAAATCCCGGCACCACGAGCAGCGGCCAGCGCTGCGTCGGCGCCCACGCGATCGCCGCCCCCACGGCCACGGAAAGCGCGGCGGCGGCGAGCGTGACTTGGTTGGCCGTCACTCCGCCGGCGGCGAGCGCGCGGGTGAGCGGGCGCAGCAGGTTCTGAAACGCGGGTTTGATGTCGTAGATCGAGGGCATGATTCGTCGCGAAACTCAGGTGTAGCAGTAGCGCACGAGGTGGAAGAACACCGGTGCGGCGAAGCAGATCGAATCGATGCGGTCCATCACCCCGCCGTGGCCTTCGATGAGCGTGCCGTAATCCTTCACGCCGCGATCGCGCTTGATCGCCGACATCACGAGGCCGCCAAAGAAGCCCATCAACGTGAGGAGCCAGGCGAACAGCAACGCCTGCCACCACGTGAACGGCGTGGCCCACCACAGCGCACCGCCGATCGCCGTCGCCGAAAGCGTGCCGCCCCAGAAGCCTTCGACGGTTTTGTTCGGGCTGATCTGCGGCACGATTTTGTTTCGGCCCAGCAGCTTGCCCCAGACGTATTGGAGCACGTCGCTCAACTGCACCACGATCGCGAAGAAGAGGAGCAGTTTGCCGTTTTGCCCCTCGTATCCGGGGATGCGCAGCGTGAGCAGCGCGGGCACGTGGCTCACGCAGTAGACGCACACCATCAGGGCCCATTGAATCTTCGCCGCGCGCTCGAGAAACCGTTCGCTGTCGCCGGCGAGCGCGCTGCGCGTCGGAACGAGGATGAAGGCGTAGACCGGAATCAGGATGGCAAACAAACCATACCACGACATCGCGATGAGGTAGTATTGCAGCGGCGTCACGACAAAGAACGCCCAGAACAAGGTGCGGTGATCCGCCGCGCGGGTGGGGGTGAGCGTGATGAACTCGCGCAACGCCAGGAACGAGAGCACGCCGAACAGCACGACCGACCCGATGCGCCCCGCGGCCAGCGCGGCGACGAAGACCGCGACCATGATCCACCACGCTTTCACGCGCGCGTCCAGGTTGGCGATCACGCTGGTGACGTCCGCTCCGGATCGGCGTTTCAGCACGAACGTGATCAGCGAAGCGAGCGCGAGCAGCGCGACGAGTCCGCCGACGAGCCAGACGAGTTGAGGATCGAGTTGCATGGGCAAATCAGGTGGCGAGCGACGTCACGGCGGCGCGCGCGCGTTCGAGGAAGTCCGGTTTGGGCTCCCCGTCGCGCCAGTGCAAAGGTGCGCCGACGTGGAGGCTGGCGATGAGCGGCACCGGCAGAATATCGCCCTTGGGCAGGATACGGCTCAGGTCTTGGAGATAGACCGGGACGAGCGGCACCGCGGGTCGGCTGCGCGCAAGATGGAAGATGCCCGGCTTGAATGCGTGAACGACGCCGTCCTGGCTGCGCGTGCCTTCGGGAAAGACGATGAGCGAGTCGGCGGTGTCGAGGGCGCTGAGCATCGCGGTGAGCGGGTTGGCCGCGACGCTGACATTCTGGCGCTCGATCAGAATCGCATTGAACAGATCGCAGGCCACGCGCCGACGCAGCGCGGTTTTCTCCCAGTAGTCGCGGCCGGCGACGGGCCGCGTGCGCATCCGTTGCGCGGCGGGCAGCGCGGCCCAGATGGTGGCGAAGTCGAGGTGACTGGAGTGATTCGCGAAGTAGATCGCCGGCCCGTTTGGGCACGCCTCCACGGGAACCGGACGCACACCACTGAACGTCCGCACCAATCCCGCGAGCACCGGGCGCAGCGAAGCGAGAGAACTGGAGGAGGCCGCCAAAGCAGGGTGGAAGATGGGTGGCTCGCCGCGGAAAAGCAACGGCGGCGCGCGGCTCGACGGGCCCATGAAAAAGGGCCGGTCCCGTGAGAGACCGGCCCTACTATGGCGCAAAATTCTCGAACCCACGGACAGCGCGCCGGGCCAAGCTTTTAAGCTCGTGGTTCCGGGCAAAAGTTTCTGCCCGGCGCGCTGTCGAAAGGGTTCTACTTAAAGAAAAAGGCCCGGACTCCTTGCGGAGCCCGGGCCAAATTCGGGGGTGGGCGTTCGCTACGCGCTCTTTCCCATTCACACCTGTTAAGCGCTCTCGCCGGTTGGCGGGCCAAGTGTTTCCCGACGCTACTCACCGCGGCAAGCGATGCTCTCGGTCTCATAGCGGGACCGTCCCGGCCCTTTCAGACACAGGATCTATCGAGTGAGGCCTCTACGCCCGGTTCGGTGACCACCTGCCGGTGGTTCGCTCGCCGGACGGGTGCTGGGACGCCTGCAAGAATACAGTTCGCACCGGCACCTTGACCACGGGGACGGCCACCACTTTTGGCGGTGCGTTGGCCCCGTGCGACGGGTCTGACCTCTTACCTCTCAGGCTGCGTTCGACTTGCAGTTGGGTGATCCCGGTTTGCGGGACCGCCCCATCTTGGAAGGCTGGCGGGTTGTTGCCATCCCGCGCCGCTCCACGCCGCGCTCGCTTCTTTGCGCGCCCAGCCGATTGCGTCAGCCGGGCCTTTTGGAGGGCTTTTAACTCTCCCGAAACGATCGCTGCGTTCTGGTCGTGCAGTAGCAGCCGTAACCCTCTGGGTAACTGCATCGGTGCAAGGCCCGAAACTGGCCTTGGACCTGACTCGGCTCGGACGCGGTTTCTAATTCGCGCCTCGCCGCACAGCTCCTAGTCGCATGACTGGATCGGTTGCGACACCGTCCAGAGGAACTGGTGATATATGCCTTCGCTCCGCTATGCGCAGAGGAGGGGACGATCGCACCAGCTGCCATCGCCCTTTCCCCGGTTGCCCGGGATTATCCCAGTCGCGCCTTCAACGGGTTTTTCATGCCGTTGCGCAGCGACTGTTCTATCAAGGAACGGCGATAATGTGCGCCCGCTCGCATCGGAAGTCTACCGGTTCTTACCACCAAGTTGCTCACCTAGGCACACGGCGCGGTGCGGTGAATAACTTCTGAGCGGCACCTTGCTCACGGGTTGTTCACAACAAATTCCGCGCAGCCCGTCGCGGGGCACCGGGACCGAAAACGTGCGCTGCGCGAGCGAGATGCGCGGTTGCTGTCGCGCGAAAGAGCGTTGACCAGCTCCGCGGTTTTTCGACTTCTCAACCGCTTCGCGTCACGCCTTTGTCACGCGCCTTTCATGCCCGATCCGCGCCAGCTTCCTATCTACGAACTCGAATCGACGATCGTCGCTTCGCTGCGCGCGCAGGGGCGGTTGATCGCCCAAGCCCCGACCGGCTCGGGCAAGTCCACGCAGGTGCCGCAGATGCTGCTCAACCACGGCCTGCTGGGCGAGCGTGGCGAGGTCGTCGTGCTCCAGCCGCGCCGGCTCGCGGCGCGCATGCTGGCCAAACGCGTGGCGGAGGAGGTCGGCACGAGGCTCGGCGATGTCGTCGGCTACCAAATCCGTCTCGACTCCCGCGTGAGCGAGGCGACGCGCATCCGATTCGTCACCGAGGGCATCTTGCTCCGGCAAATGTCGTTTGACCCGACGCTCCGCGGCATCAGCGCGATCGTGTTCGACGAGTTTCACGAGCGCCACCTCTACGGCGACATCTCGCTCGCGCGCGCGATCCAGATCCAGCAAACGCGCCGTCCCGACCTGAAGCTCGTCGTGATGTCCGCCACGCTCGACGCCGCGCTGCTCAAGGACTACCTCGCGCCGTGCGAAGTGCTCACGTCGCAGGGCCGCACGTTCCCCGTGCGAATCGAATACCTGCCGAAAGCGGTCAACTTCGAGCATGATCCCGTCTGGGCCGTGGCCGCGCGCGAGTGCGAGCGCATCGCGGCGCAGACGACCGGCGACCTGCTCGTGTTCATGCCCGGCGCGTTCGAGATCGGGCGAACGGTGCAGGAAATCCAAGGCTCGCACGCGCTGCGCGGCTTCGCGTGCTTTCCGCTCCACGGCGAGCTGCCGCCCGAGGCGCAGGACCGTGCCGTCGCCCGCTACGATACGCGCAAGATCATCGTCTCGACCAACGTCGCCGAAACCTCACTCACGATCGATGGCGTCACCGCCGTCGTTGATTGCGGCCTCGCGCGCGTGGCCCGCTACGATCCGCACCGCGGCATCAACACGCTGCTCATCGAAAAGATCTCGATCGCCTCGTCCGACCAGCGCGCCGGTCGCGCGGGTCGCACGGCGCCGGGTGTCTGCCTGCGGCTCTGGACCGACCGCGAGCACGCGCAGCGGCCGCTGCAGGAATTACCTGAGGTGAAGCGCCTCGATCTCGCCGAGGTCGTGTTGACGCTGAAAGCCGCTGGAATCGACGACATCGCGAATTTCCCCTGGCTCGAGAAACCCGAACCGAAGGCGCTGGAGCGAGCGGAGATGCTGCTGGAGGACTTGGGAGCGCTGCATGGCGCGAAGAAAACCATCACCGACATCGGCCGCCGCATGCTGCGTTTCCCGATGCACCCGCGTTACGCGCGCATGTTTCTCGCCGCGCAGGAATACGGCTGCGTTCGCTCCGTGGCGCTGATGGCCGCGCTGACGCAGGGGCGCAACTTCCTGCTCCGCGGCGTCGAGCGCCGCACCGAGGAGGCGCGCGAGGAGCTGTTCGGCGCCGAGGGCGAATCGGATTTCTTCCTGCTGATGCGCGCGTGGCGCTACGCGGAAAAGGCGAACTACAACATGGACGCGTGCCGCCGCCTCGGCATCCACGCGCAGGCGGTGCGGCAAGTCGGTCCGCTCTTCGAGCAGTTTCTCGAAATCGCCGCCGCCGAAAAACTCGACGTCACCGAGAAACGCATCGACGGCGTCGCCGTGCGCAAATGTGTGCTCCTCGGCTTCAGCGACCACCTCGCGCGCCGCCTCGACAAGGGCACGTTGCGCTGCGAACTCGTGCACGCGCGCAAGGGCGTGCTCGCGCGCGAAAGTGCGATCCAGAACTCGCCACTCTTCGTCGCCGCCGAGATCACGGAGATCGAGAGCCGCGGCGAGGTGAACACGATCCTCAACCTCAATACCGCGATCGAGGAGGCTTGGTTGAAGGAGCTGTTCCCCGAGGATTTTCTGGACGCGGGCGGCGTGATTTACGATGAGACGCAACGCCGCGTGCTCGCACGCAAGGAAAGGCGTTTTCGCGATCTCGTCCTCGATTCCAAACAGACCGCCGACCAGCCGCCGGAAGGCCAGGCCGCCGCGATCCTCGCGCGCGAAGTGATCGCCGGGCGCATTCAGCTGATCGAGTGGAACGAGTCGGTTGAACACTGGATCACCCGCGTCAACTGCCTCGCGAAGTGGTGGCCGGAACTGGAGGTCAACCCGATCACCGACGCCGACCGTTCCACGCTGATCGAGCAGATCTGCTACGGCAGCTATGGTGCGCGCGAGTTGAAGGACAAACCCGTCATGCCCGTCCTCCGCGACTGGCTGCTGGCGGAGCAACTCGCGGTGCTCGACGAGTATTTGCCCGAGCGCATCGAGATGGCCAACGGCCGCAAGGCGCGCGTCCGCTACGAGAAGGACGGTCCGCCGATCCTCAGCGCCCGCATCCAGGAACTCTACGGCGTCAGCTCGAAATTCACCCTCGGCCACGGCCGCGTCGCCGTGAAAATCGAAGTGCTCGCCCCGAACCAGCGGCCGATCCAAGTGACGGACGACCTGTCGAACTTCTGGCGCGAGCAGTATCCGAAAATCAAGACCGAGCTCTCCCGCCGCTACCCGCGCCACGAGTGGCGGTGAAGCGGTGGGAGGAGTCCCGGCGCGGCTTGGAGCCGCTCAATGCGTGTTCGTGATCGAGATGCCGCTGCTGCCGCCGTAGCGCGCCGCGGTGACCGTGGCGCTGACGACCAGAGGCACGAGCGACGGCGAGATGCTTCCGCCGTCGAACAAGATGCCTTGCTTCGACGAGGCGTGGTTGAGCTGAATGGTGCCGTTGTGCGTGGCGGTGACGCCACTGGTGCCCTGCATCACCGTGAGACTGTAGGTGATCGTCGCCAGCTGGGTGGCCCATTTCCAATTGCCCCAGAAATTCTTGTCGAGCGCCTCGACCGAGTAGTTGAGATACCAGGAGTGGTTGCCGTCTGCGTGTTGGATGCGCTCGTGCCAGACTCGGAGGGTGATTCTCAGCTTGTTGCCCGAGCCGCCCGTTGCCTGTTGCACCTGGGTATCCCAGACGGTGACGGCGGGGCGGGTGCAGGTTTGGGCGGCGGCGGACGTGGCGAACACGATAGCGCTGACGAGCGCGAACAAGGCGAAGCGAACTGCTTTCATGGCGTGGCGGGGTTGGATGTTTGGCGAGAGGGAAACGCCCTCTCCAAAACAGGTGGCCTGGCCCGGCCGACTGGCTTGTTGGGTCGAGCTGTGGCGCGCACCGCGGCGAATGCAACCTGCATTACCGCCGCGCAGCTATGACTCCGAACGGCGTTGAGCCGTCGGTGCCCTGACCGCAACGTGTGCCCGATGTCCGCCGCTCAGCCCACGCCCCATCACGCGATCGACGAACTGCCGCTGCTGCGCGCGGAGGTGCGCACCCTGGGCGCGCGGCTGGGTGCCATCATCGAGCGGCTGGAGGGCACGCCGACCTTTCGGCTCGTCGAGGAATTGCGCGTGCTCGCGAAGGAAAGTCGCGCCGGCAAGACGGCGTCGGCGGAGAAACTCGCCGCGCGCGTGCGCAAACTGACGCCGAAGCAGGCGCTGAATCAGGCGATGGCGTTCACGCTGTTCTTCGAACTCGTTAACCTCGCCGAGGAGAATTTCCGCATCCGTCTCCTCCGCGCGCGACGGGCCGACGCGGAGAATCGCAAGGAATCCATCGCCGCGGCGATCGCGGAGCTGAAGCGCCGCGGCGTGCCGGCCGACGAAGTGCAGGCGATCCTCGACCAGCTCGACATCGAACTCGTTTTCACGGCGCATCCGACCGAGGCGAAACGCCGCACGCTGCTCACGAAGCTCGCGGCCTTGGCGGACGTATTGCGACACACGCCGGTCGGCGAAATGGCGACGAGTTCGGAGATCGAGCGCGAGATCGTTTCGCTCTGGCTGACTGATCGCGGGCGTCCGTCGCCGCCGACGGTCATCGACGAGGCGCGCACCGGCCTGTGGTATTTCGAGCGCACGCTCTATCACGTGATGCCGGAGTTGCAGCGCGACCTTGCCGCGGCGCTGGCGAAGCACTACCCGGGCGTTCGCCCGCCGCAGGGCTGGTTGCGTTTCGGCTCGTGGATTGGCGGCGATCGCGACGGCAATCCCTACGTCACCGGAGATGTGACTGCCAGCGTGCTCAAGATGGAGCGCGACCTCGCGTTGATCGCGATGGGGCGCGGTTTGCAACGGCTCGGCTGGTCGCTCACGCTTTCGTCGTTGCGCGAACCCGCTTCGCTCGCGTTGGCGCGTGTCGCGCGGAAGCTCGGTGCCGGTTCGAAGGATTGGCCCGAGATCGAGGCGCGGCACGAGTTCGAGCCGTATCGTCTGCTGGTTTTCACGCTGCGGTCGCGGTTGCGCGATGCGGCGAATCCGCTGACCGAGTCCGAGCTGCGCGAAGCGCTCGAGGTGATCGACGCGAGCCTGCGCCAGAGCCGCGCGGCGGTCATCGCCGAAGGCACGTTGCAGGACGTGAAGAGCCGCGCCGCAACCTTCGGTTTGCACACTGCGCGTCTGGACATCCGCCAGCACTCGGCGTGGCATGCGCGCGCCGTGGCCGCGCTGCTCGAACGCGACGATTACGAATCGCTCGGCGAAGATGAGAAGTGCCGCGTGCTCTGTGCGGCGATCAAACGTCCGCCAACCGCTCCCGCGGAGCCGACGGGCGACTTGAAGGCGGCGCTCGAATCGCTCGCGGCGGTGCGCAACGCCCCGCCCGAGGCGCTCGGCCTCTACATCGTGAGCATGACAAACGAGGTCTCGGACCTGCTCGAAGTCGTGCTGTTGCAGACCGTCGCAGGCACGCGTCTGCCGGTGTCGCCGCTGTTCGAGACGCTCGACGATTTGCAGAATGCGCCGCGCGTGCTGGAGCGCTTGTTCGACTGCACGGTCTACCGCCGCTGGTTGAAGCAGCAGGGCAATCACCAGCACGTGATGCTCGGCTACTCGGACAGCAACAAGGACGCCGGCTTTCTCGCGGCGAACTGGGCGCTCTACGAAGCGCAGGAGACAATTTCGGCGGCGGTGCACGGACGAGGCATTGGCCTAACGCTTTTTCACGGTCGCGGCGGCAGCATCGCGCGCGGCGGCGGCCCGGCGGCCAAGGCCGTGCTCGCGCAGCCGATCGGTCTGCGCAACGGCGGCATCCGCATCACCGAGCAGGGCGAGGTGCTTTCGACGCGCTACCACGATCCGGATATCGCGCATCGCGTGCTCGAGCAGATGGCCTACGGTGTGATTCTTGGCTCCCAAGTCGCACGCGGTGAGCGGCGCCCCGTGGATCCCGCGTGGCCGGCGGCCATGGCGGCGATGAGCGCCCACAGCACGGAGGTTTACCGCGCGCTCGTGCACGACGCGGAGTTTCTCACCTTCTGGCAGCAGGCGACGCCGATCGACGAGATCGGCGAATTGAAGCTCGGCTCGCGTCCGTCCTACCGCAAAGCCGGCCCGCGCACGCTGGCGGACCTGCGTGCGATTCCGTGGGTGTTTTCGTGGATGCAGAGCCGTTTCAATCTGCCCGGGTGGTTCGGTCTCGGCTCCGCGCTGGAGCAGCACGCCGCGCGCGACGGCGGTCTCGAGCAGCTGCGCACGATGTATCGCGAGTGGCTTTTCTTCCGGCTCCTGATCGACAACACCCAGCTCACGCTCGGCAAGGCCGACCTCGGCATCGCGCGCGTCTACGCCGGGCTCGTCGAGGACGAGACGTTGCGCGAACGCATCTTCGAGCGCATCGCCGCGGAATTCCGCCGCACCGAAAAATGGGCGCTCGCGGTCGCGGGGCAAAATCACCTGCTCGGCGGCGAACCGGTGCTCGCGAACTCGATCAAGCAGCGCAATCCCTACATCGACCCGTTGAATTACCTGCAGGTGGAGATGATTCGCCGCCTGCGCGCCGGCAAGTTGAGCGACGCCGATCGCCGCGAAGCGAAGCGCGTGATCGAACTGACCGTGAGCGGAATCGCGGCGGGATTGAAGAATACGGGGTGAGTTCGCCGCAGCTCGAGAGCGGCTGATCGTTCACTGCTGGCGCTTCCATTACCGTTTGTCATCGCGAGGTGCGCGAAGCGCGCCGTGGCGATCCAGCTGGATTGCTTCGTCGCTGCGCTCCTCGCAATGACAAGTCGAGGTCGCGGGCCACCGGAAAATTCTACCGCACGAACACCAGATACATCGCAGCGTGCTCGGGGTTCGCTTGCTCGGTGTTCGGCCCGAGTGTGAGGCTCGCGGCGGTGGCGAGGCGGCGGGCGAAGAGCGAGAGCGGCACGCCGTTCACGACGAGTTTCTCGCCGGTGGCGGCGTAGCCGGTGAGCCACGGTGGGCGCGGCAGGCGGTCGTCGTGCGCGATGGTCACGGTGGCGGGACCGGCGGTGGCGAGTTCGATGAGGTCGACGGCGTGGTAGCGTGCGTCGCGGTTGTCGACCTGCACCCAGTCGGCGCCGACGAGCGAGGCGGGCAGCTGCTTGAAGGGCGACTCGACGTCGACGTAGGCGTTGCGTCCGTCGCGGGCGTCGGTCTCGACGTGGACGATCGTCGCGTTCGGTCCGGTGTAGTTGAAGGCTTTGATGAAGCGCCCGGCTTGGCCGGCGGGGATTGCGGCGACGGCGACGGCGCGCGGGGCGAGTTCGGCGGGTTGACGCTGCGGCGTGGTGGGCAGGTTGAACTGCGGCCACGCGGGTGGTGTGTCGGCGGCGACGGCGCGCGACTCCAGCGTGAGCGACGTGGTGGCGAGGCCGGCGGAGGCGGCGCGCACTGTGACGCGGCCTGCTTGCGGCTGACTGCGGAGTGCGACGCGGTTGATGCCGGCTTCGAGGTCGAGGAAGGTGTGATTGATCGAATCGAGCTTGCCGCTGTTGTAGCCGCCGCGCCACCCGGCGGGGCCGTCGACGGCGAATTCGACGCGCTGCTGAAACGTCGGCACGCGTTCGCCGTTCGCGTCGATCGCCTCGACGTCGAGCAGCGCGATGTCGGCGCCGTCCGCGCGCCAGCCGTCGGGGCCGCTGATCGGCGTGAGGCGCAAGGCGACGGCGGGGCCGGCCGTGCGCTTCGTGGCGGTCGCGGTGGCGTGGCCGGCTTTGTCGTAGGCGATGGCCTTGATCTCGCCCGGCTCGAACGCGACGTCGCGGAAGGTGTAGAGGAAACGGTTCTCCGGCTGCGCGCGGCCGAGCGAACGGCCGTTGACGAACAACTCGACGTCGCCGCCGGTATTCGCGGCGACGTAGACGGTTTTCTTCGTGCCGGCGGGATACGACCAATGGCCGACGATGTGCGCGCGCGGCGTGTAGGTGAACATCACTTGGCAGACGAAGTAGGCTTCTTTCGGCAGGCGGGCGCCGTCGACTTCGCCGCTGGCGCGCGCGACTTCGACTGCGACGCGTCCGCCGCTCGTGCTGTCGGAGAAGATCCAGTTCGCACCGCCGGCGTGGTTGTCGGCGCCGAGCTTGGTGACGAAATGCTTCACCTGGTTCACGGCGAACTGCTCGGAGGTGAGCTGGTAGGTTTGGCCCTTCGCCTCGGGGTAGCCGAAATTTGGCGGCGAGGCGTCGTCCCAGACGCGGCGCGGCGATTCCTCGCGGTCGTATTCGCCTTCGACGACGGGCAGGCGCGCGATCTCGCGTCCGCCTTCGGTGCCGATGCCGACGTCCATGAACTCGGCGGTGATCGCATCGGCGCGACGGTGGGCGTAGGCGCGGCCGCCGTGCGGATCGTATTTGTCCATGAGCGCGCGCAACGCCGCGGCGTGCTCGCGCGTGACCTTTTGGTTGCCGCCTTCCCAGATGAAGATCGAAGGATTGTTGCGGTAATAGATCAGCACGTCGCGGAAGTTGGCGAGGCGCAGCGCCCACGCGCCGCCGACGGTGTCGTGCTCGCCATCGCCGGCGGGTTGGAGGGTGACGATTCCCAGTTCGTCGCCGGCGCGGATTTGCGCGGGACCGGCGGGCGTGTGGCCCCAGCGGATGAAGTTGCCGCCGGCGTCGCGCATGAGATGCGAGGTGTAGGCGTGCAGCCAATCGGGCAGGGCGGCGCCCAGGCCGGGCCATTCGTTGGTCGGCTTCTGTCCCCAACCGTGGAGCTTGGTGTGCGCGCCGTTGATCCAGAGACCGGTCGCGGCGTCCCAGCGGATGGCGCGAATGCCGAGGGGAATCTCTGTGCGATCGATCACGGCGTCCTTCGTGCGGAGCTCGATCACGCAGCGGTAAACGTGCGGGTAGCCGGGCTCCCAGAGGCGGGGGTGCTCGAGTTTTGTCGCGAACTTGAAGGTGCCCGATTCGCCGGCGGCGAGCGCGACGTCGTCGGCGCCGCGCCAGACTTCGCGGCCGTCGGCGTCGACGAGTGTGGCGGCTACGGTGAAGCAGTCGTCGGTGGTGCGCTCGTTGCGCGCGGGGATTTCGATGCCGAGGTCGGCCGATTCTGCGGTGACGTTCGTGGCGTAGGCGTAGGGGCCCTCGGTTTGGAGAAACGAGTAGAGCGGCAGCGTGATGTGCAGCGGGTCGGTGACGTGGAGGCGGACGTTGCGGTAAATGCCACCATGTGCGGGGTGCCAGTGCGGGTTATTCCAGGGGATCTGGTCGGCCCGGAGTTTGTCGAGCGTGGCGGGGATGGTCTCGTTGAACTGCTGCGAGAGCTGGCCGAGATTCGGGTGCGTTTTCTCGTTCGTGGCGGCTTGCGGCGCGAGCGACGGGTCGAGTGGGTCCTTCGCGAACCGATTGTCGGCCATCACGGCGAGGACGTTGGGCGCGTCGAAGCGGAGGTGCGGCGTGAGGTCGAAGCCGAACGGCGTGAACCCGCCTTTGGCGACACCGAGTTTCGTGCCGTTGAGATAAACCTCGGCGACTTGGCGGACGGCTTCGAACTCGATGAACACTTTCTTCCCGCGCCACGCTGCGGGTGCGGTGAAGTGCTTTCGATACCACGTGCGGCCGGACCATTGCTCCTGTTCGCCGCGGTGGCCGGGGAGCGACCAGTTGTCGAAGGTGTCGACGTCGTTGAAGGTGTGCGGCGTCGAAACGCGGTCCCAAGCGGCGTCGTCGAACGCGGGCGCGGCGGCGCCGGCAGGATCGGATTTCGTGAAGCGCCAGTCGGGGTTGAAATTGAGCGTGAGACGCTCGGCGCGAAGGGAGAGCGCGGCGGTGAGCGCAAGCAGGACGAGGAACGGGCGACGCATGGCGGGGTGCGGAGACGGTAGGCGAAGCGAGCGACGCAACAATCGCTAAACCGCGTTGATTCAACCCTCAATTGGGGGATGCGTCGGGGCGAGCATCTTGCTCGGCGCTCGCGAGAAGGCGTTCGTGAGCTTGTCGCCGCCGGGACGGCAGCGACCACCTTAGGGGGCGGCGAGGAAGGCGGAGACGACGCGGTTGAATTCGGCGGGGATGTCCTGGAGCGCGCCGTGGCTGGCGCCGGGGAAAATGTGCAGTTGCGCGTGCGGCAGGCCGGCGGCGATGACGCGAGTGCTCGGTTCGGGAATCATGTCGCGTTCGCCAGCCATGACGAGGGCGGGACAACCGATGCGACGCAGGTCGGCTGACGTGATCGGCGTCTGGTCGACCATGAGCACGAGGTGTTGTTCGAGCTGGAGCAGACGGGGCGAATGGTCGCCGGCGGCGAGTTTGGCGCGGACGTTGGCGAGTTCGGCGCGCATGCTGGCGAGGTCCTCGGGCTTGAGGTCCGCGACGGCGAGGTTGGCGCCGGAGAGCGCGATGCGACGAACGCGATCGGGGTGACGCAGGGCGAGCTGGAGGGCGACGATGCCGCCGTCGCTCCAGCCGAGAATGTCGACGGGCGCGGCGTGGAGTTGCGCGAGGAGAGCCGCGACGTCGTCGGCGATTTTTTCGTAGGTGAGGGGAGTGGCGCCCATTTCGCTGCGGCCGTGACCGCGGCTGTCAACGGCGATGACGCGGCGCGTGGCGCGGAAGAAATCGATCTGGTGGCGCATGGCGGCGAGGCTGCCGCCGTTGCCGTGGAGGAGGACGAGTGGCGCGCCGGTGGACGGGCCGTAGGTTTCGTAGTAGAGGCGGATGCCGTTCACGGTCGCGGTATGGCCGTGCGCGGCGTCGTTGCCGTAGGTCGGGGCGGCGGGTGCGGATGCCGTCGGCGCGGGCGCAGGAGTCGGCTCGCTGGCGCTCGCCGCTGCGAAAGGGACACACGCGAACGTCAGAGCGGTGACGAGAACGAGCGGGCGAGGTGATTTCGAGGGCACGGCTCGTCGGGACGACTCGCCCTACCTTACTTCTTCTTCCCGGTTTTCGGGACGATGTTCAGGTAAGTTTTCGCGAGCATCTGCGACTCGTAGAACTCGACCAAGCGCACGCCTTCGCGCGGTTTGATCAGGTCCTTTTTCGTCGCGTGGTCGACTTGCTGTTTCACGCGGCGGCAGAGTTCTTCCCATTGGTATTGCACGCCCTCGATGACGTCGGCGACGCGGGAGCCGGCGAGGGCTTCCTCGATGTAGTAGCCGTTGGGCTCGTCGTCTTCGAGGAAGACGTGGACCTCGTTCACGCGGCCGAAGAGGTTGTGAAGGTCGCCCATGATGTCTTGGTAGGCGCCGGTGAGATAGATGCCGAGGTAATAGGACTGGCCGCTTTTGAGCGGGTGGAGCTGGAGGTAGTCCTTCTGGTCCTGGAGATCGATGAAGCTGCCGATCTTGCCATCGGAGTCGCAGGTGATGTCGACGAGGATGGCGTTGACGGTCGGCTTTTCGTTGAGGCGATGCAGCGGCGTGACGGGGAAGAGCTGCTTGAGCGCCCACGAATCGAGGAGCGATTGGAAGACGGAAAAATTGCAGACGTATTGGTCGGCGAGGAGTTTTTTGAGGTCGTGCAGCTCCTCGGGCTGGTAGCCGGACTTGTTGCCCTCCTTGTCGATCTGCTCGCAGATTTGCCAAAAGATCTGTTCGGCGGCGGCGCGGTTTTCGAGGTCGAGGTAACCGAGGTTGAAGAGCGAGAAGGCCTCCTCCTTCTTCTGCATCGCGTCGTGGTAGCGCTCGAGGCGGCCGAGCTTGGCCTTGTTTTTGAGCAGGACTTCGAGGTCGGTGACGACCTTGTGCGTCGACTTCGGCTGGTGCTGCTTGCCGAGGGATTCGCGCTTGTTGATGCGCTCGAAGACTTCGACGACGAGCATCGAGTGCGGCGCGGCGACGGCGCGGCCGGACTCGCTCACGATGTCGGGCAACGGCACGTCCATCGCGGTGCAGATTTCGCGGACGTTGAAGACGATGTCGCGGGCGTATTCGTCGAGCGAGTAGTTCATCGACGACTCGAAGTTCGTGCGCGAGCCGTCGTAGTCGACGCCGAGTCCGCCGCCGACGTCGAGGTAGCCCATCGGGAAACCCATTTTGGCGAGCTGGCAGTAGAAGCGTGCGGCTTCGGTGACGGCGGCCTTGATCGTGATGATGTTTGGCACCTGCGAGCCGATGTGGAAATGCACGAGGCGCAGCGACTGCTGCATTTTCGCGGCGCGCAGTTTCTCGACGGCGAAGAGGACTTCGGCGGTGTTGAGGCCGAACTTGGCGTTGTCGCCGGTGGAGGAGGACCATTTGCCCTCGCCGCGGGTCTGGAGCTTCACGCGGAAGCCGATCATGGGCTTCACGCCGGTCTCTTTCGCGAGGCGGATGACGGTGTCGACCTCGGAGAGTTGCTCGATGACGATGATGATCTTCTTGCCCAGCTTGCGGCCGAGGAGGGCGAGCCGCATGTAGTCGTCGTCCTTGTAGCCGTTGCAGATGATAAGGCGTTGCTGGCCCTCGTGCATCGCGAGCGCGATCATCAACTCAGGCTTGGAACCGGCTTCGAGGCCGTAGTTGAAGTCCTTGCCGGCGGCGATGATCTCGTCGACGACTTCGCGCAGCTGGTTGACCTTGATGGGGAAGACGCCGCGGTATTCGCCCTTGTAGCCCTCGTCCTTGATGGCCTTGCGGAAGGTCTCGTTGAGTTGGACGACGCGGTGGCGGAGCTTGTCCTGGAAGCGGATGACGAGCGGGGCCTTGAGGCCCATGCTCACGGCCTCGTCCACGACATCGAGCACGCGGATGCTGCGGCCGTCGGCGATGGGCTCGACCTGGACGAAGCCCGCCGAGTCGACGGAGAAATGATTGGCGCCCCAGCGCTTAAAACCGTAGAGGTCCTCGGATTGAGCGGCGGACCAGTTGGAGGCGGATTTGTTCTTCAATGAAGTGTGCGAACGGAGGCTTGCTTTTTGTTGGGGCGGTTAGATTAATCGACGTTTTCATTTTTCAAAACAGTCGAAGTTTCAATGACCAAATTCTCCTACTTCCTCGCCCAAGCCCAACCCGCTGCTCCCGGTGGCGCCTCGATGCTCATGCAGATGCTGCCGCTGGTGCTCATGTTCGGCGCGATGTATTTCCTGCTCATCGCTCCGCAGCGCAAGAAGCAGAAGGAGCACGAGAAGATGCTCGCGGCGCTGAAGGCCGGTGACGAAATCGTCACCACCGGCGGCATCTACGGCACGATCACGAGCGTGAAGGAAGACCGCTTCGTCGTCCGTATCGGCGCCGACAACCAGAAGGTCGAGCTCGGCAAGGGCTTCGTCCACGCGGTCGTCAAGAAGAGCGACGCCGCCTGAGTTGGCCGCGCGGCGCTCCGGCCGCGTCCGCTGCGCTGCGGCGCAGATTCTACCCTTTAACAACAACCACCCATGCTCAGTCGTCATCTCTGGAAACTGATCCTGTCCGCCGCCATCGTGGCTTGGGCAGTGTCTTCAATGCTCCCGCTGAAGGACCGCGACTTCGGCCCCTATGTCCGTAACGAAGCCGAAGCCCGGCAGGCGGAATTCGGCAAATTGCTGGCCAAGGTTGAGGCCCGGATCGCCGACGCCAAGACCCGCGGCCAGGAGATCAGCACCTTCGTCGCGCTCAAGCAGATCGCCCGCGAGGAAAAGATCGATCTGTCGCAGTTCTTCCCGCAGCTCCGCCTCGAGGAGAATCTCAAGAACGTGGACAAGCGCAACAACCTCGTCCTCGACGAACTGCTGAAGCGCTCCAAGGGCCGCCTCCAGCTCGGTCTCGACCTCAAGGGCGGTGTCGCCTTCACGCTCGAAGTCGACGAACAGGTCGCCGCCAAATCCAACGAGAACACCCGCCGGGAGAAGCTCGACAAGGCGATGGAGATCATCGGCGCCCGCGTGAACAGCCTCGGCGTGTCCGAGCCGATCATTCGCGCCGTCGGCGACACCCGCATCGAAGTCCAGCTCGCGGGCATCAGCACGAAGGACAACCCCGAGGTGATGAACAGCCTGAAGAAGCCGGCGCGCCTCGATTTCCGCCTGGTGCACACCTACGCCGCGCCTCCGCAGGAAGTTCCCCCTGGCTACGAGCTGATGGCGCTCGAGAATGAAGGCCGCAGCGGCGAGACCGCCGTCGAGGAACTTTTCATCAAGCGCATTCCCGAAATGACCGGTGCCGGCGTTGCCGATTCCTATCCGGTCATGGATGAGTTCGGTCGCTTCAAGATCATCCTTCGCTTCACCAAAGAAGGCAAAGAGCAGTTCGCTCAAGTCACCAAGACCATCGCCGACGAAGGCCAGCGCGCCGGCCGCCTCGGTCGCCTCGCGATCGTCCTCGACGGCAAGCTCTACTCCGCGCCGACCGTTCGCGAGCAGATCAACAGCGACAGCGCGGAAATCTCCGGCTCCTTCACCCAGCGTGAGGCCCAGGACCTCGCCGCCGTGTTGAACAACCCGCTCGACGTTCCGCTCGTCGTCAAGGAGCAGAACGAAGTCGGACCGTCGCTCGCCAAAGACGCCGTCGATAGCGGTGTGCGCGCCGCGTTCATCGGCACCGTCGCCGTCTGCGCGTTCATGGTCACCTTCTACGCCACCGGCGGCTTCGTCGCCGTGGCTTCGCTCGCGGTCAACATCGTCATCATCCTTGGCACCATGGCCGCGCTCGGCGCCACCATGACGATGCCCGGCCTCGCCGGCATCGTGCTGACCATCGGCATGGCGGTCGACGCGAACATCCTGATCTTCGAGCGCATGCGCGAGGAGTTGTCCGTCGGCAAGTCGCTGAACAACTCCAACCAAGCCGGCTTCGAAAAGGCGCTCACGACCATTCTCGATGCGCACTTCGTCCAGCTGATCATCTGCGCGATCATGATCTGGCTCGGCACGGGCCCGATCAAGGGCTTCGGCTTCACGCTGCTCATCGGTGTCATCTCGACGCTGTTCTCGGTGCTGATCACCGGCCACATGCTTATGGAGATGCTCGTCGATGCGGGCCTCCAGAAGATCACCATGCGCCGCATGCTGGGCGACCTGAAGGTCGACTTCGTCAAATACGGCAAGCCCGCCGCGATTGGCTCCGTTGCACTCGTGGTCGTCAGCCTCGCCTACGTGGTCTATCAAGGCGACCGCATCTACGGTATCGACTTCGCCGGTGGTGACCAGATCACCGCCAACTTCACCACCAAGATCGACACCGCCGCGATCCGCAAAGTCGCCGAGCAGAGCGGGGTGGGCGAGGTGAACATCACCTACGCCAGTGACCTTGGCAGCGGCCGGGAGCAGCTCAAGTTCGAGACGGCCTACGGCAAGTCCGACCAGCTTCTTTCCTCCCTGCAAAAGGCCTACCCGGCCGCCGGCCTCGTGAAAGCGGGCGGCAGCCAGATCGGTGCGACCATCGGCAAGGAGATCAAGTGGAACGCCATCCTCTCGGTCGGCGTTTCGATGGTGGTCATCCTGCTCTACATCGCCTTCCGCTTCGAATTCGGCTTCGGCATCGGCGCCATGGCGTCGACGCTGCACGACATCCTGATGAATATCGGCATCTTCGTGCTCTTCGGCCACAAGTTCTCCGCGCCCATGGTGGCGGCGATCCTGTGCGTCGCGGGTTACTCGATCAACGAAACGGTCGTCGTCTTCGACCGTATCCGCGAAGAGCTGAAGCTCAACCCAACCGGCAATCTCCGCGACATCATCAATCACGCCATCACGAAGGTCTTCGCCCGCACGATCATGACGGCGACGACCACGTTCCTCGCGGCCCTGTCGCTGTGGATCTTCGGCGGCGGCCAGTTGCACGACATCGCCTTCACCTTCCTCGTCGGTATCGTCACGTCGACGTTCTCGGCCATCTTCATCGCCGCCCAGGTCTTCTACTGGTGGCACAAGGGTGACCGCAAACACGTCGAGGCTCACCACGACATCGCGCCCAAATACGAGTGGGCCGGCTCCTCCCGCGCTTCGGAATAAGCTGACCGGGCGCAACGCGTCCGCCTCAGCTGGTTCCCGCAAGCGCGGAGTCGGCCGAGGTGGCGTGCGCCCATCAGGCCATGCGCTGGAATTATACGCCGGTCCACGCGGAAAGCGTGGCAGCCCTCGCGCGCCAACTCGGCACGAGCGAGATCGTGGCTGAATTGCTGGTGCGCGTCGGCCACCTCGAGCCGGAGCCAGCGACGCGCTTCCTGCAACCCGCGCTGGCGACGCTCGCCGATCCTTTCCTCGTCGCCAATCTCGACGCTTCGGTGGCGCGCATCATCCGGGCGATCGAGCGGCGCGAAAACGTGATGGTGCTGGGCGATTACGACGTCGATGGCGTGAGCAGCACCGCCCTGCTCGTCGACGTCCTGCGTCGCCTCGGCCTCCAACCGCGCTACGTCGTGCCGCGCCGCTTGGAGGAAGGCTACGGCCTGACGCGTAACGCGATCGACCGCGCGCTCGAGACGGCCAAGCCCGACCTGTTCATCGCCCTCGATTGCGGCACGAACTCGCACGAAGAGGTCACGCACCTGCGCACGCTCGGCGTGGACGTGATCGTCGTCGACCACCACCGCTCGAAGGAAACGCCGACGTTCGACGCCCTGCTGATCAACCCGCACGTGCACGCCGCCGAAGGCGACCACGCGTGGCGGCACTGCTGCACGGTCGGCCTCGTCTTCAAGCTCCTGCACGGCCTGCTCAAGAGCCTGCGCGCGCAAAACTATCCCGGTGTGATGGAAATCCGCCTGCGCGACTACCTCGACCTCGTCGCGATGGGCACGATCGCCGACCTCGTCCCGCTCGCGGGCGAGAACCGCATTTTCGCCAAGCACGGCCTGCAGGTGCTCGCGGGCACGCAGCGTCCGGGCTTGTGCGCGCTGATGTCCGTGGCGGGCCTGAAGCCTGAAAACGGTCTCACGCCCGTCGACATTTCCTTCCGCCTCGGGCCGCGCATCAACGCCAGTGGACGCCTCGCCGACGCGTCGCTCTCCGTGGATTTGTTGCTCAGCGGCGATCCGGTCTTCTGTCGCGACATCGCGAAGCAACTCGACGATCTCAACAAGGAGCGGCAGGAAATCGAGCGACTCATCACCGAACAGGCGGAGGCTTACGTGGAGAAGCAGTTCGCCGATGCGTGCGGCTTCGTGCTCTTCGACGAAGGCTGGCACCCCGGCGTGGTCGGCATCGTGGCCGGGCGGATTTCGCGCAAGTTCAACCGTCCCGCCATCGTGCTCGGCAACGAAGGCGATCTCGCCAAGGGCTCCGGTCGCGGCGTGACCGGCGTGAATCTCGTGGAGTTGCTCAGCGGCTGCCAGTCGCACCTCGAAAGCTGGGGCGGTCATCCGATGGCGGTCGGCGTTTCGTTGCGCAAGACGCGCCTCGAGGAATTTCGCACGCAGTTCAACGCCGTCATCCGCGAGCGCCGCGGCCTCGACGCGTGCGAGCCCGTGATCGAACTCGCCGGTTGGCTCGACGGGCAGCAGGTCACCGAGCGGCTCATGGACGAACTCGACCAGCTGCATCCGTTCGGCCAAGGCAATCCGGAGCCGATTTTCGGCGTGCGGGGCTTGCGCCTGCGCACGCGGCCGGAGGTTTTCAAGGAGCAGCATTTCCGGTTCACCGCCGAGGACACGCGCGGTCGGCGCCTCAGCGGCGTGGCGTGGAAACTGGCGGAGAAACTGCCGCCCGTCGGCCAGCCGCTCGAACTCGCGGTGCAGCTGAACTGGAATTTCTACGCCGGCCGCAAGCAGCTGCAGATCGAGTTGCTCGACTGGCGGATCGCGCCGTGAGGTTCTCAGAAAAATTCTGCTTGCCGCCCGGTGGCGAAGTTCGCTTAGTTCGCCGCTCTGTTACGCAGCCGTAGCTCAATTGGATAGAGCATCTGACTACGGATCAGAAGGTTTGGGGTTCGACTCCCTACGGCTGCGCCACTTTCAAGCCCCGGCAAACCAATGGTTTCCGGGGCTTGTTGTTTGTCCGCCCGGCAACCAGTGATGGCTGGGTATGGCTTCACTCGAAGCTTTTCGCGCGCGGGGCGCACACCGGACCAAGAACGCGGGACGATTCATGGTCTGACGGAGAGAGAGTCGGCGCGCAGTGCGCCGCCTTCGCTCTCCCAGCGCGCCAAAGCAGGTGTCGGTAGCGCGGGCTTCGGTCCATGGGCTACTTCACGCGTCATGGACGCAGCGATGAGATTTTGGGCCATCTCACGATGAGCCTGAGAGGCTTCCTCCAGATGCATCCGGGCGTGAAAGTTGGTCGCCGTTTTGGGCAGGAGCGCATCGATCCGCCGGGCGAGTGCCTCGTGGAACGTCCGCAATTGAGTCAGCATTCCCTCGGGCTTGGTGGTGGGGTGCGGTGAAACTGCCGCCGATGACGGAGCGCTGAAGAAGAGCGTGAGGAAGCGCAGCGGATGGGGGAACAGCAGGCAGCGTCTTTCCAGCAGAGTAACGACCGATCCGCTTCGGTCTTCCTGGCGCCTCAGAATGTTCGTGAGGGCAGAGGCGTCGCTTCCCTTCAGGAGTGAAATGCAATCCCGGATGAAATTCTGCAGGTCGCGCTCGGCTTCGATCAGGCTCGCAAAGCCAGCGGTGGGACGCGAGCGAGCGCCCGGCGCGGTGAAGCTCAATCCTGATTTGGCGGTGGTTTTCATTGGATCAGGGGCAGAGGTCGCGCGGCCGGTCCATCGAGATCCGAGTCGCCCGCAGGAGCCGGGCCGGAGGACGCAGCGAGGTTGGCTTTCTCGTTTTCACGCCCTCGCTGGATTTCAAAGGCGTGACGACTGACACGGCGGACGCAGGGGGTTTCACGATCCAACTCAATTCAGTTCCGCGCAAAACACGAAGACTGCGCACCCGGCTCGGACATCCGGTTGCCCGGCGAACAGCTTGAGCCGATTTTATTTCAGCGATCGCGCAGGGGATTGGTTGCAGCTCCGACCTGCGATGCACGGCAGTCGCGTTCGCGAGGGAACGGTGTATGGTTATCCAAGAGGGATTCGTTGGGTGAACGATCTCGCGACGTGGGAGAAACCACCATCAACCAAGGCACAACATGACAACGCTACCTGCTTCCCGGAAGCCGCTGCGCGCAGCCGCTCCGGCCTCACTTCGACGGCGGAATCCACGAACGACTTCCCCCGTGGAAGTCGGCTCCAAGATCGGCGTCGGCGTCTGGATCGATCGGCGGAGAGCCGCGATAGTCTTTGTGGCGGACATCGGGACGAGCACGACTCTGGTGCTTTCGCACGTCGACAAACAGCCGGGACGGTTGAGCGGTCTTCGCTCGACCACTCGCTTTGAGCCGCAGTTGGTGCCGGCGGACGACAGCCGCGAGCGACGCCTCACGAGCCAGCTCAACGTCTACTACGACGCCGTCATCGCGTGCATTCGCGGCGCGCAAGCCGTCCTGATTTTCGGTCCCGGCGAGGCCAAGGGCGAATTGCGGACGCGGCTCGCTCTCCTGAAACACGATCCACGCACCGTCAGCTTCGAGAGCGCGGACAAGATGACCGCGCGGCAGATCGAGGCGCGGGTCCGGCAATGGTTGGCGGAGACGGCTGCCGCGCCGACAATTGCCCGGCGGAGATCGGGTCGGCCTGTCCGGTGATGCCGCGGTCGTGCGCGCCACCCGCACGTGAGCGAGCATGCAGCTGGCTCGTGGTCGCGGTGCGGCGCCGCGAAGCCGGCGGCGCGTTTCACAACACGGGTGAAAAGGGGCGGAGCGCCGCTTCGGCAAGGCGCTGCCGGAACGGACGGCGCGAGAACGCCGCGGGGTCGATTTCCCGACTGAGGCGAAAGTCGCGCTCGAAGATGCCAGCCAGCTCCGCATTGCGCTCGTGCGAGTGCACGAGGAGGTTGAGTTCAAAGTTCAGCCGCATCGATCGGTAGTCGAGATTGGCCGAGCCGACCATTGCCCAGCGCTCATCGACCAGCGCGAGCTTGGCGTGATGGATGCCTGCGGAGTATTCGAAGATGCGCACGCCGGCGGCGAGCAGTTGCTCGTAGGACGAGCGACCGACGGTCACGAGCCAGGGATGGTCCGACCGGCCCGAGATGAGAAGTCGCACGTCGACGCCGCGACTGGCTGCCAGTTCGAGGGCGGAAAGCACAATTCCATCGGGCACGAAATAGCCGGTCGCGATCCACACTCGTTCGCCTGCTTCGTTGAGCAGACTGACGATGGAGCGGTTGATCGGCTCGTTGCGCCGGTCAGGGCCGCCGAGGACGATGTGCGCTGCATCGCGCGGCGGTTCGGACGCCGGAGCGTAGTAGCAGTCCTCGGAGATTTTCTCCCCGGTGGCGAAGAACCAGTCGTCGGCGAACACCTCCTGCAATTCGCCGACGATGGCGCCGCACGCTTCCACCTGCACGTCGCGCCAGCTCCCCAGCACCGGATCGACGGCCTCGTGTTCTCGACCGATGTTCATGCCGCCGACGAAGGCGATGCGACCGTCGATGATCTGCAGTTTGCGGTGATTGCGCAGGTTCATGAAAAAACGCATGCGCAGGGGTGCGAGACTTTGGAACCACGAGAAATTCCCTCCGGCGTCCTCGTAGTCCGCGAGCTGCTCCTGCGGCAGGCCGTGCGATCCGACGCCATCGAGGAGCAGGCGCACGATCACGCCGCGTCGGGCGGCTTCCGCCAGCAAGCGCAGAAAGCGTTCGCCGGTCTCATCCGCCTCCCAGATGTAGAACTCAAGGTGGATGTGGTGCCGGGCTTCGCGGATTCGTTGCTCTAGTGCCGGATAAAATTCCGCGGCGTCGCACAGCAGTCGCAGGCTGGTGGTGGAGCTGGCGGGCAGCTGATTGATTCGCGACAACAGTTGGAGGAATTGCCGATCCCGGCGCGGCAGGGTCTGCAGTAGCGCGGCGGTGGCTTCGTCGGTGGCGCTGGCCGGCGCAGCCTGGCGCGTTGCGCGGGCGGAGAAGAAACTCCGGCGCTTGAGCCGATGGCGATGCAAGCGATCCGTGCCGATGGCGAAATACGCGAAGGCTCCGAGGAACGGGATGAAAAGGATGGCCCACAACCAGGCCAGCGTGGCCGCTGGACGCTTCTGGCGCAGCAGCAAGTGGGGAATGAAGCCCCAAGTCGCGAAGTAACCGATGAGAAGCAGCGTCATCATGGTCCAGCGCGTGCGGCGCGACCGCGGAGGTTCACGCCGCGCGGTCGCTGGGCCGGAGGAAATGTCGCAGCCCGGACAGCACGGCCGGGCCCCAGCGGAGCAGGCGGCCGAGCGTGCGATGACGCGGGAGCAGCACGCGACCCAACGCCCCGGCCAAAGGCACGAAGGCGATCCGGAGCAGCGGCGGCGTCTGGCGCCACCAGTGCAGCATCCGATCGATCCACGCGAGCGGCCGGGTCACGCCGCGCGTGGCGCGCGCGATGGAGTCGCGGCGCCGGGCGATTTTGAGACGCAGCGCGACCTTGTGCGCGGCGAGGCGGTCTAGTTCCTGTTGCGGATACATGCGCGGTCGACGCCGATTTCCTGCCGCGTTGCGGCGAAGGGGCGCGGTTGGCGGAGGAGAAAACGACGCAGGAGGAGAATGATCGTCGCGCAGACGGCGACGTAGAAGACCGTCAGTCCGGCGAGGACAGACGACCGGGCGCTCTCGGGGCAGACGTAAACCAGAGTGAGACTGGCGAAAGCGATTGCCATCATCCCGGCGAAGGCGGCGGCGCAAATCCAGATGAACGTCTGGATGAGACGGAGTTTTTCCTCGTGAAGTTCGACGGCAAACAGCTCGAGCCGCTCCAACGCGCCGGCGACGAGACCATCGCCGAGCGCGCGGAGTGAATCGATAAAACCGGCCGAAGCCGGCGGGTCGGAGGCCATCGCAGCGATGCTCCGGAGGTTAGTGGCCGCGGCGGCCGAGCAACACGCCGAGCAGCAGGCCGACGCCGGCGGCGATCGCGATGGATTCGTAAGGATGCGAGCGGATCGCTTCGTCGGTGCATTTGGCGCCGGCGGCGAGGCGGGTCTTGGCGCCGGCATAGAGTTCGCCGAGGCGCTCCTGGGCGGCGTCGTAGCGGGCGCGCAGCGCACCGACGGCGTCGCCCGCTTGCTCGGTGAGTGAGCCAGCGAGCATTTTTTCGGTCTCGACCACCAGGGCGCGGAGATCGTTGAGGAGTTGCTCAGGTGACTGAGTCGTGGATTCGGGTTGGGTTTTCATGGGAAATGGCGGGTGTGGGTCAGGGGTTCCGCGCGCGGAACAGCGACATGATGAAGAGGGCGAGGAACACGAGGAAGATGACCTTGGCGATCGTGGCGGCGGTGCCGGCGACGACGCCGAAGCCGAGCACGCCGGCGATCAGTGCGATGATCAGGAAACTGACCGCGTAGCTGAGGAGAGGAGGAAGGCTCATGGTAGTCGGCTGCCGCGGAAGAGCCCGACCAGACCGACGACGGCGGCGGCCGCTCCGGCGATCAACAGCCAGATGGTCTTGTCGGTGGGGGCGCCGGTGAAGAAGCGCGAGAATTGCGAGCCGAGGGAGTCGGCGGAACTCAGGCCGTAGATGAGGAGAATGCAGCCGATAACCAGCAGCGCGGCGGAGAAGGGCTTGTTCATGAGGCGGTGGATTGGAGTTTGCGCTTGGGACGAGCGGTGGCCTCTGGCTCCGCGCCTTCGAGCTGTGCGCGCAGCATCCAGGCGGTCTTCTCGTGTTTTTCCATCAAGCCGGTGAGGAAGTCCGCGGTGCCGGCATCATGGTGCTGCGTGGTGCAGGCGTCGCTGTCGGTCCGGAGCTGGGCGATCAGGGATTCGTGGAGGGCGAGCAGTGCCGTGATCATCTCCTCGGCGGACAACTCGATTCCCGCGGTGGCGGAGCAACGCGCGGCGTCGGTCAGCTCGGCCCAGTTGCCGCAGGCGCCGACGTCGAGGGCGCGGGCGCGCTCGGCGATCTGGTCGATCCAGTCGGCAATCTGCTCATACTGGGTTTCGAATTGCTGGTGCAGGCTGGCGAAACACGGGCCGGTGACGTTCCAGTGGTAGTCACGGGTGGTGATGTAGAGCATCGTTTCGTCGGCGAGCAGAAGATTGAGGAGGCGGCCGACTTCGAGGCGGGCAGGTTCGGCGAGTCCGAGGAGAGATTTCATGGGAGCGATGGAGGGAAAAGGTGGAGCGGGCGGACGGAGACACGAAGTCCGGCGCCATCGCGCGAGTGGCGGCGCCGGACGCGGGGGCGGGGAGAGCGTTCAGCTCTTCACCGACATGTTGTTGCTGACGGCCTTCACGCCGCGGATGTCTTTCGCGAGTTTGGTGACGAGAGATTTCTCGGCGTCCGACGACGCTTCGCCGGTGATGACGACGGCACCGTCGTTGGTGGTCACCTTGGTCTTGAGTGCGCTCGTCGACTTGTGGCTGAGGAGGGCGAACTTCACCTGACTGGTGATCGAGGCGTCGTCGATCTTCTCGCCGAGGGTGGAGGCGGGCGCGGGTTTGTCGGTGACGACGAGGTTGTTCTTCACGGATTTCACCCAGTCGATTTCCTTGGCGTAGACCTCAGTGAGTTCCTTCTGGGCGAGGTTGTCCGCCGTGCCGTTGAGGGTGACGACACCGTCCTGCACGGTGACGGTGGTGTTGGCGGCGCTGACGTTGCTCTTCACGAGCAGGGTGCTCCGGATCTTGAAGGCGATCCAGCCGTCCGAGTGTTCGGGATACGTCGCGTCGATCGTGATCTCGTTGTTCACGGCTTTGACGCCGGGAAGATTTTCGACGGTGTCGGCGGCGAGAGCTTTGTCGTCCTTGTCCTGGACGGTGCCGGTGAGCGTGACGATGCCGTCGACGGCTTTCACCTGCACGTGGTTCTCGAGGACCGTGCGGTAATTGTAGGAAGCCCTGGCGGCTTCCTCGATCTTGCGATCGGTTTCAGTGGAGGCGAAAAGCGCGAGCGGACTGGCGCTGAGAAGAAGCAAAGTGGACAGGTAGTTTGTTTTCATAGGCGAAGGAGGAACGATACTCGCGAAGGGCAGGCGCGCCTATGGGGCGTTGCCCTACCGCGTGCTGCCCGCGAAGCGCGGGAGCGGCCATGGGGCGTTGCCCCACCGTGCGATCGAGGATGAAACGTCAGTCGCGCGCGGCGTCGTGGCTTACGGAGTGTTTTGCTCGCGGCGATCTTCCTGTGCGACGTCGCGGGCGGATTGCCGGACTGTATCGCGTGCGGCGGCGGTCATGCCGTCGTCCACGCGCTGTTCGGTTTCGCTGCGACCTTCCTCATCTTCATCCTCGCTGGGCGCCTCGGGGACTTGGTGTCCGCTCGATCCGGGCACGGGATCCCAGCGTTTCGCTTCGGAGAAGGATTCGAGCAGGGCGTCCTGCCGGTCGACTTCGCGGGCGGGCGACGCGGCAGGGAGCGGTCGACTCTCCTCGCTCACGGCGGGTGCGAGGGCGGCGGCTTTTTCTTCCGGCGAGAGAGGCGGTGGGGTGGACGGAGGGATGCGGGAGGATTTCATGGAGAACGACGGAGGAGAGCGGGCGGGTTATGCCGTGCGACCACGGACGAATTGGGCGGTGATGACTGCGACGCGCCGCCCGTAGATTTCGGCGGTGTCGAGGTCTCCGCGACTGGGCGCGGCCGGCGGCGCGACTTGGAAGCTGGTCGCCATGGGCCCGACGTAGGAGCCGACGCGGTTCTGCGCGTCGGTGCCCGGGCCGGCGAGTTGGTTCATGGCCTTGGGCTCGTTGGCCGACGGCATCAGGCCGAGGCCGACGAAGATCATGCCATGCTGCATGGCATTGAGCAGCAGGCCGACGAGGGTGTTGAGCTTGTCGCCGGAGAACGACGAGGAGTTGGTGAACGCGCCGGCGATCTTGTCCTTCCACGCGAGCGTGAACCATTTTTTCGCGGCGACCTCGATGAAGGTCTTCATGCCGGCGGACATGCTGCCCATGTAGGTCGGGCAGCCGAAGATGATGGCGTCGGCGGCGTCGAGTGCGTCGAGGTGGGCGGCCGCTTCCTCAGCCGTGTAGAGTGTGGCGACGCAATCCGGCGCACTCAGCGCGCCGCGGAGCACGGCTTCTGCCTGGAGCTTCGTGTGGCCGGAGAGGGAGTGATAAATGACGATGAGAGTGGCCATGGTGGAGCGCTGGTGAGTTCAATCCCGGGTTTGCGTGCCCGAGTGACGGATCGTGCGGGCTTTGGCCTCGCCGTTTGACGCAGGGGCGTGGAGTTCGGAGCGGGGCAGGTTCACGAACACTCTGGCTTCCTCGTAGCTGACGCGCGCGACCTTGGAGACGTGCAGGCGAAGCTCCCGGCGGGCATACCAGTGGCCGGTGTCGATGATCAGCTCGCGGATGGTCCAGATCTTGCCGTCGAACAGGAAGTCGCGCACGGAGCCGACTTCTCCGTCCGTCGCCTGGAGATGGTAACCGGTCACGGCCTTCGTGCTGCGGAGGTGAACGTCGTCACGCTGGTTGTGTCCGTGATGAAGCGGGCCGGCCGGAGCGGTGCCGGTTTCGGTGGTCGGAAAGTCGGCCGCACCCCACATGCCTCCGTCCGCCCAGTAGGTTGGCCAGCCGTAGTGGCGGTAGTAGTCGGCCTCGAACTGGCGGGAGACGGGGCGGTGTGTGTCGATGGCTGGACTGCCTTCGATCTGTTTTCGCGTCAGATTGACCGCGAGGCTGCGGTCGTGGGCGACGGCGTTGCCAAGGGCTTCCGGCGCGAAGGCGTGAGGCGAGAGCAACACGAGACGGCCGGTGAGCCACGAACCCGTGTCGACCACGAGGTAGCGCACGATCCAGGATTGGTCGTCGAAATAGAAATCCTTCACGTGGCCGATGTCGCCGTCGGAGGCGCCGAGTTTGGCGCCGTAAAGTTGGGTGAGATGTCGGAACATAAATTGAGAGTCCTGCGAATGGATCTGACTTTGCTGACGGTGTCGTTGCGCGAGCGGCAAAACGCGGGAACGGCGGAGATTGCCTCCGCCGCGCGCGACCCGCTCCGGGATGGAAATCGAGCCGCGCGCTCCTCGCACCACGGAGTCGGGCGCGTGGTCCGCGCCGAATCCGGTGCGCAGGAGCGCGGGCGAAATCTCACTTCACGATCAGATTGTTGCGCACCTGCATGACGCCCGCGACGGCGGCCGCGTCACGACCGGCGGCGTCCTTCTGCGCGGCGCTGTTGACGAAGCCGCTGAGCTGACGATCCATGTGGCGACCGATGCGCCGGTGAAATTCATGACGTTCAAGCTGCGCAACGTGTCGGAGCGTCCACGCCGCCTGTCGGTGACGGGTTATTGGGAGTGGGTCCTCGGCGAACTCCGGTCGAAGACGCTGCTGCATGTGCAGACGGAGTTGGAGGTGAAGACCGGGGCGCTGCTCGCGCGCAACGGCTACAGCCCGGAATTCGCCGATCGCGTCGTGTTCCTCGATGTGAGCGATCCGATCCGCACGTTCACGGGCGACCGCCGGGAATTCCTTGGCCGCCACGGTAGCGTGGCTCGCCCCGCGGCGCTGCAGCGCGCGCGCCTCTCCGGCAAGGTGGGCGTCGGGCTGGATCCCTGCGGGGCCATGCAGGTGGTGTTCGACCTCGAGCCCGGGCAGGAGCACGAAACGACTTTCCGGCTCGGTGCCGGACGGAATCTCGCGGACGCACGCGGCCTCATCCAGCGCTTCCGCCAGACCGACGCTGCGCGGACGGCGTTCGAGCGCGGACAGGAATACTGGCGCCGCACGCTCGGTGCGGTGCACGTCGAGACGCCCGATCCCGCGGTGAACGTGATGGTCAACGGCTGGCTCCTCTACCAGACGCTCGCCTGCCGGATGTGGGCGCGCACGGGGTTCTACCAGTCCGGGGGCGCCTTCGGTTTTCGCGATCAGTTGCAGGATGCGATGGCGCTTTTGCACGCCGAGCCAGCGTTGGTGCGCGAGCATCTGCTGCGCGCGGCCGGCCGGCAATTCCGCGACGGTGACGTGCAGCACTGGTGGCATCCGCCCGGCGGGAGGGGCGTGCGCACGCACATCTCGGACGACTACCTTTGGCTGGTTGACGCGACCTGCCGTTACGTCGCTGCCACCGGCGACACGGGCGTGTTGGACGAGGCGATTCCGTTTCTGGAGGCGAGGGCGCCACGACCCGAGGAGGAGTCCACTTACGAAGCGCCGCATCGCTCCGACGAGGCCGCGACGCTCTACGGGCATTGCGTGCGCGCGCTCGAACGTGCGGGGAATTTCGGGGCGCATGGGCTGCCGCTGATGGGCGGCGGCGACTGGAACGACGGCATGAACCTCGTCGGCCACGACGGCCGCGGCGAAAGCGTGTGGCTGGCGTTTTTTCTCCACGACGTGCTGACGCGTTTCGCGCCGCTCGCGCGCAGTCGCGGCGAGACGGCTCTCGCGGACCGCTGCGAGGCGGAGGCGGAAGGGTTGAAGAGGCAGGTCGATGCCCATGCGTGGGATGGACGCTGGTATCTGCGGGCGTGGTTCGACGACGGCACGCCACTCGGGGCGGCGGCCAATGAGGAGTGCCAGATCGATGCGCTGCCGCAGAGTTGGTCGGTCATCAGCGGAGCCGGCGATCCCGGGCGCGCGAGACAGGCGCTCCGGGCGGTGGAGGCGCGGTTGGTGGATCGGGAGGCGGGCTTGGTGCGGCTCTTCACTCCGCCCTTTGACCAGTCCCGGCTGAACCCCGGCTACATCAAGGGCTATCCGCCGGGCGTGCGGGAGAATGGCGGCCAATACACCCATGCGGCCGTCTGGACCGCGATGGCTTTTGCGCTCGCCGGCGAGACGGAACGCGCGTGGGAAGTTTTTCACCTGCTCAATCCGGTGCGACATGGCGACTCCGCGGCTCGGATCGCGACCTATCGCGTCGAGCCCTACGTCGTGGCGGCGGATGTCTATGGCGCGGCTCCGCACGTGGGCCGGGGCGGCTGGACGTGGTATACCGGTTCGGCGGGCTGGATGTATCGCTTGCTCCTCGAAACCTTGCTGGGCGTGACGCGCGAAGGAAATCAACTGCGTCTGACACCGCGGCTGCCGGCGGCGTGGACGGGCTGCAAGATCGACTACCGGCACCGCGAAACGGTGTATCGTCTTTCATTCACGCGGCTGCCGGCGGAGACCGGAGCAGCGCTCGTGCTCGATGGACGAGCGGTGGCGGGAGCCGTCATCGAACTCGTCGACGACGGCAAGGAGCACGCGGTGACCGTCCGCGTATCGTAGGCTGCACCGCGCGATGCCAGGTCGGTCCCGGCGGCGTGCGCCGAAGCGTCGCGAATCAGCGCGCGGCGTCCGACGGGGAGTGGGTGAGCCGATGCGGCTCGAACCATTGCGCGGCGTTCGGCGCGCCGACTTCGGGCGCCGCGTATTTTTCCGCGAGGAGTTTGCGCACGCTTCCGCGCGCGCGCGCGAGCCTGCTCTTCACCGTGCCGATGCAGATGCCAAATTCGCGGGCGATCCGCGCATAGGAATGTCCGCTGAGATTGCGGCGGGAGAGTATCTCGCGCTGCAGCGGGCTCAGCCGTTGCATGGAGGCGGTGACTTCCGCGAGGAACTCCCGATGAATCGACATGCGTGCGGGATCGGGGGCCTCGCTGGCGATGAAGTCGGCGATGCAGGAGGTGCCACCGGGGCCGAGGCGGCTGTCGAGTGCTTGCGTGACGTGCCGGCGGCGGCGGTGGAAATACCAGTAGCGGTTGCACGAAAGGTTCGACGCGATGCGGTGCAACCAGGAGGCGAGCGAGGATTCGCCGCGAAACGAGGCGAGGCCGCGATAGGCGTGGAGAAGGGTGTCCTGCGCGATCTCCTCGGCATCCGCGCGGTTGCCGAGGTAGCGCTGGGCGATCGCGAGCAGGCGATCGCGATGCCGGGCGGCGATCTCGCCGAACGCGCTCTCGTCGCCCGCTTGGAAGCGGCGCACCAGTTCCGCATCGTGGAGCGAGGAGGGAGTCAAAATCACTCCGCTGTTCGGTCGGGTCGGGACAGGAAGGGAGGATGGAGGGCGGAACAGGACCATGAGTTCCTTCCAACTCTACCGGAGACGCGAAGCTCGCGGCATGGGGTATTGAGCTACCGACCCGGCGTGCGGGGGCGAAGCGGTGCGACCAACTCCGCGGAAGTGAAGCGCGGTTGACGATCGGAGTGGGCGCAGATTCGCGCGCGAGCGTTAGGCCGGGTGATGGAAGCGGTGTCCGTCAGCGTCGGGGCGCGGGGGCGTTCAAATTCGATAGGTTGATTTGGACCCGGAGCAGCCGGGCAAGTTTGACGTGCTGGCCGATCAGGGCCCGCAAGAAACCACTGACGCCTGAGGTGCTCGCCCGTCGCTCGCCATGCAGCTGGCTGAGCAATTCGTCGTTCCGCGCCAGCAGCTCGACGATGAGGGCGTCGTTGCGCCTAGTCCGTGGAGCGGGAGGAAACGGACGTTTCATCGGACGTGCGATTGGGGAGGAGCGATCAGGGCGTCGAAAACGCGAATTCCCGCGGCGAGCACGAGCTCGCAGCGGGAATCTTGGCCGCGCGAGCGCGGCTCGAGGGGAGGAGGAGAATCTCGTTCAGCTCTTGACCGTCATATTGTTCGTGACGCTCATCACGCCGCGAACGTCCTTGGCGAGTTTGGTCACGAGTGACTTTTCGGCTTCGGAAGAAGCGACGCCGGTAATGACGACGGTGGAGTCATTCGTTGTGACCCTGGTTTTCAGGGCGCTCGTGGATTTGTGGCTGAGGAGCGCGTATTTGACCTGGCTGGTGATCGAGGCGTCGTCGATTTTCTCGCCCATCGTCATCGCCGTCGCAGGATTGTCTTTCACCACGATGTCGTTTTGCACCGACTTCACCCAATCGATCTCGCGGGCGTAGACTTCGGTGAGTTCCTTTTGCGCTTGGTTGTCAGCGGTGCCGCTGAGAATGACCATGCCGTCCTTGACGTCGACGGTGGTGGAGGTCGCGCTGACGTTGGCCTTCACGAGCAGGCGGCTGCGGATCTTGAACGCCATCCAGGCGTCGGAATGTTCCGCGTAGGCCGACTCGACTTTGATCTCGTTGTTGATGCGCACGACTCCGGGAAGATTTTCGACGGTGTCCGCCGCGAGGGCCTTGTCGTCCTGATCCTGCACCGTGCCGGTGAGGGTGACGACGCCGTCGTTGGCCTTCACCTTGACGTGATCCTCGAGGACCGTGCGGTAGTTGTAGGAAGATTTCGCCGCGTCCTCGATCTTGCGATCGGTGGAGGAGGAGGCGAGCAGCGCGAGAGGCGTGGCGACGACCGCCAGCAGCAGGGAGAGATTTCTGGTTTTCATAAGTTTTGGGCTGCAGCATACGCCCGGCTGGCAGCGCGGAATATGGGGTGATGTAGGTATCCCGCATGGAGCCGAACTCCGCCGGTTGGCGGTTTCCTCAAGAAGGCGCGATCGACGCAGCGAGGCGGCCCCGTCGCCGTTCGCAGAGCAAACCGCCGACGTAGCCATGAGAGCCGGCCAGATCGAGGCAGGACAGAGCGCCACTCGGAACCGGAGTATGCTGCGCCACGAACCATCCGAACGCCTTGGCGTTTTCCAGCATGCTTCGCTGATAGGCCTGCCATTCCGCGGGCGTTTGCTGAGCGTGAAAGTCGATGCCTTTCCCGGAGCGCAAAACGTCCTCCAGGTCTTCGACGAATCTCCACTGCGCCGCGCCGTATTCGACGAACGCTTCGTAGCTTTCGGGCGCGGCGGGACCAAAGTAGCGCCGGCCATGCGTGGTCAAAGCCCACTTGGAGCCGATGCGCGCGACGTAGTCCAATCCTGCGATCACGCGCAGCAACAGGGTAAGGCACTCTCGATCGAGGCCGAGGGCGGTGGCCAACTCCGGCGCGGTCATGTCGCGCTCCGCAAGTTTCCGCAGCACGCCACAGCTGTTTGCGGCCATCAATGCGCGCGCTTGGATGATCGGGAGCGTGGTGTCGAGAATGGGGCGGGGCACGGAACCGGCTTTGAGCGCGAACCATTCAAGAAGGTTGGACGGATGAATGGTGTAGCGCATGACGGAGTCGGGTGGGGTCGTTCCCACTCGTTACGCCGACGTTCGCAACCCGGATGCGCCGGTTTGCGCGATCCGCGGGCGCGTGCTTACCGCGGCCGCGCCCCGAAGCGCACCGAGAACGCGTTCGGAGAGAGGCCATGCACGCTCTTGAAACAGCGCGAGAAATGATAGGGATCGTCGAAGCCGACGCGCGCGGCGGCCTCCTTCACGAGGCCGCCTTCCTCGAGCAGGATTCCCGCTGCGAGCGTCATCTTGCGCCGCGTCAGCTCCTGGTAGGGACTTGAGCCCTGAAAGCGACGGAAGAGGCGGCAAATGCTCGACGGGTCGAGGTGAACGAGGGCGGCGAGTTCTTCGAGCGTCTGCAGCGAGGCGGCGCGCTCCTCGATCAGTTTCTTGCAGCGAATGAAGTTTGCGCGAGCGCGGTCGTCGTCCGGACGCGGACGGTCCGCCGGCGCGGCTTCGAAGCGCAGCAGGAGCAGTTCGAGCAGCTTCACGCAAATCGCGGTCGTGTGCGAGTGATGGCGCTGCCCCTCCCGAATCAGATCCTCGGCCACCGCGATCGCCTCGGCCGGGAGCGCGATGTGCCGCACGGTGCCGGGAGCGAGATGCGCGGCGGTGAGACGCGCGCGAACCCGGGTGCCGGCGAGAGCGAAGAAGTATTTGTCGAGCGGATCGCTGGGATCGGTTTTCAACCAGCAGGCCTGATCGCTCGCGCAACTGAAGACCGTGCCGGGGCCAACGCGATGCTTGCGGCCGTCTCCCAGGCGGACGGTGCCGCTCCCGCGCACGACGAGTTCGACGACGTGAAATGGATAGTTTTGCCGATCGACGAGATAGTCGGGACTGCAGCGCTCGCGGCCGGCCAACGCCACCGTCCACTCGACGCCGCGTTTCGGCGCGAGGTCGGGAAAAATGTAACGAGATCCGGCGACGTGCGATGCGAGCAGGCGGTCCAGAATCGCGGGCGAGGGCGGCGGATTGCGGGGCGGGTAGCGGTCAGCCATGCGGTCAATAATGTCCATCTGCGGGTCAGGATTGTCCATTCAAAGCGGCACGCCGGCCGGCTATGATGTCCATCACCCAATCTGTGCGATGAAAAACACCCCCTCGAAGACCGTCCTGCTCGTCGCGAACGGCGACCTGCGTCAATCCGCCAACGAAAAATGCTGGCCCGCGCAAGCGGCGATGGAGAAGCAGCTGGCCGCGGCGTTGAAGCGTTTCGGTTACAAGTTGGAGCGCGCGCACCCGTATGATGCGAAGCGCCAGCACGGTTTCATCGGTTCGCAAAAGGAGGGCCTCGAGGTTTTTGCGCGGATCGATCCGAAGAAGCCGCTGATCGTCGCGGAGTCCGTCTGGCAGTATTCGCATCACTTGCTGCCGGGACTCGTTTCGCATCGCGGACCGATTCTCACGGTGGCGAATTGGTCGGGCACTTGGCCGGGGCTCGTCGGCATGCTCAACTTGAATGGATCGCTCACCAAGGCGGGCGTCGCTTACTCGACGCTGTGGAGCGAGAACTTCGATGACGCCGCGTTTCTCGGAGGATTGGAGCGTTGGCTCAAGACCGGCAAGGTCGCGCACCGCACCAACCACGTGCGCTCGCTCGCGCGCTGCCGCGTGCCGGTCCGTGCGCGCAAGGTCGCGGGCGGTCTCGCGAAGGAGCTCCAGACGAAGAAGAGCATCATGGGCGTCTTCGACGAGGGCTGCATGGGGATGTTCAACGCGATCATCCCGGACGAGCTGCTGTTCCCCACCGGCGTGTTCAAGGAGCGCCTCTCGCAGTCCGCGCTCTACTACGGCGCCACGCAGGTCTCGGATCAGGAGGCGCAGGAGGTCTTCGACTGGTATGTGCAGCGCGGACTGAAGTTCCACTTCGGCACGAACGAGGAAACCGACCTCACGCGCCGGCAGGTGCTTTGGCAGTGCAAGACCTACATCGCCGCCGTGCGCATCGCCGATGAGTTCGGCTGCGACACGATCGGCATTCAATACCAGCAGGGTTTGAAGGACCTGCTGCCCGCGTCCGACCTCGTCGAGGGCACGCTGAACAATGCCGACCGCCCGCCCGTGCGCCGTGCCGACGGCAGCATCATCCGCGACGGCGAGCCGATCCCGCATTTCAACGAAGTCGACGAATGCGCGGGTCTCGACGGGCTGTTGACCTATCGCGTTCACAAGGCGCTCGGCCAGCCGGTCGAGAATACGCTGCACGACCTGCGTTGGGGCGACTTCGACCGCTCGGGCACCACCGAGGAATACGTCTGGGTGTTTCTCATCTCGGGCAGCGCTCCGCCGGCGCATCACGTCGGCGGCTGGGCGGGCAGCGACTCGCACCGTCAGCCGGCGATGTATTTCCGCCTCGGCGGTGGCACGCTGCGCGGCGTCGCGAAGCCCGGCGAGATCGTTTGGAGCCGTTTCTTCGTCGAAAAGGGCAAGCTGAAGATGGACCTCGGTCGCGCGAAAGTCATCACGCTGCCCGAAGCCGAAACCGAGCGCCGCTGGCAGGAGACCACTTATCAATGGCCGATCATGCACGCCGTCACTTATGGCATCGACCGCGACCGCATGATGGCGCGTCACAAGGCGAATCACATCCAGGTCGCCTACGCCAACTCCGCGGCCGAAGCCGATCTCGCGCTCTACACGAAGGCCGCGCTCGCCGCCGCGCTCGGCGTCGAGGTTTCGCTTTGCGGCACGAAGGCCGACGGTTCCGCATTTTAGCCGTGAGTCTTTCCACGCTGCTCGATCTTTCGCGGGAACTCGGCGCTCCCGAGCGCCAGCTCGCCATTCTCGGCGAGGGCAACACTTCGTGCCGCCTCGAGCACGGAGATTTTCTGGTGAAGGCCAGCGGCAGCTCGCTGGCCACGCTGACGGAGCAGGACGTCACGACCTGCTCCGCCGCGCCGTTGATAGCGTTGCTCGACGACGCGGCGGCCGGTGACGCGGAGGTCGACGCGACGCTCATGCGTTCGCGGCGGCAGCCGCAGGACAAAAAGCCGTCGGTCGAGGCGGTGTTTCACGCGTGGCTGCTTGGCCTGCCGGGCGTGAACTTCGTCGGGCACACGCACCCGATCGCCGTCAACGCACTGCTTTGCTCGGCGCACGCGCGCACGTTTGCGGCGAATCGCCTTTTCCCCGACGAGATCGTCTGCTGCGGGCCGGCGAGCGTGTTCGTGCCTTACACCGACCCGGGACTCGAACTCGCCCGGGCGATCCGCCACGAGACACTCGCATTCCAAGCGCGTGTCGGGCAGCTCCCGCGAGTCATCCTGCTTGAAAACCACGGCCTGATCGCGATCGGCCCGACCGCCGCGGCCGTCAAGGCCGCCACGCTCATGGCTGAAAAGGCCGCGAGCATCTTCATCGGAGCCGCCAGCGTCGGCGCCGTGAAGTTCCTTTCCCCTGAGCAGGTCGCGCGCATCGCGGGACGCTCGGACGAGCATCATCGACGGAAGGTGCTCGGAATCTGAGTCGCGACCTTCGCCGCCGACCGAATCGATGCCACCGCCGGAAAAGTCTCGAACGGTCAAACGACGTCGAGCTAGCGGCGGGCAGGGCAGTGGCGTATAACGCCCTCTCGTCCGTCGCGCGTGGTGCGCGTCCGATCGTTTCGTCAGACTCTCTTCATTTATGAACTCCAGCTGGCTGCATCCTCGGGAACAACTCGTAGCGACGATGGCGCGCATCTACCGCCTGCGCATGACGACCACGTCGGGAGGCAATCTCTCGATCCGTGACGAAGACGGTAGCATCTGGATCACGCCGTCGCGCGTCGACAAGGGCAACTTGACGGCCGGCGACATCGTGCGCGTGTGGCCGGATGGCAAGACCGAGGGATTGCATCCGCCGTCGTCGGAGCTGCCGTTTCACGCGGAGATTTATCGTCGCCGGCCGGACCTGAAGGCGATCGTGCACGCGCACCCCGGCGCGCTCGTCGCCTTCTCGATCTGTCGCGAGCTCCCCGACACGCGCGTGCAGACGCACGTCTTCGATGTGTGCGGCAAACTTGTATTCGCTCCCTATGCTTGCCCCGGCACGCAGCAACTCGGCGACAACATCGCGGCGGCGTTCGCGACCGGTGCGGCGTGCGTGCTGCTCGAGAATCACGGCGTGGTCGTCGGCGGTTCGGACCTGCAGGACGCGTTTCAGCGCTTCGAAACCCTGGAGTTTCTGGCGCAAACGCTCGTGCGCGCCAACGGCCTCGGCCCGCGTCTCGTCGCTCCGGCGTCGGCGCTCGGTCGCGACACGATGCCCGAACTCGCGGCGCTTCCGCCGCATGTGCCCGGCACGACCGAGTTGCAGCTCCGCGGCGACATCTGCCGCTACGTCCAGCGCGCCTACGCGCAACGTCTGCTGATCAGCACGGCGGGGGCGTTTTCGGCCCGGGTGCAGGGCGATGCCTTCGTCATCACGCCGCGCCGGCGCGATCGTCTCGAACTGGAAGCACCGGGCTTGGTGCGCGTCGAAAACGGCGCCGCCACGGCCGGTCAAAAGCCGAGCCGCGCGGTGCGGCTGCACGCGGAAATCTACGCCCGGCATCCGAAGGTCGGCGCCATCATCAATGCGCAGCCGATCCACGCCTCGGCGTTCTGCCTGACCGACGAGCCGTTCAATCCCAACACGATTCCCGAAAGCGCGGTCGTGCTGCGCCAAGTGTTGCGGCTGCCGTTCCTTCGCCTGGTCGAAGATGCCGCCGAGATCGCGAGTCGCGTTTCCCTCGAGGGAGCGCCGGCCGTGCTCATCACCAACGAGGGTGTCCTCGTTGTCGGGCGGACCTTGCTCGAGGCCTTCGATCGCCTCGAAGTGCTCGAGGCGACCGCCGAGGCGCTGCTGCTCGCGCGGCCACTGGGCCGGCTCGTGCCGATGCCCGAGAGCGCGATCGAGGAGCTGCGGCGGGTTTTCGGCTGATTTCGCCATCCTGTCCCGAGCGCCTCGCGGCGTGTCTCGAGGCAAAAGTCCCGCCGGGTGACGTGTTTAGGCGCAGGTTCTTGCGGAATTTTCGAACGAGACGGCGCCGGCCGGAGATTTCCTTTGACACCCCCCCGCGCGACTCTCTTCTTCTATCGCTTTTATGAAAGTCGTTTCCTCCATCAAATCCGCCAAGACGCGTCACCCGGACTGCCAGGTCGTCCGCCGCAAGGGCCGCATCTACGTCATCAACAAGACCGACCCGCGCTACAAGGCGCGCCAGGGCTGATTAACCCGAATTTCCTGCCATGAAAGCCCAAGGCCATCCCGCTTTGAACAACGTTTGCTTCCTCGATATCGGCACGGGCAAGCGTTTCCTCACCAAGTCCACGATGAAGTCCGCCCGCACCGAGAAGATCGACGGCCAGGACTACTTCGTCATCGTCCGCGACGTCACGATGGATTCGCATCCCGCCTACACCGGCGAGAAGCGCCTCGTCGACACCGCCGGCCGCGTCGAGAAGTTCACCTCGAAGTTCAAGCGCGGCGCCGCCAAGAAATAAGCGCGCGCGAAGCGACTTTCCCGAAGCCCTCCCGATGTGGAGGGCTTTTTCTTTGGCCGGAATCGGGAACCTGAGACGCGGAAAAAGTTCGGCGCGGTCGTCGTCGGCTGTTTTCGTCAGCACCGTGTCTGACGTGAAACTCCTCTGCTTCGACTGCGATTCCACCCTTAGCGCCATCGAAGGCGTGGACGAATTCGCCCGCTTGCGCGGCGAGGAGTGCTTCCGTCAGAGCGAGCAGATGACGCGCGACGCGATGGATGGTCGCATCCCGCTCGAACAGATTTTCGGCAAACGCCTCGAGCTGATCCGGCCGGCGCAATCCGACGTCGCGCGCATCGCCGAGCTCTACCTGCGCGAGATTGAACCGACGGCCGCCGCGACCGTGGTGGCGGCGAAGGCGGCGGGCTGGACGCCGTTGATCATCAGCGGCGGCTTCGTGCAGGCGATCCGCCCGCTGGCCGACTTTCTCGGCATCGCGCGCATCGAAGCGGTGGAACTCCGGTTCGACGCGGCAGGAGCCTACGCGGGTTTCACGCCTCACCCGGCATCGCGCAAGGGCGGCAAGCCGGAGGTGGTGCGCCGTTTGCGCGCGGAGTTGCGCCCGAGCCGCGTGATCGCAGTGGGCGACGGCGCCAGCGATCTCGAGATGCGCGACGAGGTTGACGTTTTCGTCGGCTTTGGGCGCTATGCCGAGCGTGCGGCCGTGAAGGCCGGTGCGCACCGCTTCGCTTACCGCCTCGACGAAATCCTTCCTTTGCTCGCGTGATCGCCCGACTGCTTCGCCTCACCTTTCTCGCTGCGCTGCTCGCGGCGGTTTCCCTTTTCGCGGCTGGGGCCGCTCCGGCGGAAGTTTTCCCGCGCGCCATCGACAGCTACGCCGCGATGCCGGGCGCTTCGGTGTGGGAGGTGGTGAGGGCGCGCGCGACGGCGGAGCCGTTCAATGTCGTGGCAACGCTCATCTTCGTGCTGGCGGTCCTGCACACCTTCGCCAGCGCAAAAATCCGCCACTGGGCGCACGTGCTCGAGGAGCGCCATGCGGCGCGTTTGGAACGCAAGCCGGCGCGCGCCGATCACAATGACGATGGCCAGCCGGACGAAGTGAGTTTCTGGGGGCAGATCCTGCATTTTCTCGGCGAGGTCGAGGCGATCTTCGGTTTCTGGGTCGTCGTCTTGCTCGGCGCGATCGTGTGGTTCAAGGGGCTCGACACCGGAATCCACTATCTGGGCAACACGGTGAATTACACCGAGGCGTTGTTCGTGGTGATCATCATGACGCTCGCGTCGACCCGCCCCGTGCTGCGGCTCGCGGAGCAGACTTTGCGGCTTGTGGCGTCGCTCGGACGCGGCCGGCCGGTCGCCTGGTGGCTCTCGATTCTCACGGTCGCGCCGCTGCTGGGCTCGTTCATCACCGAGCCGGCGGCCATGACGATCGCGGCGCTGCTGCTCGGGAAGCAGTTCTACGCGCTGAATCCCAGCGCGCGTCTAAAATACGCCACGCTCGGCCTGCTGTTCGTGAACGTCTCCATCGGTGGCACGCTGACGCATTTCGCCGCGCCGCCGGTGCTGATGGTGGCGGCGGCGTGGCAGTGGGACATGGCCTACATGTTCACGCACTTTGGCTGGCATGCGATCACCGGCATCGTGTTGTCCAACGGCGTCTATTTCCTCGTGTTCCGTCGTGAACTGCTCGCGCTCCAGCCCGCGGCCGATGTGGGCGCGGATGGCGAGCCGGTGCCGGCGTGGGTGACGGCGGTGCATCTCGCGTTTCTCGGTTTTACGGTGTGGATGGCACATCATCCGGCGCTGTTCATCGGCGGCTTCCTGTTCTACCTCGCGTTCGCGCAGGCCACGGCGCACCACCAGAGCCGGCTCGATTTGCGCGGGCCGATGCTGGTCGGCTTCTTCCTCGCAGGTCTCGTGGTGCACGGAGGATTGCAGGCGTGGTGGATTCAGCCGGTGCTCGGGAGTCTCGGTGAGTTGCCGCTCTTTGCCGGGGCGACGGTGCTGACGGCGTTCAACGACAACGCGCTCATCACGTATCTCGCGACGCTGGTGCCGGGCTTCACGGAAGAACTGAAGTTCGCGGTCGTCGCCGGAGCCGTCACGGGCGGCGGTCTCACGGTCATCGCCAACGCGCCGAATCCCGCGGGGCAGTCGATTCTCCAGCGCTATTTCCCGGAGGGCGTGTCGCCGCTCGGGCTTTTTCTCGGTGCGCTCGTGCCGACGCTGATCGTGGCGTTTTCGTTCCTCGTGCTCTGAACGCCGGTCGCGCTCAGAGCTGGATGGGCATGCCGACCTCGATGATTTGCATCGGGGGAAGGCGATAGTAGTCGCGCGCCTGGCGGGCGTTGCGGCTGAGGAGCGAATAGAGGCGTTTCTCCCAATGCCACATGCGCGACTCGCCGCCGGTGATGATCATCTCGCGGTTGAAGTAGTAAGTGGCCTCGTTGAGCTTGATCGGAACGCCGGCGGCCTTGACCTGCTCCATGAGGCGCGAGACGTCGGGCGATTCCATATAGCCGTAGCGGCCGATGGCGCGCCACACGCCGTGGCCGATTTCGGTGACGGTGAGACGCTCGTTGTCGGCGATGTGTGGGACTTCCTCGGTGACGATGCTGAGCAGGACGACGGTCTCGTGGAGGACCTTGTTGGCCTTGAGGTGGTGCAGCAGCACGAGCGGCGTGCCGGTGGGATTGCCGGCCATGAAAACGCCGGCGCCGCGCACGCGGGTGATGTGCTCGCTGCGCGCGATGGAGCGGAGTTCGTCCTCCGTGACGCCGTTGGCGTAGATGCGGCGGAAGATCTCCTCCTTGCCCGTTTTCCACGTGTGCATGACCGCGATGACACCGAGGGCGATGAGCACCGGGAACCAGCCGCCATCGGCGAATTTGTGGAGATTCGAGGCGAAGAGCGGGACGTCGATCGCGAGGAAGAGCGCGCAGAGCAACGAGGCCTGCCAGACGGGCCATTTCCAGTTCAGGCGCAGCACGGCGTAGAAGGCCAGGGTCGTCACGACCATCGTGCCGGTGACGGCGATGCCATAAGCCGCCGCGAGGCGCTCGCTCGAGCGGAACGCGAGCACGACGTAGATCGAGCCGGCGGCGAGCAGGCCGTTCACGAGCGGCAGGTAGATTTGGCCGGATTGGTCGGGGTTGGTGTAGTTGATCATCAACCGCGGAAAATAGCCGAGTTGGATCGCCTGGCGCGTGAGCGAGAACACGCCGGAGATCATCGCCTGGCTCGCGATGATGGCCGCCACGATCGAGAGCAACGTGAGCGCGAGACGCGGAGCGCCTTCCGGCACGAGGGCGAAAAACGTGTGCGTCGTGTCGTCCGGGTGGGCGAGGGCGCGGGCGCCTTGCCCAAAATAGTTCAACACGAGCCCGGGAAACGCGCAGAAATACCACGCCTGCGCGATGTGACGCCGGCCGAAGTGCCCCATATCCGCGTAGAGCGCCTCGGCGCCCGTGATCGCCAACACGACGGAACCGAGCAGTCCGGCCGATTCCTGCGGGTGCGAGAGCAGCAGTCGGATGCCCAGCCGGGGATCGAGCGCGACGAACACGGCGGGATTGTCGATCACGTGCCAGACACCGAGCAGCCCGAGCACGATGAACCAGATCAACATCGCGGGGCCGAAGATGCGTCCGATGCTTTTCGTTCCCTTGAATTGGACCGCGAACAGGCCGCCGAGGATGATCGCGGACAAGAACGGCACCCAACTCGCGAAGCCCGGCGTGAACGTGTTGATGCCCTCCACCGCGCCCATGACCGAGATCGCCGGAGTGATGATGCCGTCGCCGTAGAGCAGCGCCGCGCCGAGCAGGATGAGGACGGTCATCACCCCCATCTTGGCGCGTTGCCGCTGGCCGTGGCCGAGCGCGAGCAACGCAAAGATGCCGCCTTCGCCGCGGTTGTCGGCGCGCGTCACGAACACGAGATACTTCACGATCACGACGAGCACCATTGCCCAGAAGACCAGCGAGAGCGCGCCGAGCACGCCTTGGGCGCGGTCGACGGGCGGCAGGTAGTTCATGCACTCGCGCAACGCATACAGCGGGCTCGTGCCGATGTCGCCGAACACGACACCGAGCGCGCCCAGGGTCAGTCCCGCACCCGCTGCGGCAGCATGGCCTTTACCTTCTGCTTGCATTGAACCGGCGACTGTTGGGCAACCCGCCGCCGCTCGCCAGCCGTTTTCTCCGGCGACGACTTACCGCTTGACGCCCGCTCGTAAAAAACGGGCGCACCCGCGAAAACGTTTGCCGCTCAGCTGTTTTCGCGAACGTTGGGGGCATGATTCCCGCCTGGAAAACCGCCAAGAACTACGAGGACATCATCTATCAAAAGGCCGACGGCATCGCGAAAATCACGATCAACCGGCCCGAGAAGCGCAACGCGTTCCGTCCGCAGACGGTGTTCGAGTTGCACGATGCGCTGCTCGATGCGCGCGAAGACCAGAAGATCGGCGTCGTGCTGCTCACCGGCGCCGGCCCGGCCAAGGATGGCAAATACGCTTTCTGCGCCGGCGGCGACCAATCGGTCCGCGGACACGGCGGCTACATCGATGCCAAAGGCGTGCCGCGCTTGAACATTCTCGAGGTGCAGAAGCTGATTCGCTCGATGCCGAAGGTCGTGATCGCGCTCGTCGCCGGTTGCGCGATCGGCGGCGGCCACGTGCTCCACGTGATGTGCGATCTCACGATCGCGGCGGACAACGGCATCTTCGGCCAGGTCGGCCCGAAGATGGGCAGCTTCGACGGCGGTTTCGGTTCGAGCTATCTGGCGCGCATGGTTGGCCAGAAGAAGGCGCGCGAAATCTGGTTCCTCTGTCGGCAATACAACGCGCAGGAGGCGCTCACGATGGGACTCGTCAACAAAGTTGTCCCCGTCGCCGAACTCGAAGCCGAAGGCGTCGCTTGGGCGAAGGATATCCTCCAGCGCAGCCCGCTCGCGATCCGCTGCTTGAAGTCGGCTTTCAACGCCGAACTCGACGGCCAGAGCGGCGTGCAGGAACTCGCGGGCAACGCCACCATGCTCTACTACATGACCGAGGAGGCGAAGGAGTTCATGACTGCGCAGAAGGAGAAACGGAAACCGAAGGCCGAGCAGTTTCCGTGGCTCCCTTAGGCGACGAGCCGGTCATCATCCGCCCGGCCGCCGCGGCCGATGTGCCGGCATTGTGCGGGCTCGTTCTCGAACTCGGTTATGCGGGCGCGACTGAAGAGGTCAGCCGGCGGCTCGCTCGTATTTTGGCGGACGACGATCAAGCCGTCCGCGTCGCGGAGCGCGGTGGCTGCGTGGTTGGCTGGATTCAAGTGCAGGCGACCAAGCTGCTGGAATCAGATCCGCGCGGTGAGATCGTCGGCTTGGTTGTGACGGCTGCGGAAAGACGACGCGGCGTCGGTGCGGCGCTGGTTCGCGCCGCAGAGGAGTGGGCGCGCGGGCACGGCCTGACGCTCATGGGCGTGCGCTCGAATCAGGTGCGGCTCGACGCGCACCGGTTCTACGAGCGGCTGGGATACGCGGTGACGAAAACCCAGTTGAGTTTCCGGAAGAAACTCTAGGTCGGATCAGCCCGAGGTGTGGGCCGTATCTGCACTCTCGGCCCAGACGACGAGCCAGCCGCTTTCCTGGTCGGAGTAGACGATCGGCGTCGCGCTCGGGTCCGCCACCTCGACGTAGTCGGCGCGAGCCGCGAATTCGGTGCCACCGGCGTTGGCCAAGTTTCCGCCCGGCACCGTTCGGCCGACGAACAGCGCGAGTGCCACGGCGGCGGCCGCGGCGAGCGGTGCGGAAATCCAGACGATCGGTGCAAGACGAAGTTTTTCGCGGCGCGGCGCGGAGGCGCTGCTCGTCGCATTGATTCGTGTTTGGACGGCGCGCCACTCAGCGTCGACGTCCGGCAGCGGCACCGCCGCCACGTCGGTCCGCAGCGTATTCATGGCCGCAGCGAGTTCGGCGCGGTAGGCGCGGCAAGGCGCGCAGGACGCGAGGTGCGAAGCCAGTTCGGCGTGCTGAGCAGGAGTCAGCACGCCGTCGTTTTCGGCCAGCAGCAGTTGTTGGGCGCTGCGACAGTTCATCGATTCAGAGATTACCAGCGGCGATAGCCGCGATTGTTGTGATAGCCGTGATCGTTGTAGGCGATCCAAACGCGCTCGGCGCGGACTTCGTAGTGCCCCTCGACGTAGCGGCGGTAGGGCCGGCCCCAGTGGTCGCGCTCCATCGTCCAGAAGCCGGGCACCCAGACGCGGGTGTGCACGTCACGCCAGTAACCGCGGGGCGCTTCGCAGCGGTAGCCATCGCGATACCCGGCCTCGACAACCACGGTGTCAGGTCCGCGGTGGTTGTCGGCGAGGACGCTGCCGACGATGACGCCGCCGATGAAACCGCCGATGGCCGCGCCGGTGTCGTTGGCTTTGGCGGTTTGCGGGGTGGCGAGGGCGAAAAGAGTCACGAGCGCAAGAGCAAGGGTGGTGAGTTTGGTCTTCATGGGTTGTTCCCGTGTTGGGTTGCTCATGAGACGCGTGTTTTCGCGGGCTTATTCAATTTTCTGCGGCGACCTAGTCGGCCACGATGAAAACGGCGTAAACCTCTCCGGCAACGCGACCTGTCGGAGGGCCGCCGAGCACCGCGGGCACGCCCGCACGCCGGAAAGTGATGCCGGTGTTGATCAGGTTTTTTTTGCCGATGTTGGCGGACCAACGGACGCGGAGCTGGCGGGGATTGTCGCCCGCCTCGAACGTGAGTTCGTGGCCTTGCCCGACCAGGAGCGTGACGGTTTCCTTCGGCCCGATTTCGCCGCGGTCGCTGCCTTGGTATTCGAAGGATTCGAAGCGCATCAGGCGGCGCAGCGTGGGCTCGTAGTCCGCCAGGCGCGGGTCGCTCTTCCCGTCGCGTTCCTGGGAGGCGGTGATGAGGAACGCGTGCAACCGCACGCGCTCCGCGGCGTGGGCGCGCACCGCCGGGGCCAGTGCCAGACCGAAAAGGAGCAGCAGGATGAAGGTGAGACGGGTGGTTTTCATCGGGAAGGTTTCAGTTTCTGGGCGAGCATTTTCCGTGCGTGATAGAGCCGCGACATGACGGTGCCGATGGGCAGCTCCATCGCCTGCGCGATTTCCTCGTAAGTGAGGCCCTGCACCTCGCGGAGCGTGAGGACGGCGCGATGCTTGGGGGGCAGCGCCTCGAGGGCGCGCTGGAGTTGCTCGCGGCGTTCGCCGCCCTCGGCTTCGTCGCGGGCGGTGGTTTCGGTCGACGGCTCCGCAACCATCACCGCCTCGGGCGGCGCGTCTTCGCCGGCACTGGCGAACGGCAGGAACCGGTCGAACCAGCGGCGACGCTTGCGGAGATGATCGAGGGATTTGCGCACGGCGATGGGATGGACCCAGGTCGTGAACTTCGCGTCGCCGCGGAAGCGCGGCAATTCCTGCCAGACCTTGACCCAAACCTCCTGTGTGACGTCGCGGGCGTCGTGTTCATTCCGCAAAATGCCAAACACCGTGTGAAAAACGGGTTCGTAGTGGGCGCGCATGAGCTGGCCGAACGCCGTCTGGTCGCCTGCGCGGGCGCGCTGGAGCAAGTCGGGGTCGTTGGCGGGACTGGGGTCGGGTTCCGGCACGGGACGCGATGGACAGGGAAGGGTGGCGCGCTGTTCCCTAGCCGAGCGTCACGCGGGCGTCGAGCGGGAGGTCGACGTGCACGAGACTGCGATTCACGGCGCGCTTCCACCAACCGCGGTGGCAAAATGGATACGCCTCGCCGAGCGCGATGTGGTTGGCGGCGTTCTCGTCAAGCAGCGGGTGATGAAAGACGCGGCGCGCGTGCGGCCACGTCGGCGCCGGGGCGCCGAGTTCGCTCGCGAGCAGAGCGATTTCGCCGAGTCGCGCGGCGCCACGGTCGGTCGCGAGCAGTTCACGGAGCAAGTCGGCGTTGGTGCGCGCGGTGGAGGCCACAACGCGGCCGGCGCGAAACTCCAGTTCGATGCCCTCGATCGTGGTGCCGGCGTGGCAGACGGGCCGCGCGACGCGGACGCGGCCGCTCGCGGTCCGACAATCGGGCGCGGTGAAAACTTCCTCGGTGGGCAGATTGACCACGTGGCGCACACCGCGTTTAGTGTGCTGCGCGGCGGTGCACCAGTGGTGTTGGGGCGGGAGTTTGACCGTGAGATCGGTGCCGGGACCGGTGAACTGGAGCGTGGCGTGACGCGCGGCGTTCAGTTTGCCGGCCGTGGCGACGAGACGTTCGAGGTGATCGTTCCAGCGAGCGATGGTGTCTCCGGTGCCGGTGGCGCGTGCGCTGTCGAATATGCAACGCCACAGCGCGGCGAGGCGCTCCTCGCTCGGGAGGTCGGCGAATGTCAGTGCGGCCCAAGTCGGTGAGGGCGCGGGTGCGATGGACCATTGGGTGGCGCCGCGCACGAGTTGCTGGACGATGGGACCGAAGTGTCGCCACGCGATCTCGTGCTGGGCGGCGAGGTGTGCGGCGGGCACGCCGTCCATGAGACGCGGCTGACTGCCAGTGAGAAAGAAAAACGCGCCGCCGCGACGGAGATGGTGCGCGAGTCGCGAGGTGTTTTGCTCGACCAGGCGATCGAAGGCGCCGCGCTGGTCGGCCTCGGCCATCGCGCGAATTTCGGCCCTTGGGCTCCAGACCACTTCAACCTCTCCGTCGACTGCGAGCGCGGCTCGCTGCACGGCTTCGACCAGCACTTCGGCGCTGCGGGCGACGCCTTGTTGATCGTAGGGATCGGTGACGAGGAGCTTCTGTCCGGGCTGGAGATTCACGCCGACGCGGACGATCGCTTCGGCGTAGTCGCGTAGACGAACTTCGAAGTCGGGCAGCATCTCAGGCGAGGGTGAAGCGCTGCGCGATCGCGCGCGCGGCGTCGGCCGGAGAAAGCTGCGCGGTGTCCAAGCGCAGATCGGTGCGCGGAATCGCGGGCGAGCGGAAGGCCCCGGCTTCGCGCAGCTGCCAGTAGAGCGCGACGTCGGTGAGTTTGCGGAAGCCCTGGCGCTGCTCGCTGGCGAGGCGAGCTTCAATCTCACTTTCGGCGGCTGCGAGTTCGATCGAGAGCAACACCGAGCTGGTGTCGCGCGGCAGTTTTTCGAAGAGCCAATCGATGAATGCCTGCGGAACGGTGTTCTCGGGGTTGAAGGTGAAGATCAGGCCGCCCTCCGAGCGACGCGCCGCTGTGCCGAGATGAGTGCGCCACGCGGTGTCTCGTTCGGCGACAAACGCCGGCGAGCCGAACGCGTGGCGTCGCAACACTTCATCGACCACGAGGTGATTGTGATACAGCTCGTAGCCTGTCAGCGCGGCGAGTTCGCGGCCGACGGTGTATTTGCCGGTGGCGGGAGCGCCGTGGAGGAAGACGAGGTTCATGAAAAAGCCAGCGAGCGGGAGGCTCGCCGGCTGTGGTGGCAATGACGAGTCCTCAGTCCCGGTAGAACAGACTCACGGCGCCGGCTTGTAGTCGGGATTGAGCTCGAAGACTTGGATCGTGGCTCGTTCGGATCCGGCGTAGGTGGTGTTACCCGAATTCGCGACGTGACCGCCGTTGCGTCCGCCTGCTGGACCGGTGTCGACCGCTTCGCCGCCGACCACGTAGATGCGATCGCCGAGAGTGATGGCAATCGATCGCCGGGTGTTCAGGAATCCCGGAGAGATCTTCGTCGTTTTGCGTGTGCTCAGCTCGTAGGCGAGCACTTGGTCGCCCACGTCGTGGGAACCGAAGAGGAAGAGCCAGCGGCCGAGGAACGCGGCGCTGTGGGAGCTGACCGGCTGGCCGAGCTTGGGGAGGTGTTTCCAGACCTGCTCCGTCGGGACCCACATTTCGACCTCGTCGAGCGTGGTGCCGCTGGCGTAGCCGCCGGCAACGACGGCGAAGGCTCCCACGACGACCACGGGCGCGTCGCGCGGCGTAGGCATGGGCGGACCTTTGCGCCACTCGAGTTTGGCGAGGTCAAAGATTTCGACTTCGTTGGTCTGCGAATACGAGCGGCCTTCCTTGTGCTTCGTGCCGCCGACCAGCCAGGCTTCGTTGCCGATTTTCACGACGCCGAAGCGCGCACGCGGGCGCGGCATCTTTTCGATCAGGGAAACCTTGCCGGTCGCGGGATCGTAGACTTCGACGTTGTCTTCGTGGGAGCGCCCCGGGAGCGCGTAGCCGTCGCCGCCGACGAGGTAGAATTTGCCCTGGTATTCAAAGGCACCGTGATAGCGGCGGGCGAGGAAGGTGCCGTCGATTTTCTCCGTCTTGCCGGTGCGCAGGTCGAGGCGCTCGGCGTCGTAGATCGGCGCGCCGCCGCCGCTGCCGCCGAAGATGTAGAGGTAGTCGCCGAGCGGCGCGATGGCCGCGCCGACGCGTGCGCGCTGCATGGGGATGTCGGCGACCTTGACGAGGGGGCTCTTGGAGTCTGCGGCCTGCGCGACGGTGAGTAGGGCGCTGGCGGCGACGATGATCCGTAGAAGGCACGAGCGGAATGACGGCTTCATTGTGGGACGAGCATGCAAATCGGCGTGGATCGCGCCGAGCCGTAAATTGCCGACAAAGAAAAACGCCGCCTCGGATTGAGGCGGCGTTGAGAGTGAGTGGCTCGTGCGGCAGAGCTTATTTCTTCAAGCTGGCGCGGAGGTCGTCGAGCTGGCCGGCGGAGCCGAGCAGCACGTTGCGCGAGGCGATGAACTTCGCGTATTCCTCGATGAAGATCTTGCCCGGCGGGCGGAAGTCGAACTCGGCGGGCTTGTCGCGGAAGAACTCGCGGTGCACGCGCGTCCAGACGAGGCGGCCGTCGGTGTCGATGTTGATCTTGGTGACGCCGAGCTTGGCGGCGGGGAGATACTCGTTCACGTCGACGCCCATCGAGTCCTTGATGGTGCCGCCGGCGGCGTTGATGCGGTCGACCTCGTCCTTCGGCACGCTGGAGCTGCCGTGCATGACGAGCGGGAAGCCGGGCATGCGGGCCTTGATCTTCTCGAGCACGTCGAAGTGGAGGGATTGCTTGCCCTTGAACTTGAAGGCGCCGTGCGAGGTGCCGATGGCGCAGGCGAGGGAGTCGCAACCGGTCTTCTTGACGAAGTCCTCAGCCTCGGCCGGGTTCGTGAGGGTGGCATGGCCGTCCTCGACCTTGATGTCCTCCTCGACGCCACCGAGCATGCCGAGCTCGGCCTCGACGGAGATGCCCTTGGCGTGGGCCGCGTCGACGACGCGCTTGGTGATCGCCACGTTCTTTTCGAAGGGGTCGTGCGAGGCGTCGATCATCACCGAGCTGTAGAAGCCGGAGTTGATGCAGTCGTAGCAGGTCTCCTCGTCGCCGTGGTCCAGGTGCACCGCGAAGATCGCTTCGGGGAAGATCTCGTCCGCCGAGCGGATGATCGCCTCGAGCATCTTCTTGTCGGTGTATTTGCGGGCGCCCTTGGAGATCTGGATGATGAAGGGCGCTTTCGAGCTGATGCAGCCCTTGAACAGGCCCATGGCCTGTTCCGCGTTGTTGATGTTGTAGGCGCCGATGGCGTATTTGCCGTAGGCGTGTTTGAAGAGCTGGGCAGTAGTGACGATCATAACGGGGAGAGCCTGAGATTTAACTCCCCGCGCGAAACTGCGACAAGCTGTAAGTTTGTGTCAGCCCTTCGGCGGCGTGGGGACTTGCACCGGGGTCGACGTCGAGGACGCGCCTGTGCCGTTGCCGCCGCGCCGTTGAAATTGCTCGCGCATGAGCTTGGCGAGTTGGGCCTGCGCCTGTTGCTCGGCCTGAAGCTGCTGGAGCGCCTGTTGCTGGCTGGCGGAGAGCACCGTGGCGGATTGCTGGACCGCAGTGTCGGTGATCTGCGCGCCGCCGTTGCCGCCGAAGCCGATGCGGCCGGCCGGCGTGCGAATCCCCCCAGCGCTGGGGTTCTTTTGCTCGGTCGTGGCGGAGAGGACTTGGACGAGTTGCTCCGACTGCGCATCGGTGAGCGGCGCATCGGTGTAGCTCAGGCGCTGCTGGAGCTGGGAGACGACGGTGCGTTGCGGCTGGGTCTGCTCGAAGTTCTGATACTGCGCGAAGGCGGCATCGCCGATCGTGGCGCGGATGTTGTTGTCGACCTCGTTCTGCGCGTTCTGCACGAGCGCGCGCAGTTCATCGCGGTTTTCGCGGCCGGTGAGGCCCTGCGAGCGGGCGGCGGCCATCACGTCGGCGACGGCAGTGCGCTTTTCGACCAGGAGATTTTTGAACTGCTCGAGCTGGGCGGGCGAGAGGTTGAGGTTCTTGAACAACGCGGCGTAGCGCGAGTCGAGGGCGCCGAGCTGCTGCTGGGCCATCAGGCGCTGGATCTCGGGGTTGTCCATCATCGCCATGAAGCGACCGAACGGACCGCCCTCGGCTTCGCGGGCGAAGCGGATCGTGGCGTCGACCGCGGCGTTTTCGATCGAGCCATCGCCGGGGCCGGACTCACCGTCGGGGCCGCCCGGACCGCCGCGACGGTTGCGGAGCTGGGCCTCGAGTTCGCCGCGACGTTTGTCGGCGTCCCAGAGTTTCTTGCGGAGATCGTTGCGCTCCTTCTCGAGCGACTCGGCGGCGTTGCGAGCCAGCTTCAGGGCCTTCTGCTGCTGGAAGGCGTAGAAAACGCTGGTGGCGGCCACGAGGGCGAAGACGAGAACGGCGAGGCGAAACAGCGTGCGCATGGCGAGAGAGACGCCGCCAACAGGCCACGGTTTCACCCTCGGCGCGAGGGGAAAGGGACGAGCGGTCGGTGTGTCGGGTGCGGGCGGAGGCGGCGCAGGACGAACTCCCCTGCAACGGCGGGAAGTGGCGTCGGTCGCAACGACCTATCTCACCCTCACCGCGGCGGGAACTCGAACTCGGCCTTGTCCTTCTTCGCTGAGAGCACGAGGTAGGCGCCGAACTTGTTGCCGCGCTTCGAGACGAAGCCTTCGATGAGATCGCTCTTGCCGTCGGCGAGGAGCTTTTGGACGACCGCGGGGGCGATCTCGTGCTCGCAGAGCTTCTTGGAGAGCTTGAAAACGGAGCGGTTGTCCTGCTCGGGCTTGCGCACGTAGTAGGCGTCACCGAGCTCGACCAGCTCGCCGCCGTCGTGCGCGGGGCTCTTGCCGAGGACGACGGCCTTCGAGAGGTCGACCTTGGCGCGGGCTTTGCGCTCGATGGGCTTGCCGTCCTTGTCGAGCTTCGGGGCGCGGGGCGGGAATTCCCACGCGATGCGCGCGCCTTCGTGTTTGAGGAACGCGTCGAACGGGCGGCCTTTTTTCGAGATGAAGCCCTGGATGAGGCCCGTCTTGCCCTTCGAGATGAGGTCGATCGCCATCTCGTGAGTGATCGGCTTCTGGCAGAGGATGCGGCCGAGGCGGAACGTCTGTTTCCAGCCGCCTTCCGCGGCCGGGTCGCGTTCGCGCAGGATGAAGCTGCTGCCGTTTTCGCAGAGTTCGGCGCCGGTTTCCGGATGCGTCCAGAACGGGACGAGGCCGCTGATGTCGGCCTTGTCGCCGAAATCGAACTCGGTCTTCCACTTCTTGGTCTTCGTGCCGTCCTTTTCCTCTTCCTCGACTTGATTGAGCTTGAGGAGGGCGGAGAAGCGGTTGCGGGTCTTCGCGGAAATGAACCCGTCGAGCGGACCGACTTTGCCGGCGGAGACGAGTTCCTTGACCTCGTGCTCCTCCATGCGGCGGCCGCCGATGACCTTGTAGATCATCAATTCGCCGTCCTGGGATTTGTAGCCGCGGAGCGTCTCGCGCAGGGGCTTGCCGTCGGTGGGCGAGGGGATGTCGGTCTCGCGCGCGATCGAGTCGTCTTCCTCGAAGCCTTTCACGCGTTCGACGATGCCGCGGGTTTCCTTGGCGATTTCCGCCATGAACTTCTCGCGCGAATACTTGCCGTGCTCCATCTCGCGGAGGTGGAACTCCCACTCGCCGGTCATCGCGGGCGACGTGAGATCCTCGGCCTTCACGGCGGCGAGGAATTGCATGACTTGCTCGGCTTTGGCGCTCGGGACGAGCTCGCGCTGATTGCGGTCGATATACTTCTGGTAGATGAGGCCGTCGATGGTGTCGGCGCGGGTCGCGGGCGTGCCGAGACCGCGCTCCTTCATCGCTTCGGCGAGTTCATCGTCGTCGACGAGCTTGCCGGCGGTTTCCATCGCGGAGAGCAGCGTGGCTTCCGTGTAGCGCGGCGGCGGGCGGGTGGCTTCCTCGTGCAGTTCGGTGGAGAGAGTCTTGGCTTTGCCGGCGTCGTCGGCGGACATCGCGGGCAGCGCCTTCGAGTCGGGTGAATCCTCGTCGACCGTGCTCTTGCCGTAGACTTCGAGCCAGCCGGGGACGGTGAGGACCTTGCCCTCGGTCTTGAAATTGTGGCCGGCGACCGTGCTCGTGCGCGTGGTGACGTCGAATTCCGCGGACGGGAAGAACGCCGCGACGAAGCGCCGCGCGATCATGTCGAAGATCTTCGCCTCGGACTCATCGAGGTGCTTGGCCTCGTGCTCGGTCGGGATGATGGCGAAGTGGTCGGAGACCTGCGCGTTGTTGAAGATGCGCTTGTTGAACTGAACGTAGCCTTTCTCGAGCGCCTTGTGCGCGTGCGGCGCGAGGGCGCCGTGCAAGTTTTGGAGCGTGCGGCGCACGACGGGCAGATAATCCTCCGGCAGCGCCCGCGAGTCGGTGCGGGGGTAGGTGATCATCTTGTGCTTTTCGTAGAGCGCCTGCGCGATCTGCAGCGTGCGTTTCGCGGGGAAGCCGTAGCGGCCGTTCGCCTCGCGTTGCAGCGTGGTGAGGTCGTAGAGGCGCGGCGCGATCTGCGAGCTGGCCTTCCTTTCCTCGGCAACGGTGGCGAGCGGCTGGCCGGCGCACGCGGCGACGATTGCCTCGGCCTTGGCCTTTTCCCACAGGCGATCGATGCGGTCGTGCTCGTCGTCGCTCTTCTTGAAGTCGGGACGCTGGTAGGTGCCCTCGTATTCGCCCTTCGCGACGCCGAACTTCGCTGTGACGCGCCAGTAGCCGCGCGGCTTGAAATTACGGATCTCGAGCTCGCGCGCGTAGACCAGCGCGAGGGTGGGAGTCTGCACGCGGCCGACGGAGGCGACGTTGCCGGCGCGGGAGCCGAACATGCGCTTGGTGATCGCGCGCGTGCCGTTGATGCCGATGAGCCAGTCGCTCTCGCTGCGGCAGCGCGCGGCGTCGGCGAGGCCCTGCATCTCCTTGTCGTCGCGCAGGTGCTGGAACGCCTCGCGGATGCCCTCGTTGGTCATCGAGGAGAGCCAGAGGCGCTTCACCGGGTGCTTGTTCTTCGCGAGCAGCGCGAGGTTCTTGAAGATGAGCTCGCCCTCGCGGCCCGCGTCGCAGGCGTTGATGACCTCTTTAATGTCCTTTCGCGCGATGAGCTTCTTGAGGAGATTGAAGCGGTCCTTGGAGTCCTCGATCGGCTTCAGCTCGAATTTTTCCGGAATGATCGGGAGCGTCTCGAGGCGCCAGAAACCGTATTTCTTCTTGTCGATGTCCTCGGGCATCTGAAGTTCCACAACGTGGCCGACGGCGGAGGAGATGACGTATTCGTCGTTCTCGTAGTGGTCGCCGGACTTGGGAACTTTGCCGAGCGCGCGGGCGATGTCTGCAGCCACGGACGGCTTCTCGGCGATGATGAGGGACTTCATTGGGAGGCGAGCGGTTACGGGCGCGCGTCGCCGATTTCAAGCACTACTTTTTTGCGAGAGCCGCGCGCGCACGCGTGAACGCGTGTGTAGGCGCGCTCGCGCGCGCGACCGAAAATCAGTCGAGATTCACCAAATAGCGCCGCACGAATTCGCGGAGTTTCTCGCGATGAGTCGCGCGATAGCTCGCGTAGTCCTGCGCTATGCCGTCGTCGGCGCGGAGGAAAAGCACATAGGGCTCGAGCAAGTCTTCGCTTTGGAGCTGGGCCAGGAAATCGATCGCCGGCTTCATTTCTGACAGAGCATCGCTGATCTTGGCGTCGGGTTTGGGCGCCTGCTTGAGTTCTGCGGCCACGGCCAGGACTCCGCGCAGTGCCGCGACTTCCTCGGGGAGCGAATGGCGGTATTTTTGCCCCGGATAGGTTTTCGCGAACTGCTTATCCGTCCATTCGAGCCGCGCGCCGCCGTAAACGATGTCGAAGGGGTTGAAGTCCTTCGCCAAGGTGAGGTCCGCTTTCTTGGCGCCGTCTTTCCAGCTGATCGCCGCCACCGGCGCGCGGAATTTCGGCAAGGTCCGCAATCGTCCCGCGGGAGTCGCGATCGTGTTGATGTTCCGCCACGCGTAGCCGCTGTAGGGATTCGCGACCAGCGCCTCCGTGAGTTGCACGAGCGCTTCGCGCACTTTGCCTTGTTTCGCGAGCGCGTCCGCCCAGTAGCGATACGCACTTTCCTGATCGGGATCGATTTCACTGGCTTGGCGGAACCAGACGATCGCTTCGTCCAACTTTCCGGCGACGAAGAGGCAATCGCCCGAAAACAGGGCGGCGGAGTAGAGCTTGGGTTCGATCTTCAGCGCGCGTTGGTAGGCGACGAACGCAGCGTCCAAGTTTCGCTTCGCGAACGCCGCCTCTGCCTCGTGCATCGCCGATTCTGCGGCGGGGGATTGCGAATACTTGGGCTTGTTGGTCGATCCGTCCGGCTTGATGGCCAGGAGAAATTGGTCGAGCAGCGGATCCTGGAAGCCGGCCGATTTGGCTTCCAATAGCGCGGCGCGCGCTCGCAGGCGCATGTCGTTCGCTTTGTCCGGCGGCAGTTCCGAGGTAACCGAAAGCATGTAGAGCGTGGTGCCGTAGTGGAAGTTCAGCTCGCCGAACTTCGGTCGTTCCTTGACCAGGGATTCATAGAGCGCGACTGCCTCGGCGCGCTGGCCTGCCTCGGAGAGCCCATTGGCGCGGGCAAAATCGAGCGCGAAGCGCTCCGGGGTGCGGTCGGTCGCGATGGCCGTGGTCAGGGTGAAGACGAAAATCGCCAGAATCGTGCGCGCCATGAACGCATACTGCGCCAGCGTCGCCGCGACTCAAGCCGGCGTCGGCGTGTCAGCGGAAAACCGGCGGCCGCGCCAAATCATCGTCAGTGATCCGTCGGCTCCGTCAGGAGATAGCGCCAGACGGGCTCGAACACGTCTGCGTTGCGCGGGCTCATCACCGAGGTGTGCGCGGTCTTCGAGTCGAGTTGCGTCCCGGGATGGTTCGTCGTCAGCATGCGCGAGTGCCGATACGGCGGCGACTCGCGGTCCACATCGACGACCGGCCCAAACTGATCGAGCCCGAGCGCGCGAAGGTTTTCGAGTTGTTGCTCGGGCGAGCAAGCTTGGTGGTCTTGGCGGTGATTGAAGGCGAAAAAGCGTGCCTTCGGCGTCGCCGATTCGAGCCGAAGCCACGGGGCAGGCGCATCGTGCGCGAGGCTGTAGTCCTTCGGGCTGCCCGTGCAGATCACGCGGGCGACGCGATGATGCAGCGCGATGAGCGCGGCGTGGCCGCCGCCCTGTGACTGGCCGGCGACGGCCATAGCCTCCCATTTGGGGTCGCCGTCGGGCGTCAGAAACTGCCCCCAGTCGCTCGCGGTGTCCGTCTTCGCGAGGTGCTGCAGCAAATGCACAAGCCGGCTCTCGATACTGTCGTTCCGGGCGACGGTGAGGTGCTTCGAGGCGCCGCCGGTGATCAGCGCGAGTCGGAAGCGCTCGAATTCGCGCGGATCGCTGTCGTTGCGGCAGATGCTGGCGGATTGTTCGTTCGGGTATTTCAGCACGATGGCGTGATAGCCGAGGCGCGCGGCGAGCTCGCAGAAATGCCCGGCACCGCCGGGGCCTTCGCCGCTGGTGCCCGGCGGTTGCGTGCCCGGAATCCAGAGCAGGAGAACATGGCGGTCGGCTGCCGCGCCTGCGCGATGGGCGAGCACATCGCGATCGACGTAGGCGTAGTGCGGGAAATCAGCCGCCTTGAGGGTGGAATCGGTCGCGCTCGCGCGGACCTTCAGCACCTGCACGGATCCCGTGGCCATTCGCTCGCCGGGCGCTGCGGTGAACGCGAGCGGAGCGGCCAGCAGAAAGACCAACCAGCGCACGGCGAATTTCATCGCTCGTGACTTTTGCCGCGATCATGCCGCAGGCGCAAGCTGCGTGCGCACCGGAGCGATGCGGTTAAGCGCCGAGTTCCTGCAACGACGCGTCCAGCGCGGCGAGGAGTTCGGCGATCGTGGCGTCGGTTTCGTCGCCCATGTTCGAGATGCGGAAGGTCTTTCCCTTCAGCTTGCCGTAGCCGCCGTCGATGAGGAAGCCGCGCGCTTTCAGCTTCGTGTTCAGCGCCGGCAGGTCGATGCCGCGGGTGTTGGCGAAGCAGTTGAGCGAGACCGAGGCGAAGCGCTCTTCCGGGAATAGTTTGAATCCCCGCGCGTAGCCCCAGTCGCGCACGGTGCGGTTGAGCTTCACGTGGCGCGCGTAGCGCGCTTCGAGTCCCTCGGCGGCGATGTCGTCGAGTTTTGAGCGCAGCGCGTAGATCAGCGGGATGACTGGCGTGCTGGGCGTCATGCCGCCCTCGTGGTTTTTCTCGAATTCGAGGAGGTCGAAGTAGTAACCGCGCGCCGGTGAGGTCGCGGCGCGGTCGCGCGCGCGCTTCGACACGGAAAACACCGTCAAGCCAGGCGGCAGCGCGAGCGCTTTCTGGGAACCGGCGAGGACGATGTCGAGGCCGAGCGCGTCCTGGTTGATCGGCACGGCGCTGAACGAGCTGACGGTGTCGACGATCGCGATCACGTCGGGGAACTCGCGCAGCACGGCGGCGAGCGCGGGCAGGTCGCTCATGCAGCCGCAGGAGGTCTCGTTGTGGATAATCGTCACGGCGTCGTAGCCACCCTTGGCGAGCTCGGCGCGGAGCGCGGCGGGGTCGACCGGTTGGCCCCATTCGAATTGCAGGCCGGCGGCGTCGAGGCCGCAGCGACGCGCGACGTCGAGCCACTTGTCGGAGAACGCGCCGTTCATGCAGCAGAGAACTTTTTTCCGGACGACGTTGCGCAGTGTGCCTTCCATCACGCCCCACGCGCTGCTGGTGGCGAGGTAGACGGAGTTCTGCGTTCCGAACAGCGCCTGCAGTTGCGGCGTGAGCGTGCGGTAGAGCGCGATGAACTCGCTGCCGCGGTGGCCGATCATCGGCTGCGCCATGGCGCGCAGGGTTTTTTCGGAGACGGAGATCGGACCGGGGATGTAGAGCTTGTAAGGCATGAGAGGAGCGAAGCCGGAGTTGCCGCTTGCGCGGCCGGCGTCAACGTGACCATAAAAGCAGTCGCGCACGTCGCGCGGTCAAAGCCATTTCACGTCATGCCCAATCGCTGGATTCGCACCAAGCTCAACGAATTCGAGCAGTTCGGCATCGACGTCATCATGGGGAAGCGGGAGGGCTTCGGCGCGCTGGTGTTCGCGGGGTTCCTGCAGATGTGCTCGTATCTTTTCAGCGGCATTGCGCAGGCCCGGCTGTGGCTTTACCGGAAGCGCATTTTTCACGACACGCCGCTCGGTTGCCTCGTCGTGGTGGTCGGCAATCTGACGGTCGGCGGCACGGGCAAGACGCCGATTGTCGAGATGTTCGCGCGTGCGCTGCGCGACCGCGGGCGCAAGGTCGCGATCCTCAGCCGCGGCTACAAGAGCAAGGCGCCGCCGCTCTGGAAACGCCTCTGGCACGACTTCACGCACCAGGAGGCCGAGCCGCCACGCGTGGTGAGCGACGGCGAACGGCTGTTGCTCGACTCGGAGCTGGCGGGCGATGAGCCGTTCATGCTGGCGAAGAATCTGCCCGGTGTCGTCGTGCTGGTGGATAAGGACCGCGTGAAGGCCGGCGCGTATGCGATCAAGCGCTTCGGCTGCGACACGCTCGTGCTCGACGACGGTTTCCAATACCTGCCGCTCAAGGGCCGGCTCAACCTCCTGCTCGTCGACAAGACCAACCCCTTCGGCAACGGCTTCCTCCTGCCGCGCGGCATCCTGCGCGAGCCGGTCAAGCACTTGAAGCGCGCGTCCTACGTTTTCCTCACGAAGTCGAACGGCCACCGCGACGAGGAACTCGAGCATCTCATCCGCCACTACAACCCGCACGCCGAGATCATCGAGTGCGCGCACCGGCCGCAGTTCCTCCAGCGGGTCGGCAACGGCGAGAAGCGTCCGCTCGATGACCTGAAAGGCCGGCGCATCGCGGCGTTCAGCGGCATCGCGACGCCGGAGAGCTTCGAGCGCTTCCTGCGCGAGGGCGGGGCGCACCTCGTCTACGCGCGGCGGTTCCTCGATCACTATCGCTTCACGTCGGACGACTTGGCGGAAGTCTACGCCGAGTCCGAGAAAGCCGGCGCGGAGTTCATTGTGACGACGGAGAAGGACGCCGTGCGCATCGCGTCAGCCGACGCGAATCCGTCGCGACCGCTGTATTTTCTGCGGCTCGAGATCGAGATCCTGCGCGGAGCGGCGGACTTTCAAGAGGCCGTCGGCAAAATCTGTTTCCCGCGCGGCCTGCCGGCGAACGAGCTGCCCGAACCAGACAGCGAGGCTGCCGTCGCGGCGAAGTGAGTCGGGTAGGGTAGGGCGCTGCTTCCGCGGCGGTTTTGAAGGCACCTGGTTCGCATCGGGAAGACTGCGTCTTTGGTCTGCGCCGGCTGATTGCGTCGCGTCTTTGCGGTTGCCGCACGCGGGACGGCTGGCGATAGGTTTCGAATGGCTGATCCCCGCTACTCGCAACTGGCTGAAGTTCTCACCGGATTTTCCACGGCCCTGAAAAAGGGCGAGCGCGTGCTCATCGACGCGTTCGACATTCCCGACCTGTTCGTGATCGAACTCGTGCGCGCCGCCCGCGCGCGCGGCGCGATGCCCTACGTGAACGTCCAGCGCGCGCGCATCACGCGCGAGCTGCTGCAGGGCGCGCAGGCCGAGCAATACCAGATTTCCGCCGACGTGGAGCTCGCCCGCATGCAGAAGATGGAGGCCTACATCGCCGTGCGCGGCTCGGATAACATCTTCGAGACCTCCGACGTGCCGTCGGAGAAAGTTCAGATGGTCGCGAAGATCATGAAGCCCGTCCTCGACCACCGCGTGAACAAGACCAAGTGGGTCGTGCTCCGCTGGCCGTCGTCCGCCATGGCGCAACAGGCGGGCATGAGCACCGAGGCGTTCGAGGATTTCTATTTCCGCGTCTGCACCTTCGACTACCGCCGCTACGGCCCGGGCATGAAGGCGCTGACGGATTTGATGAACAAGACCGATCGCGTGCACATCAAGGGCCCGGGCACCGATCTGCAGTTCTCGATCAAGGGCATCGGCGCTGTGCCGTGCGGCGGCCTGCGCAACATCCCGGACGGCGAAGTGTTCTCCTGTCCCGTGAAGGACAGCGTTGAAGGCACGATCAGCTACAACGCACCCACGGTCTACCTCGGCACCGCGTTCGACAACATCAAGCTCACCTTCAAGGCGGGCCGCATCGTCGACGCCACGAGCAACAACACGAAGCGCCTGAACGAGATTCTCGATACCGATGCCGGCTCGCGCTACATCGGCGAGTTCGCGATCGGCTTCAATCCGCACATCCAGCAGCCGATGCGCGACATCCTCTTCGACGAGAAGATCGCCGGCTCCTTCCATTTCACGCCCGGCCAAGCCTACGAGATTGGTGGCAACGGCAACAAGTCCGCCGTCCACTGGGACATGGTCTGCATCCAGCGCCCCGACTACGGCGGCGGCGAAATCTGGTTCGACGGCAAGCTCGTGCGCAAGGACGGCCTGTTCGTGCCGAAGGCGCTGCAGAAGCTGAACCCGGACCAGTTGCTGAACGTGAAGTAGAGCGGCGAGTTTCTGTTGGAGCCTGCTTGCAGGCGACCGCAGAATGATCGCCTGCAAGCAGGCTCCTACAATGACTGCTGATGTTGCGCTGGCGGCGTTCATCCAATCGCTCCCGAAAACGGAGACGCATCTCCACCTCGAAGGCGCGCTGCCGCTCGAACTGCTGCAGCGCGTGCGGCCGGAGTTTCGCGGGCGCACGCCCGACTCGTGGGTGCCGAACTTCAAGTTCGCCGACTTCGCGCACTTCGAGCGCGAGCTGCTCGACATGGCGTTCTCGTGGTTCACTTCACCCGAGCACTACCACGAGGCGGCGAAGCTGATTTTCGCGCGCCACGTCGCGCAAAATGTCCGCTACGTGGAGACGAGTTTCGCGTCCGGCGGCATCGAGTTCCTCGGCTTCGACGGCCGCGCTGTGCTCGACGCGATCCGCGCCGCCGTGCCTGCCGGGCTCGAAGTGCGTATCTTCCTCGGCATCCATCACGACGGCGCCGGTGGCAAGATGCGTGCGGTGCTCGAAGACGCGCTGACCTGGCCTGATCTCGCCGGCATCGATCTGCACGGTTTCGAAGACAAACCGATCGAACCGTGGACGCGCGATTACTGGGCCGCGGCGCGCAAGGCCGGCAAATACACCAAGGCGCACGCGGGCGAATTCATGGGCGCGGACTTCGTGCGGTTCATCCTCGATGAGCTGAATCCGCACCGCATCGAGCATGGCGTGCGCGCCGTGGAGGACGCCTCGCTCGTGGCGCGCCTCGCGCGAGCGGGCGTGGGCCTCGATGTCTGCCCGATCAGCAACCATAAGCTCATGCCCGGTGTCACGCTGGAGACGCATCCGATCCGCGCCCTCTTCGACGCGGGAGTTACGGTCACGATCAGCACCGACGATCCGATCTCCTTCGGTAACACGCTCACCGACGACTACGTCGCGCTTGCCGAGCTACGCGGCTTCAGCCGGCGTGAACTCACGGAGGTGGCCCGAAACGGTTGGCGGGTGGCCGACGTGGCCGAGACGGTGCGTGCCGCGGCGATCGCGGAGATCGACTCGCTCGTCGCCTGACGGATTTTCCGGGCGGCGGCACAGTCGGCGCGATCTCGCCAAGTTTTCGCGAACGGAAGCGCGGCATGACAGTTTCGCGCCGGATATTGCGCATGGGGTCGTGTGGAGACCAGCCACCACACGAAAAAACGGGGCGAATCCGAAAAGCCATACGAGTAGGACCCAAAACGAACACTGCCATGTCCGAAGAAACCTCATCCGCGACCGTCGCCACCCCGGCGACTTTCTACACCGGCCAAGCCGGCAACCCTCTCCCCGGCGGCGCGATCCTGCGCTTCTGGTTGGTCCAGGGCCCCAACACCAGCGTCGTCAGCGGCCACGCCGAAACCAGCCAGGCCATCGCTCCGCCGAACGGCCACGTGGTCTATCCGCACGTCAGCGGCCACGTCTACACGACCGGCTTCGGTCCCGCGAAACTGCTGATCAACTTCAGCGGCGAGACCGTGATCTCGCTCCCGCCGCCGGCCATCGGCTCGTGGCTCTCGCGCCTTGCCGCGAACTGCGTCGTCGATCGCAAGACCGGCAAAGGCATGTGCCACTGGACGGTGAACAACGTCCAGCACCAGGCGCCCGTGGTCGTGAAAATCGTCCAAGCCTGACGTTCCGATCGCATCGCACGCGAAGGCCTGCGATGCGTTTGGCGAGCCCGACGTATCGCCGTTCGGGCTCGTTTCTTTTTATCCGCGCGGCCCGGATAACAAACATCGACGACCGCGCCTTCGTCGTGTTCGGATGGCGGCCATTCCGACTTCCATGGCGCAATCGTTTACCGTCCCTGCCGGCGCCCGCCGCGAACGCATCGACAAGGTGCTCGCCGCGGCCTTCACCGCGCACAGTCGCGTTGCGTTTCAGCGCGCGCTCGAAGCCGGATTGGTGAAAGTCGACGGCAAGGTCGTGGCGCAGAGCGACGATGTGCGCGGGGGGCAGACGATCGAGTTTTCGCTGCCCGAGGTGAAGCCCGCCGAGCTCAAGCCGGTCGACATCCCGCTCGACGTCGTCTTCGAGGACAAGCACCTCATCGTGCTCAACAAGCCCGCCGGCATGGTCGTGCATCCGGGTGTCGGCACGGGCGAGGATACGCTCGTGCACGCGCTGCTCTCGCATTGCGAAGGAGAGTTGAGTGGCGTCGGCGGCGTGGAGCGTCCCGGCATCGTCCATCGCATCGACAAGGAGACGACCGGACTGCTGGTCGTCGCGAAGAACGATGCCGCGCATCGCGCGCTGTCGGATCAATTCGCCTCGCGCACGCTGTTGAAGGAATACGTCGCCCTGGTCAGCGGCGTGCCGAAGGCGATGAGCGGCGTCATCGATCGCGCGATCGCGCGTCACCCGGTGCACCGTCACCGCATGACGACGGGCGAGGGCGGCCGGCCCGCGCGAACGGATTGGATCTTGTTGGAGAAGTTCGGTGAAGCGGCGGCGTTCCTGCGCTGCCGAATTCACTCGGGCCGCACGCATCAGATCCGCGTGCACCTGAAGTCGGTCGGGCATCCGCTGCTCGGTGATCCGACTTACGGCTGGAAGCAGAATCCCGCCATGCCGGCGGTGCCGCGCGTGATGCTGCATGCGGAGCACCTCGTGCTGACTCATCCTGCGAACGGTAAGACGCTCGATTTACGCGCACCGTTGCCAGCGGATTTCGAGGCGCTCGTGGGGGCGCTGCGGAAATTGTAGGAGCCTGCTTGCAGGCGACCAAGCGCTCGCGGGCGGGTCGCCGGCTTCGGGTCGCCTGCAAGCAGGTTCCTACAGAGAGGACAGCAACTCCGTGGCGAGACCGTAGCGGAGGTTGTAGAAACTGTGGTGGAATTCGGTGAACCCGCCCGCTTCGGCGACCGCGACAATGGTGGCGAGCGCGGTGGGAAAGACGTCGGCGCGCGCGGCCGGCAGACCGGCCACTCGTTGCCGCTCGGCGAGCGGAAGCGCGGCCAGAAAATCGAGGAGATCGCGAATTTCCGCGAGGGTGACGATGGACGCGGTTTGCTCGGCTTCGAGCCCCACGCGGGCACCGTGAATTTTCCGGATCGTGGCGACGGTCCCGCCGGTGCCGATGGCGCAGCGGGTCGCACCGAGACGGAAGCTCGACGCGCGCAAGGTGGCCGCGACGTGCGCTGCGATTTGCGCGCGGCTTTCCGCGGAGAACGGGGCGGAAGTGTCGCGCACGAATTTCTCGGTGAGGCGCACGCAGCCGAGTTGGAGGCTGAGCTCCTGCTGGATTTCGCGGTCCCGGAATTCGAGGCACTCGAGCGAGCCGCCGCCGAGATCGAAGACGTAGAAATCGCGCAGGGCGGCGAGCGCGCGATCGGCGGTCAGGCCGTGGCCGATGCCGTTCGCTTCCTCGCGTCCGGTCAGGATGCGGATTTCGTGGCCGGTGGCGGCGCGGACGCGGGCGCGGAACTCGGAGCCGTTGGCGGCGTCGCGCACGGCGCTGGTGGCGACGAGCAGCGTGCGCACCGGCGCGTAGGGCGCGGCGAGCGCGAGCAACTCCTCGATGGCGGCGAGGCCGCGCGCCATGCCTTCCTCGCTCAGGTGCGGTGTGGCGGCGCTGATGCCGGCGCTGATGCGCGCGTCGAGCGATTCGTGACGAAGGACCTCAAGACCACCGTCGGCGGCGAGCGCGGCGACGAGCACCTTGATGGAGTTGCTGCCGATATCGATGACGGCGACGGAGGGCTGGGGAATGGCGGTCAAATTACTCGTGAGGGACAGCCGCGAAAATCGGGATCACGGAGCGCCATTTTTAGCAGCGCCGCCGCTCGCGTGCACGCTGCTTTGTTATCTAACCAGAGTTGGGTCGCCTGACCTTGATCGAATAGCACGAATTCGTTCGCGTTGCCATCGATGCGCTCGAGAAACACGAAGCCGTCGCGACGTTCGTTCTCGACGGTGAATTTGCGATTCCCAGCGGTGAAATCGATCTGCCAATCGCCGTCAATGGCTGTGGTTCGCTGGACGGAGACTGCGACGCCATCTTGGATGCAGGCATCGACGAATTGGCGTTCGATGTCTGGCGCGCTCACGGCGTGAAGTCCTTCGGCGCGATCAGGACCACGAATTCGCCCTTGAGGCTGCCCTTCATCAGGCGGGTCTGCACGTCGGCGGCGAGGCCGATGAGGAAGGTTTCGTGGAGCTTCGTGACTTCCTTCGCGATGCAGATCACGCGGTCGGGGCCGAGGTGCTCGACGATTTCGGCCGCGAACTTGTCGATGCGGTGGCAGCTTTCGTAGAGCGCGATCGTGTAGTCGAAGTCGCGGTGTTTTTGGAGAAAGGCGATGCGCGCGGCGGATTTCGGCGGCAGGAAACCGGCGAAGAGGAAGCCGTTGGTCGGCAGGCCGGCGGCGCTGAGCACGGCGGTGAGCGCGCTGGCGCCGGGCACGGGCACGACGGGCAGGTTGCGGCGGCGGCAGGCGCGGACGACGCGGAATCCGGGATCGCTCAGCGCCGGCGTGCCGGCGTCGCTGACGACGGCGACGGATTTGCCCGCGCCGACGAGTTCCGCGAGGCGGTCGGCGGCCTCGGTCTCGTTATGGTCGTGGTAGGGGACGAGTTCCTTGTGCAGGCCGAAGCGGTGCAGCAGCACGCCGGTGGTGCGGGTGTCTTCGCAGGCGATGACGTCGACGCCCGCGAGGATGGCGCGGGCGCGGTCGGTGACGTCGGCGAGGTTGCCGATCGGCGTGGCCACCACGTAAAGGTAGCCGGGTTGGGGGACGAGCGAGGTGTTCTCGGCCGGCGCGGTCATGGCGGGCCGTCGCTCGGGTTATTTGCCCATGCCGGGGATGCGGCCTTCCCAATCGGCAGGGCGGCTCCACGGAATCGACGAGTCCTGCTGCGGCGAGGTGCAGCCAGCGAGGCCGGCGAGTGCGAGGGCGGCGAGCGCCAAGGCGAGGAGGGCTTTGCGGAGAGTGGGCATGCTCATTTGGCTATTAGGACAAAATCGCCGGGCTGCAACTGTCGTTTCAACGCGGCGGGCAAGACCTGGGCGACGGAGAACTTGGCGCGGGCGTCGGAGATTTGAACGCGGGCCACGACGGAGGTTCCCCGGTGCAGCGTGAGTTCATCCCCAATTGCAGCGCCTTCGTCCCGGCCGTAGTCGACGATGACGAAAGCGTCGTGCGGACCCACGCGGACGACGCGGTAGCCGGGGACCGCAGGAGCCTGCACTGGCGGCGGCGGAGCGGGGACAGGGGCGGGCTCGGCGAGGGCGCGTGCGAGCATGTCGGTGAGTTGAGATTCGAGGGCGGCGATGCGTTCGCGGTAGGCGGCGAGGTCGGCTTCGGGCGGCTCGCCGACGGTTGCGGACGAGGGAGGAATCGGCGCGTGGGGCGGCGGAGCGGCGCCGGCGGTGATCGTGGTGGCGTTGGAGGTGGAGGTGGCGAGCGTCGCGCTCGATGGCGGCACCGGCGTGGGCGCGGCGGTTGACGCCGTTTCGGCGAGCTTCATTTGCTGACGCAGTGCCTCGATCTCGGACAGCAGGGCGACTTCGCGTTGCTGGCGCTCGGTGAGGGAGGACTTCGTGGCGGTGAGTTCGCGCGAGAGCTGCGAGTTTTTGGACTCCGTCGCGGTGGTGCGTGTCTTGGCGTTGCCGAGCTGGGTGTCGAGGTCGGCGGCCTTGGTGGAGAGTTTCTCGGCGCGCTCGCGTTCCTGTGTGGCTTCGGTGCGGGCGCGTTCGAGGTCACGCGCGAGCGTCGCGGCGCGGGTGGCGTGTTGCTCGGCCTGGCGCTGGAAGAAAACGGTGCCGATCGCGCCTGCGACGATCAGCACCGACAGAGTTACGAGAAGCAGGCGCGTGGGCATGGATGGACTTACGCGTTGGCCGCGTAGGTGCTCTCGAACCACGGCTTCTTCGCGGCTTTCGTGATACCGTTGCCGGGGTTGGCGGCGAGGTGCTCGAGAACCTTGAAGACGAGCTCGGCCTGGGCGGCGGCGCCGATCTTCTCGGCAAGCGAGTCGGCGGTGTAGGCGGTGCCGGGTGCGGCTTTGAGCGCGGCGACGATCTGACCGCGGAGCGCAATGACGGCGGTCGCGGCCTTCTTGCCCGCTTCGACGCCGGGCTGGTGGTAGGCGTTGATGCCGACGAGGGAGGCGTAGAGGCCGACGGCGCGCTCGTAGAGAGCGATCAGCATGCCGAGGGTTTTCGGCGAAACGTCGGCGACGGTCACGGTGATCGAGTGGCGGTCCTTTTCGGAGAGCGCGTCGCGCGTGCCGAGGAAGAAACCTTGCAAGTAGTCGCCGGTGGTGACGCCGCCAGCGTCGACTTCGAGGGCTTCGCCGGAGCGGTCCTTGAGGACTTCGATGAAGGTGACGAAGAAGTTGTTCACGCCCTCACGGAGCTGCTGGACGTAGGCGTGTTGGTCGGTCGAACCTTTGTTGCCGTAGACGGCGATGCCTTGGTTGACGACGTTGCCGGCGAGGTCGAACTCCTTGCCGAGGGACTCCATCACGAGTTGCTGGAGGTAGCGCGAGAAGAGCAGCAGGCGGTCCTTGTAGGGAAGGACGACCATGTCCTTCGCGCCCTTGCCGTCGGTGGCCCAATACCAGGTGAGCGCGAGGAGCGCGGCGGGGTTTTCGCGGAGCTTCGGCTTGCGCGTGAGCTCGTCCATCGCGGCGGCGCCGGCGAGCATCTGGTCGATCTTGATGCCTTGGAGCGCGGCGGGGAGCAGGCCGACGGCGGAGAGTTCGGAGGTGCGGCCGCCGACCCAGTCCCACATCGGGAAGCGGGCGAGCCAGCCTTCGCGTTGCGCGGTCTGGTCGAGCTTCGAGCCGTCGCCGGTGACGGCGACGAAGTGCTTCGGGTAATCGAGGCCGGCTTTCTTGAAGGCGGCGGCGGCTTCGAGCATGCCGTTGCGCGTTTCGACGGTGCCGCCGGATTTCGAAATGACGACGACGAGTGTCTGCTTCAGGCGCGAGCCGAGTTCGGCGAGGACGTAGTCCATGCCGTCGGGATCGGTGTTGTCGAAGAAGGTGACGCGCATCTTGTCGCGGCGGCCGTTCGGACGGCCGAGGGCGTGGTTGACGAGTTGCGGACCGAGCGCGGAGCCGCCGATGCCGACGACGAGGAGGTCCTTGAACTTGCCGCCGGAGGGCGGGGCGATGTCGCCGGCGTGCACGGCGGCGACGAACTCCTTGATCGAATCGACGGTGCGCGCGATGGCGTCCTTCAGCTCGGACGTGGGCGCGAGCTCGGCGTTGCGCAGCCAGTAGTGGCCGACCATGCGGTTCTCGTCGGGGTTCGCGATGGCGCCTTTTTCGAGGGCCGCCATGTCGGCGAAGGCCTTTTCGAGGCGCGGGGCCATCGATTCGAGGTAGCCGTCGGGAAACGGCATCCGGGAGATGTCGAGACCGAAGCCGAGCTTCGGTGCGTGGAAGTAAAGTGACTTGAAGCGGTCCCAGCTCATGAGGGTTAAACAGGTAGCCCGGGACGTGCGGCGCGGCTAGCCGGAAAAGCGTCACAGGCCGGTCCGGGGCTTGTCAGCAATTCGGGATTGTCAGGCTGCGCGGGGCGACCCTCACTCGGGGGCGACAATGGCCTTCGATCTCAAACGTGTGCTCAAAGTGATGCTGTTCGCCTCCAACGGACCGCTCGCGGTGAAAGACATCCAGACCGCTTTCGCGCGGTTCCACGAGCAGGCGGACAGCCTGCCGTTCGAGAGCGAGGCCGAGGCTGCCGAACCGGTCGGAGAGGCCTCGGCCGAGGCGCCCGCGGCCGCGATGGAGAGCGAGACGGTCGCGACGGATATGCCGCCAGCCGAGACCGCGCCGGTGACGGAGATGGCAGAGGCCATCGTGCCGCCGGCTGAAGAAGACGAAATTTACCGCGACGTGCCGTCGCTCATCACGACGGCCCAGATTCGCGAGGCGATGGACGCGATTTCGCAGGAATTGCGCGACACCAACAGCGAAGTGCTGATCGTCGAGAGCCACAGCGGGTGGCGCCTGGTGACTCATCCGCGCTACGCCCGTTGGGTGCGCTTGCTGCGCAACGAGCCGCCGCCGGTGCGCTTGACGGCTTCGGCGATCGAGACCCTCGCGGTAATCGCCTATCGCCAGCCGACGACGCGCGCCGAAATCGAACAGATCCGCGGCGTGTCGGCGGAGGCCGGTATCGCGAAGCTGCTCGAGCGCGATCTCATCTACGTCGTCGGCCGCGCGGACCTGCCGGGGCGCCCGACGCAGTTTGGCACGACGGATGCGTTTCTGGAATTTGTCGGCATCAAGTCGCTCGACGAACTGCCGGCCTCCGACGTGCTGTCGCCCCGTCAGATCGATGCGTGGCTGAACACTTCGAACAATCCGCGTCCGGCGAGCGACGGTGACATGGGGCTCGACGAGACGCAGCCGAGCCAGATGACGCTCGATCAGGCGCCGGTGGCCGCCGCCGAAAGCAGCGGCGAAGCAGTGCCGACGGAAGAGGCGCCGAAGGCCGAGTGATGAGCGCGTGGCGTCTTCGGGTCGGCATCATCGGAGCCGGCGCGAATACGCGCGCGAAACACCTACCGCTGCTGCGGGCGATTCCCGGCGTGGAAATCGTCGCCGTGGCTAACCGTTCACGTGAGTCGAGCGAGCGTGTGGCGCGGGAATTCGGGATCTCGCGCGTGGCGGCGGATTGGCGAGAGGTCGTCGAGGCGCGGGATATCGACGCGATCGTGATCGGCACGTGGCCCTATCTGCACGCGGAGGTGACGATCGCGAGCCTGCGTGCCGGCAAGCACGTGCTGACCGAGGCGCGCATGGCGCGGGATTTCGCCGAGGCGCAGACGATGCTGGAGGAGTCGCGGCGGCACCCGCACTTGGTCGCGCAGATCGTGCCGGCGCCGTTTTCACTGCCGTTCGACGCGACCGTGATGGAGTGGCTGCGCGGCGGGAGACTCGGCGCGGTGCGCGAGGTGCACGCGACGTTCACGCATGGCGGGCTGGCGGGTCCGGCGGCGCCGTTCAGCTGGCGGCAGGATTTCGCGTTGAGCGGAAAGAACACGCTGTTCCTCGGAATTTTCTACGAGATGGTGCGGCGGTGGCTCGGGCGCGATCCGGAGAGCGTCGTCGCGGACGCTGCCGTTTTCACGCCCATGCGCCGTGACGAGCGCGGCGCGGAGCACGAGGTGAAGATTCCCGATAGCGTGAGCGTGCTCGGTCGCTACGCCGACGGCGCGCGGCTGGTGATGCACTTGAGCGGCGTGGAAACGAGCGCGCCGCGGAACGAGATTCGTGTGAACGGCAGCGAGGGCGCGGTGCGGGCGGATTTCGCGACGAACGAGCTGTGGTTTGCGGTGCGCGGTCAGCCGGAGCAACGCGTGGAGATCGAGCCGGCGCAGCGCGGCGAATGGCGCGTCGAGGCGGACTTTGTGGACAGTATCCGCGAGGGGAAGCCGGTTACGCTGACGGATTTCGCGAGCGGCGTGCGCTACATGGCGTTTACGGACGCCGTGTGGGAATCGTGGAGCCGCGGCGGAGCGCGCGTGGCGTTGCCGGAGTGAAGAAAGATTGCCACCGATCGGCGTCTCCATCGGTGGTTAGCCTGGCATAAAGTTGGGCAGCCACTCCGAGCTGAGCACCGCTCGGACGGGGCGAGATAAGCGCAGAAGCGGAATCTCGCGACAGGCGGAATGTCATGCTCGGAGCATAACGCTCCTCTGGAAATTGACCGAGGATTGTTCGCGCGGTTTCGCGGCGGGCCCAGCGGTCCCGCCCTACCTTAGGCGCCGGTGGCGGCGGGCTTGGGTTCGGTGTAACCGAGAAGTTGGCGAGATTTGATGACGGCGGCGACTTTGGCGGGGACGAGACGCTCCCAGGTCGCGTCGCCGGTCTTGATCATCTGCAGCACGTCGCGCGAGAAGATGGCAAGGTAGTCGTCGTTGAAGCCGGTGATCGAGTCGATGGCGTTGTTCTCGAGCAGGTGGCGGTAGAGGTAGCGCAGGTGGTGGGCGACGTGGACGTTCTTCGTCGTGATGAGTTCAGAGGGCGACGTGGTGTCGCTGGCCTGGTGTTCGGTGCCGGCGGTGATGAGTTTCTCGGAGGCGGCGGCGCGCATCGGGTAGACGTAGAGTTTCACCGAGTGCCGGAACATGCGGCCCATCGATTCGAGAATTCCGCCCTCGAGGTGCTCGTAGTATTTTTCGTTGAAGATCTCGAGGAGCGTGTTGATGCCGAGGGCGATTCCGATCATCTCCTTCGTGTAGCGGCGGAAGTAGGTCGAGAGGCGGTAGAACTCGGAGTAGTTCGAGATGAGGACCGTGAACCCGATGTGGCCGAGCATATCGACGCGCGAGAGGAAGTCGGCGATGTCGAGTTCGCCGCCGGCGAGCAGGTTGTTCATCGTGATCTCCATGAGGACGACGATGTCCTTGCCCTTGACGGTGGGCTCTTGGAGGAACTGCGCGGTGGCGCAGTTGAGCATGTCGACGTTGACGTGGGTGACGGGGCGGAAGCTGCCGCGCTCGACGAGGATGGGGCGGTTATAGAACGCCTCGGATGGCTGGAGCATCTCGCCGCTCGGGGAGAACAGCACGGCGTTGGTCAGGCCGTGTTTCACGAGGTAGAGGGCGAGGAGGCGGTTGTCGACGTGGTGGAAGGCCGGGCCGACGAGCTTCACCATGTCGACTTCGATGCGGTCGGTGCCGAGGTTGTCGGCGAGGGAGGTGATGAGTTTCTCGGGGTCGTCGAGGTAGTAGAAGGCGGCGTAGATGAGGTTGGTGCCGACGATGCCGAGGGCTTCCTGCTGGAGGACGTTCTTTTTGTCCCACATGCGCACGTGGATCATGATCTCGCTCGGCTCGGCGAGCGGCTCGTGCTGGAAGCGGATGCCGAGCCAGCCGTGGCCGTCGGCGACGCGGGCGGATTTGGCGGCGACTGTGTTGGCGAAGACGAAGAAGCGCGTGCGGTCGCCGCGTTTGTCGGAGAGGCGCTCTTTCAGCAGCGCGTATTCGTGGTGCAGCATCGTCTGCAGGCGTTCGCGCGAGACGTAGCGGGGGGCCTTGCCGTAGATGGCGTCGCTGAACGTCATGTCGTAGGCCGACATGGTTTTCGCGATCGAGCCGGACGCGCTGCCGGCCTGGAAGAACACGCGTGCGACCTCCTGACCGGCGCCGATCTCGGCGATCGTGCCGTAGCGCGTGCCGTCGAGATTGATCGTTAGCGCTTTGCGGTTCGTGGTGAGGAGTTCTTTCTTCTCGCTGCTCATGGAGGAGGGGACGGCCAAGGTATGACACGGCTCCATCGGCACAAGGGAAAGTTCGTTAACGGCGCAACGCGCTTAACGCCGTCCGTGGAGCGCGGCTGCCGCTTGTCCCAGTCGGTTGCCTGAGAACGCTTTTCGCTGGCGAGGCTGGCGGTGCGGGCTAGCTTCGGCGCCATGAAGAATTTCTTCACGTCGTTTTTCGCGACGCTGTCCGCCTTGCTGGTGTTCTGCTTCGGCAGCGTCGTTGTGTTTTTCATCTTTGTGGCCGCGCTCGCCGCCATCGGCGGAGACAAGAAGGTCACGGTGACGCCGGGCTCGTATCTGGTGGTCGACCTGAACGCCAACATCCAGGATGCGCCGGAGCAGATGGAGGGCTTCGAGAAGATCGCGGAGGCCTTCGGTGGTCGGAGCAATACGACCCTGCAATTGCGCCAGGTGACGCGCGCGCTCGAGGCCGCGGCCAAGGATAGCGACATCGCCGGCGTGCTGATGCGCGGGCAGCTGTCGCCCGTGGGCTACGGCACCAGTCTCGCGAGCTTGCGGGAAGTGCGTGGCGCACTCGAAAAGTTCCGCGCGTCGGGCAAGCCGGTGAAGGCTTACCTCTCGTTTGCGACGACGCGTGAGTTCTACCTGGCCTCCGCGGCCAACCAAGTGACGCTCGATCCCTACGGCGGCATCCTGCTGCCGGGTCTCGCGTCGCAACCGATGTTCTTTGCCGGCGCGTTCGAGAAATTCGGCATCGGTGTGCAGGTCACGCGCGTGGGCAAATACAAGTCCGCGGTGGAGCCCTACACGCGCAAGGACATGAGCCCGGAAAACCGGGCGCAGATCCAGAAGCTGCTGGACGACGTCTGGGCCGAATTGGTTTCAAGCATCGAGCACAGCCGCGGGCTCGCCGCCGGTTCGCTGCAGAAGGTCGTCGACGCCGAGGGCATTCTCCGCCCGAAGGCGGCAATCGAGGCGAAGTTGGTGGACCGCGAAGCCTATTGGGATGTCGTGCTCGAGGAACTGAAGGCCGACACGGGCCGCAAGGGCGGCAAAGAGACTTTCAAGCAGATCGGCCTGAAGGAATATGCGAAGCTGGTGCCCGGTGACGGCGTCGCCGCGCAACGTGCGAGAGAAACCAAGATCGACCCGAGTGCGAAGGGGAAGATCGCGATCGTGTATGCGGAAGGCGAGATCGCCGACGGTGAAGGCCGCGAGCAGGGCGTGATCTACGGCGACAAGGTCGCGCGTCAGCTCCGCGAATTGCGGCTCGACGATTCAATCAAGGCGGTGGTTCTCCGCGTGAACAGCCCGGGCGGCAGCGCCTCAGCGTCGGAGACCATCCAGCGCGAGGTCCGCTTGATCCGCGAAAAAAAGCCGATCGTGGTTTCGATGGGCGGCTTGGCCGCGTCGGGTGGCTATTGGATTTCGACCTACGGCGACCGCATTTTCGCCGAACCGACGACCATCACGGGATCGATCGGCGTGTTCGGCATGTTCCTGAATTTCCAAGGGCTCGCGACCGACAAGATCGGCCTGACGTTCGACACCGTGAAGACCGGCAAATTTGCCGACGCGCTGACGGTCACGCGGCCGAAGACGCCGGACGAGCTGGCGATGTTCCAGCACATGGTGGATTGGATCTACGACGAGTTCACGCGCAAGGTGGCGGAATCGCGCAAGCTCGACATCGCGGTCGTGCGCGAGATCGCGCAGGGCCGGGTGTGGTCGGGCGCGGAAGGCAAGAAGCTCGGCCTCGTCGACGAACTCGGCGGCTTGCAGGATGCGGTGAAATACGCCGCGCAGAAGGCGAATCTCGGTGAGAAATTCCGCGTCGTCGAATTGCCGCGCAAGAAGCCGTTCGCCGAGGCGTTGTCCGAAGCGCTCGACAATCGTCGCCACGAGCAGGCCGTGAAGGGGCCGGCGGGCGTGCTCGTGCGACAGATCACGACCGAACTGGAATCGCTCTCCCGCTTCAACGATCCGCAGGGCATCTACGCGCGTCTGCCGCTGAACCTGCAGTTGCAGTAAGCTCGCTGTTGCGCCACGCCCGTCCGCGTGCATCGTCACGGGCGCATGAACGAAGTGCACACGCTCCTCCGCGATACGCCCGCCACGGTCATTCCCGCCGGCGACAAGGTCACGCTGCCCGCCGGCTTGAACGTCTTCATCACGCAGACGCTCGGCGGCAACGTCACGGTGCGCACGGAGCAGGGGCTTTTCCGCATCGCACGTGAGCACGCCGATGCGATCGGCGGTTTCCAGGCGACGGCGGAGACGCCTGCAGTGGCCGCGGGAGAGTTCAGCGAGCAGCTCGTTTGGGATACGCTCAAGACCTGTTTCGATCCGGAGATCCCGGTGAACATCGTCGATCTCGGCCTTGTTTACGACATGGCCGTCGAAAAGACGGCGGCGGGCGGCAACACGGTGCAGGTGAAGATGACGCTCACGGCGCCGGGTTGCGGCATGGGCCCGGTCATTGCCGAGGATGCACGTGCGAAAATCGCGGCGCTGCCCACGGTCGAGAAGGCCGAGGTTCACATCGTGTGGGATCCGCAGTGGACGCCGCAGATGATCTCGGACATCGGCCGCAAGACGCTGGGGTTGGAGTGACGCGGCGTGGATCGGAGTCCGCGCCCTACCGGAAAAATCAGGCGCTGACGGTGTCGAGCGAGCAGCTCTCGTTCGGGGTCTCGCAATTGGGGCGGGCGATGACGCCGGCGTAGGGCTCGTCGGCGAATGGGCGGTCGGGGTCGGCGAGGAGGTGGCGGTCGCAGACCGCGAAAAGCTCCGCTTCGGTCATGGCGCGGCGCATGTCGTGGAGGAATGCGCCCTGCGCGTCCACGGATTGGCCGACGAAGTTGAGGTATTTCTTCATCTTCGCGACGTGGGCGGCTTCGGGGATTTCGGGCTGTCGCGTTTCGCGGTAGAGATGCTCGATGTAGCCGCGGACGTCGCGGAGCGTGGGGGCAAAGACAGAAGGGCGGTTGGGGGCAACCGCCCCTACCGAAGGCGCTGCGAGAAATTCGCGGCATTGACGGAAGATCCACGGATTGCGAATCGCGTGGCGGCCGATCATGACGCCGGCGACGCGAGTCTCGGCGATGACGGCGGCGGCGCGGGCAGCGGAGGTGATGTTGCCGTTCGCGAGGACGGGGCAGGGCACGCTGCGGACGGCCTCCGCGATGAAGTCGTAGTGCACGTCGCTGCGGTAACCTTCCTTCACGGTGCGGCCGTGGACGCTGAGGAGATCGACGCGGTGCTTCGCGATGAGATCGAGGATGCGGCGGTAGTTGTCGGTCGAATCGAAGCCGATGCGCATCTTCACCGTGAAGAGCCCGGGCACGCTCGCGCGAAGCGCGCCGAGGAGTTCGTCGATTTTTGCGGGATCGCGGAGCAGGCCGCCGCCGACGTTCTTCTTGTAGATTTTCGGGGCGGGGCAGCCCATGTTCAGGTCGATGCCGGCGACGGGGAGTTTGATGAGTTCGCGCACGGTGCGGACCATGTGCGGAATCTCTTCGCCGATCAGCTGCGCGAAGACGGGGCGGCCGGTCTTGTTTTCGACGATGGAGCGGACGATGTGTCTCTCCGGACGCGACTGGGCGTGGACGCGGAAGAACTCGGTGAAGAAATAATCGGGCGCGCCGTAGTGCGCCATGACGCGCATGAAGGGCAGGTCGGTGACGTCCTGCATCGGCGCGAGCGCGGTGAGCGGTTGGCTGGGCGCGATCGGCGGTGGCAACGTTTGCGGCAACGCGACGGCGGAGCCGGTCGCGGCGGTGAGCCCCGGAGCGGTCATGCGCTTACTGCTCCTCCTCGCCCGTCTGCTCTTCCTTCTGCTGCTTGAGCACGCGCTCGAGAATCTCGGTCATGTCCTCGACGGCGTCGAAGACGCGGTGCGAGACGAAGATCGGGCGCTTCTGCTGGAGCGCGAGGACGATCGAGTCGCTGGGACGCGAGTCGAGTTCGAGGATTTTGCGGCCGAGTTCGTTTTGCATCGTGAGGATGATGCGGGCGAAATAGGTGCCTTCGTTGACGTCGTTGATGACGACGCGTTCGAGGCTGATGCCGAAACCGAGGAAGAGGTGGCCGATCAGGTCGTGAGTGAGCGGGCGCTCTTTTTTGACGTTGTTCAGCGTCATCGAAATCGCGCTGCCGACGCTCGGGTCGACGTAGATGACGAAGGTTTTGTCGTCGTTGCCGAGGAACACGGCGCAGCCGTTGGCCGTGGGCATGAGGCCTTTGATTCCGACTTCGACGACGTCACTCATGAGGGCGGAATGTGCGCGGGCGGCGGCAAAGTGCAAGAGCGGCGAGCGTGTCGCGTCGCTCAGAAACCGTAGAGCGAGATGCCCCAGGTTTTCGCTTGGGCGAGCACCGCTGGCTTGTCGAGGACGATGACCTTGCCGGCTTCGAGCGCGGCGGCGGCGAGGCCGGCTTCGCGCATGGTTTCAAGGGTGCGGAGGCCGAAGACGGGGACGTCGAAGCGGAAGTCCTGTTTCTCCTTCACGACTTTCACGAAGAGCGTCTCGTCGGTCTTGAAGGTGCCGGCGCGGCGGAGCATTTCGTCGGTGCCTTCGAAGGCTTCGACGGCGAGGACGGTGCCTTTGCGGACGACGCAGCCTTGGCCGATGTCGAGGCGGGCGATCTCGCGGGCGATGTGGATGCCGTGGTCGAGGTATTCGCGGTCGACGGGGAGTTTCTTGCCGGCCATCGGGCCGGCGTGGGCCATGTGGTTGTCGATGAAGGCGCGGGCGTCGAGGAGCGTGACACCGAGTTTCTCGATCTCCTGGGCGATCGCGCCGAAGATGGTTTCGGCGTTGCGGCGTTTGAGGGAGAAGAGAATTTGCGCGGCCTTCAGGTCTGGCGTGAGGCCGTGGAAGAGGCGCTTGGGCTTCACCTGGCCGGCCATGATGGCGTAGCCGGCGCCGAAGTCGCGGAGGGCGCCGAGCATTTTGCCGAGCTGGCCAGCGTTGACCTCGATGCGCTCGGCGGGAGCGACGCTGTTGAACAGCTCGGGCATCGTTTCCTCCTCGATGGCGATGAGGCGCAGGGGCACGCCGGCGGCGCGGATGGCGTTGGCCGTGAACAGCGGGTAGTGGCCGCGGCCGGCGATGAGGGCGACGGGGCGGCGCGGATCGAAGTTCGGCGGCAGGAAGGCGGAGAGCACGGCGGGAGCGTGAGCGAGGGACGGCGCGGTTTGAAGCGGGAAGTTGGGCGGTTGTCGGGCAAGAAAAAGCCGCGTCTTGCGACGCGGCTCGGTGGCAAAGAAAGGGTTGGCGCGGGCGCTCAGGACTGGGCGCCGTAGTATTTCTTGTAGCTTCGGTAGTAGCGGTAGTTCGAGTAATACTCGATGCGGCGCGGCGAGAGGCCGTTAAGCACGACGCCGAGCAGCTCGTTTTTGCCGTCGCGGAGCGATTTGATGTAGAGACGAATGTGTTTCCGGTAGGCGCGGTTGAAGCGGCAGACGTAGATGATCTCGTCGGTGTGAGCGGAGATCAGCAGCGAGTCGGTGACGGCGCCCATCGGCGGCGAGTCAATGACGACGAGGTCGAAGTGGTGCTTCAGCGACTCGAGGAACTGGCCGAAGATCGGGTTCTCGAGCAATTCGGTCGGGCTCTTCGAGCGACCACCGGAGCGGAGGAGGAAGAGGTTTTCGTCGACCTTGGTGAAGCCGAGGGTGGGGTCGGCGACGGGATCGTCGGGGATTTTCGCACCCGCTTCGAACCACGCGATGAGGCCGGTCTCGTTGGTGAGTTTGAAGTGGCGGTGCAGCATCGGGCGGCGCATGTCGCAGTCGATGAGGAGCACGCGTTTACCGTGGCGCGCGAAGGAGGCGGCAAGGTTGCAGCTGATCATCGTCTTGCCTTCGCCGGGGATGGTGGAGGTGACGAGGATCGACTTCGGGAAGTCGAGCTTCGACTGAATCTTCACCGAGCTGTAGACGCTGAGGAACGCTTCGGAGCCGGGTGAGGCTTTATTGCTCGTGACGAGGTTGTGTTTCTCGCCCTCGGGGATGTCCGCGAGCTCGGGGATGATGCCGAGGAGGTTGACGCCGATGAAGCCTTCGATGTCCCAGGCGCTCTTCACACGGTCGTCGAGGAAGCTGAGGCCAACGGCGACAGCGGCGAAGACGACGAAGCCGAGGCCGGCGCAGGTCTTGACGATTTTGCGGATGTCGGGCGTGTAGGGCGCGCCGGCGGGAGTGGCGGCGTCGAGCGGCTTGACCGGGATGTTCTCGAGGTTCTTCGAGGTGGTGGTCTGGTTGAGGCGGTCGAGGATCTGGATGTAGTTGTTCTTCGCGACCTGGGCTTGGTTCTCGAGGGATTTGAATTCGACGGAGAGTTCGCCGAGGCGGAGCTGGTCGTTTTCCGCGAGCTTGTATTCGCGCTCGAAGGAGACCTCGGAGTCTTTGACCTTGGTGAACTGGGTGTTGAGGTCGGCGATGGCCTGCTCGATGTTCTTTTGGATTTGCTGCTGGAGGACGTCGATGGAGTTGGCGAGGTCGACCATCTTCGGGTGGCGCTCGAGATAGCGTTCGCTGAGGACCGATTGGGTTTTCGTGAGTTCGGCCAGCTGCGCTTTCAGCGAGGGAATGGTGCCGTAGGATGCGATGTATTGGATTTCGAGCAGGTTGCCGCCCTCGGCCTTCATGCGCTCGATCTGCTTGATGACGACCTCGAGGTTGAGGCGCTCGAGGCGGACGCGCGTGAGCTCGCCGTTGATGGACTTCAGGCGGTCAGCGACGATGTCGACGGAGGCGGAGAGGGAGACGAGGTTGTTCTTGCGCTTGTAGTCTTGGAGGCGGCCTTCGGCGGCTTCGGATTCCTTGCGCAGTTCCTCGGCGCGGGTGCGGAGGTAGTCGACGGCGAACTCGTTTTTGCCGCCGGAATACTCGATGAGGTAGCGCATGAACTGGCTGACGTAGGCGTTGGCCACGATGGCGGCGCCCTCGGGGTCGCGGTTCGCGACGTTAACCGAAATGAGGAAGCTGTTGCGCAGCGACTGGACGTTCACGCTGCCGATGCAGGCGCCGACGGGGGGCGGCGTAGCACCCGGGGGAAGCTCTTTTAGGAAAGGGCGCTGGAGTTTCTGCACCTGTTCCGGAGTGAGCGATTGCACGACCATCGAGCGGAGGCGGCCGCTGTCGAGGATGCGCAGGTAGGTATTGAGGTCGATTTCGGAGCGCACGCTGGTGTCGATGACCTCGGTGGTCGTGACGACGCGGTCCGGGCGCTCGAATTGCATCGTCGCGGCGGCGGAATACATCGGGGTCTCCTGCGCCTGGTAGTAGCCGAGCGAGACGGCGACCAGCAGGGCGATCGGGAGGGCGATCCAGAGGCGTTCGCGGAGAATGATGTAGTAGTCGCGCAGCGTGCGGCGTTCGACGACGTGGTCTTCGTTGCCGTGAAGCGAGGCCGGTTTTTTATCCGGCGGAGGTGCGGCGATGGGGGAGGCCATTGGGAAAATCAGATGAGGCGTTCGGGGACGTAGACGTTGTCGCCGGGCAGCAGGAGAACATTGTCCTCGGCGCGGGCGTCCTTCGATCCCTTGATCAGGGCGTCGACGTTAACGGAGAAAACCTTCTTGGTGCCGTCGGCGAGGAAGCGCGTGATGGTGACGGCGGTGCCCTTGCCGATATCGGTGATGCCGCCGGCCTTGGTGACCAGCTCGACGATGGTGTAGGTGGACTCGTTGGGCAGGGGGAAGCGGCCGGGATTGCGGATCTGGCCGGAGATGGAGACTTCGCGCGGCGCATACTCCTCTACGCTGACCGTGACTTGGGGAGCGCGCAGGAAACGTCCTTCGCGAAACGCGTTCTGAATCGCGTCCTGGGCCTCGACGATCGTCATGCCGCCGATTTGGATTTCCTGAATGAGCGGGAGATTGACCATGCCGCGGGCGTCGATGCGCGCGAGCGTCGTGAGGTCTTCCTCCTGGTAAACCGCGACGCGGACACGATCCGCCAATTGCAGGCGGTGCACGTAGGATTTTTTCGCGTCGGCGGGATTGCCGGACTGCGCAAAGGCCGGGCCGACGAGCGCGGCGAGCAATACGGGGAGGAGGAAACGCAGCAGCGGTTTCATGACAAAGTGATCAGTAGCGGGAGGAAATATCGATGGAGTAGCCCGTGCGCTCGAAGTCCGAGAAGCTGATGGACGACCAATTGTGGAGATAGTTGTAGGAGATGCCGACGTGGAGGTGTTCGCTCCAAGTGGCGCTCAGGCCGACGTCCCACGAGAAGAAGTCGTCGCGGCGACCGCGCGTGGTGCCGTCGAGGAACTTATTGCGGCCGTAGCCGAGGCCGCCGTTGGCTTGGTATTTGCGGTTGAAGTCGTAGGCGGCGCGCAGCTGGGCGGAGAGCGTGTCGACCGAACCGCCGACAGCGGTCGTGCTGAAGTCGCGCATCGCGACGGCTTGAAGGTTGAATTTGCGGGTGACGGACCATCCCAAGTCGGCCGAAAGAGTCCACTGAGTGAAAACGTCGCCGGTGGAATCGATGGAGCGACGCTGGACGCCAGCGCGCAGGGCGCCGTTGATCTTCGGGATGATCTGATTGACCAAGCCGAGCATGAGCGACTGGTCGGTCGACGTGTCGAGGGTCGTGTTGCCGACGCGGATGCGGTAGGAGAGAGAGAGGTCGGTCTTGCTGGTGTAGACGTAGAGCAGATCGATGCCCTCGCTGTAGTCGGTGTAATTGAGGAGCGTCGTATTGTCCGTGTAGCTGCGACGGAGGTAGCCGCTGGTGGACGTGACGTAGAAGTTGTCGTTGACGGGATACTTCACGTTCAGGCCGAGCGGGAAATTCCAGGTCTGCGTGCGCAGATTGACGGCGCTGTCGGCGCGGGAGGAACGGTAGGCGTTGACGGTGAACGCGCCCGTGGTGCGCCCGGTGGTTTTGTTGAGTTCGAGGTAGAACGTGGGGTTCCAGGCGGACTGCGTTTTGTTTTTCTGGAATTCCTGGCGATCGATCACGGCGCGGGCGTTCACCGAAATGATCCCGGCGCGGCGCTTCAGCTCCAGTCCGGCTTGTGCGCTGTAGAGAGTGTCGCCGGAGCCATCCGCGGAGGAGAAGATGTTGGAGTCGTAGCCGATCGTGAGCTTGCCGAAGACGAAGACCTGGTTGCGCGTGCCGTCGATATTGAGCAAGGCGAACGCGCTGTGCGGCGAGCACAGCAGGGCGGCACACAGGGCCAAGGCGAGTTTCAGCGACGAGCGAGTCAGCACGGTGAGAGGTGAGAGTTACTGTCCGCCCGGGAGCGCGGACGGGCTGACCGTGATGTTGGTGGGCAGCTCCTCCGGGGTCGTGGGGGTCACGACGATTTCCTGCGTGGGTTCCTCGGGCGGAGCGGGCGGGGCGCCCGCGGGAAGATCCTGTTGCTTTTCGCCTTCGGCGCCGAACTCGGACTTCTTCTCGATCGTCTCGAATGAGACGGTTTTCTTTGCGGCGCAGGCGGCGCCGACCTTGTCGTCGAGAGTGGGCAGAAGATTGGATTCGATGGGGGCGACGGTGATGATGGGCGGGCGGCCCGGGAGTCCGGGGCGGATCGTGGCCTTCTCGCCGGGACGGAGGAGGGTGCCGCCGGTGTCCTTACCGCCGGTGCGGACAGTGACGTCGCCATCGAGGAGGTAGATGGTCGACTCGGTGCCGTTGGTGGAGACCGCCATTTTGCCACCGCGGATGTTCACCGAGGCGTTGGGAGTGGAGTAGTTCATCGTCGAGCCAGAGACCATCTGGCTCGTGCAGATGTTGACCTGGCCGCGCGAGACGAAGACGTCGCTTTGGGAAATGGAGGGCTCCGTTTCGGTGGATTTCTCGCGGTCGGGACGGAAAGGCTCCTGGACGAACCGGTCGACTTCCACGCGCGTGTTCTCATCCACGAGCATCGCGGTGCCGTTGGAGTAAACAAAAGCTTGGTGCGAGTCTTTGCCCGTCTCGATCACGGTTCCCGGTGCATCGAACGCCGTCGCTTGCTTGGCGGTGTGCGATTTGCCTTCGGTCGTGATGTTGCCTTCACCAACCGCTTCGGCGAGGAACAGCTTGCTCGTCGGCCCCTTTTTCTTGCCCAGCTGGCGTTGAGCAAACGCAGACGGCGCGGCGATCACGGCGAGCGCGAGTGATGCGGCGAAGAGGCGAAGAAGAGTTTTCATGGCGGAGAGGTTCGGTGGAGCGGTTTTGCCCCGGTTGTCGCGAGCTAAGTAGGGGAATACCCCTACATCAAGCTTTAAACCGAACTTTTTGCCCACCTAACACTTTATCCCACAAGGAGGTTCAGGAGCTTACCTTTGACGTAAATGGTCCGCTTGAGCGCTTTTCCCGCGAGATGGGGAGCAACTTTGGGATGTTCTTGGGCCGTTTTGATGAGGTCGGCTTCGCTGCTGGCAACCGGAACTTGGGCGTCGCCGCGGTGCTTGCCGTTCACTTGGAAGACGATGGTCATCGTGTCGGCCACGAGCTTGTTCGAGTCGAACTGCGGCCAAGCCGCGGCCATTGCGGTGTCGGTCCCGCCCAAGCGCGACCAGAGTTCTTCGCCGAGGTGCGGAGCAAAAGGCGCGAGCATCTGCGCGAACTCCAGCAGCGCGGCGCGCGGCAGTGCGGGCTCTTTCTGGAGCGCGTTCAGATAGATCATCATCTGCGAGATCGCGGTGTTGAAGCGCATCGCCTCGAGGTCTTCGCCGACCTTCTTGATCGTTTCGTGGCGCAGCTTTTCGGTGTCGGCGGTGAGCGCGGCGGTGTCGGAGATGCGGCTGTTCAACTTGCCGTCTTCGCCGAGGCACTCGCGCCAGAATTTCCGCAGGAAACGGTGCACGCCCTCGATGCCCTTCGGGTTCCACGGCTTCATCGCTTCGAGCGGTCCGAGGAACATCAGGTAGAGGCGCAGCGTGTCGGCGCCGTAGCTGCGGATGATGTCGTCCGGGTTGACGACATTGCCGCGGCTCTTGGACATCTTCACTCCGTCCTCTCCGAGGATGATGCCTTGGTGGAAGAGCTTCTTGAAGGGCTCAGCTTGCGGCACGACGCCGAGGTCGAACAGCACCTTGTGCCAGAAACGCGCGTAGAGCAGGTGCAACACGGCGTGCTCGGCGCCGCCGACGTAGAGGTCGGGCACGCCCCAGTAAGCGAGGGCGTCCTTGCCGGCGAAGGTCGCCGCGTTTTGCGGATCGAGGTAGCGCAGGTAATACCAGCACGAGCCGGCCCATTGCGGCATCGTGTTCGTCTCGCGACGGCCGCGCACCCACGCGTCGCCGGCGGGCTTCGGCTGCGAGGCGGGGACGGCGGCGCCGGTTTCGGCGTTGAGCCAGATCTCGAGCCACTCGGGGACGTTGGCGAGCGGGCTTTCGCCGGTGCCGCTGGGCAAATACGATTGCACGTCGGGCAACTGCAACGGCAGCGCGACTTCGGGGAGCGGGAGCGCGTAGAGCGTCACGCCGTTCTCGACGAACGTCACGGGCTGCGCCGGCAAATCGCGGCGCAGTTTCGCGGCGCGCGCGTAGTCGTCGGCGTTGACCCAGACGATCGGAAACGGCTCGCCCCAATAGCGCTGGCGCGAGAACAGCCAGTCGCGGAGCTTGTAGTTCACCGTGCCCTTGCCGATGCCCTTCGCGGCGAGGTCCGCGGTGATCTGCTTTTTCGCCTCTTCCCAACTCAGGCCGTCGTAGCCGGGGGAGTTGATGAGCTTGCCGTCGCCGGTGTAGGGGAGCTTGTCGCTGCCGTCGTCGGCGGCGATCACACGCGGAATCGGGAGCTGATACTTCTGCGCAAACTCGTAGTCGCGCTCGTCGTGCGCGGGCACGGCCATGATCGCGCCGGTGCCGTAGCCCATGAGCACGTAGTCGGCGATCCAGATGGGCACGCGCGCGCCGTCGACGGGGTTGATGGCATAGCCGCCGGTGAAGACGCCGGTCTTTTCCTTCGCGGCGTCGGACATGCGATCGACGTCGCTCTTGGACGCGGTGGCTTTGCGGTAGGCTTCCACGTCGGCGCGTTGCGCGTCGGTGGTAAGGCCGAGGACCAGCGGATGCTCCGGCGCGAGCACCATGTAAGTGCAGCCGAAGAGCGTGTCGGGACGCGTGGTGAAAATCTTCAGGTCGCCGAGCGCGGCGTTTTCCAGTTTGAACAACACCTCCGCGCCTTCGCTGCGGCCGATCCACGCTTCCTGCATGCGCTTGGTGGAGTCGGGCCAATCGACGTCCTTCAGGCCGTCGATGAGTTGCTCGGCGTAAGCCGTGATGCGGAGCACCCATTGACGGAGATTTTTGCGCTCCACCGGGAAGCCACCGACTTCGCTCTTGCCGTCGACGACTTCCTCGTTGGCGAGGACGGTGCGCAGCTCCGGGCACCACCAGACGGGGCGCTCGTCGACGTAGGCGAGGCCTTTTTTGAAGAGCTGGAGAAAAATCCACTGCGTCCAGCGGAAGTATTTCGGGTCGGTCGTGTCGACTTCGCGCTCCCAATCGTAGGAGAAGCCCAGCGCTTTGATCTGCCGGCGGAAATTCGTGATGTTGTTCTGCGTGTTCGACGCCGGGTGCGTGCCGGTCTTCACCGCATGCTGCTCGGCGGGCAGGCCGAACGCATCCCAGCCGATCGGGTGGAGGACGTTGAAGCCCTTCGCACGCTTGAAGCGGGCGAGGATGTCCGTCGCGGTGTAGCCTTCCGGGTGGCCGATGTGCAGGCCCGCGCCGGACGGGTAGGGAAACATGTCGAGCACGTAGTATTTCGGCTTCGACGAGCCATTCTCGGCTCGAAATGGGCGGGTCTGCTCCCAAATTGACTGCCAATGCGGCTCAATCTTGAGAAAGTCGTAATCGGTGCAATCAGTAGGCTTCACGTGAAATCGGTCACTGTGCGACATTCACCATTACCGTCAATCATCCTCCCGGTCGTTCTCGCGGCCGGGTTTTTGTTCGCCGCCAATTCGCTCGCGGCCGCCGGCGGCGTGAGCCGAGGCTTCACGCGCCTGCTCGATGCGGTCGTGCGCATCGACGTGACCGAGACGACCTTCGACGACGGCACGAAGAAAACCGAGCGCGGCATCGGCTCGGGCGTGATCATCTCGGCCGACGGCCTCATCCTCACCAACGCCCACGTCGCCAGCCCGCAAGCCGTCGAAATTTCCGTCACGCTCGCCAGCCTCGAACGCGTCGGCGCCAAACTCGTCGGCTGGGATCACTGGACCGATCTCGCGGTCATCCGGCTGAACATGGACGAAGTGAAGGCGCGCAAACTCAGCTTCGCGCACGCCGACTTCGGCGACAGCGACGACCTGTTCCCCGGCCAGACCGTCTACGCCGTCGGCACGCCGCACGGTCTCACGCGCACCGTCACGCGCGGCATCATTTCGAACAACCGCCGCTACTTCGAGGATTCGCGCGCCGTGCGCGGTTACGAGACCGGCTCGTTCAACACCTGGCTGCAAACCGATGCCGCGATCAACCCCGGCAACAGCGGCGGCCCGCTCGTCACCGAGGACGGCAAGGTCGTCGGCATCAATTCGCGCACTTACATGGGCGCCGACAACCTCGGTTTCGCCATCCCGTCGACCGTCGCGCAGCGCGTCGCCGAAGGTCTCGTGAAAAACGGCGGCATCACGCGCAGCTACCTCGGGATCCGCCCGCGCGAGTTGCAGGACCTCGAGCGCTTCTACTCGCTGGCGGCCAACACGGGCCTGCTCGTCGACAGCGTCGATCCCGGCTCGCCCGCCGCACGCGCCGGCGTGCGACCCAGCGACATCGTCCTTTCGCTGAACGGCACGAAGCTCGACGGCCGCTTTCCGGAGCAGCTGCCGCCCATTCAAAACATGATCGCCAACCTGCGCGTCGGCGCCGCCGTGAAACTCACCGTCAAGCGCGGCGCGCAGACGCTCGACCTCACTGCCACAACCGAGAAACTCGAAAGCCGCGTCGGCGAGGAATGGGCCTTCGAAAAATGGGGCCTCAGCGTGCGCAAGGTCTCGCGCGCCTACGCCCGCGAGAATCAACTCCCCGATGCCGGCGGCGTGCTCGTCATCGGCGTGCAGCCCGGCTATCCGGCGGCGCAATCCGGCATCGCGCGCGGCGACATCATCACCAAGGTCGCTGGCGAGACCATCAACGACCTCGCGCGCATGAAGGAGCTCCACGCCGCCTACGAGGCGAAGCCCGAGCCCGTCCTCGTCGAGGCCCAGCGCAACCGCCGCATCGCGCTCTACGTTTTCAAACCATGATCACCGTCCGCCGCGCCGCCGCGGCTTTTGTCGTTCTTTCGCTCACGCTGCACGCGATCGCCGCCGATCTCGCCTCGCTCCTCCCGGAGCGGCTGAAGTCGATCGTCGCCGTCGAGTTCACAATCCAGACGGAGATCGAGCGTCGCCAAGTCACGATCGCCGGCACCGTCATCGACGAAAAAGGCACGATCATCATTCCCGGCGCCAACATCCCGGGTGGTCTCGCGGTCGACCAGCTCAAGGATTTCAAAGTCTATCTGCCCGAGCAGGACGAGTCGACGCCCGCGACTTACCTTGGCCAGGACGAACTCACGGGTTTTCATTTCGTGCGCGCGACCGACGGCCTCGTCGCGAAGCTGAAGCCGATCACTTCGTTCGCGAAAGCGCCGGAGCCCCCGCTCGGCACCGAACTCTGGGGCCTCGGCCTGCGCGGCAAGGACGAGGACTTCAAACCCTACGCGCTGAACTCGCGTGTCGCGATGCTCACGACGCTGCCGAACAAGACCGCGCTCACCGGCCAGGATCTCGGCGCGCCGGGCTTGCCGGTGTTTGATGTCGAAGGCCGGCTTGTCGGTCTGACGCTGAGCTCGTTCGGACAAAATTATCTGATGTTCTCGCGCACGCAGCACGGCACGCCCGTGATGCTCGTGAACGCGGACGAGAGCAGCGTCGTGCTGCTCGCGGATGAGTTTCTGCCGTTCCTTAATCGCGTGCCGACCTCCATCACCGGTCGCCCGGTGACGTCGATCGGCATCTATGGCTTGCAGCCCGTCGATCCCGACGTCGCCAAACTGCTCAAACTCGAGCGCCAGTCCGCGCTCGTCGTCAGCGACATCCTCGAAGGCAGCCCCGCCGCGCAAGCGGGCCTGCAGGATCGCGACATCGTGCTCGCGATCGACGGCAAGACGCTGCCGCGCCTGCGGCCGGACCGGAGCATCGTCGGCTATTTCGGCCAGGAAGTGCTCAAGCGCAAAGCCGGCGACGTGATGAAGCTCACGGTGCTGCGCGGCACAGATCGACAGGAACTCGCCGTCACGCTCGGCGAAGAGCCGAAGATGGTGCGCGAAGCGGAGCGCCGCTACTTCGAGCGACTCGGGTTCACCGCGCGCGAGTTCCTCACCGCCGACCTCGTGGCCCAGCGCGCCAAATCCGCCGAGATGGGCGGCGCGATCGTGAATTTCGTGCGGCCCAACAGCCCCGTCGCGAACGCCGGCCTGCGCCCCGACGATTGGATTCGCGAGATCGACGGCGCGGAAGTGCACACCTACGCCGAGGCGGTCGACAAGCTCGCCGCGGTCGAGAATGACAAAGCCCGCGCGGAATTCGTGTTGCTCACGCGCCGCGGCGGAGAGACCCAAGTGCTCCGCGTAAAGCTCAACTAACATGTTCACCGGCATCGTCGAAGAAACAGGCCAAGTCGTCTCGTTCACCCGCGGCGCGAAAGCGTGGTCGCTCCACCTCTCCGCGCAGCTGGTCGCCTCGGATGTGAAACTCGGGGACAGCGTCGCCGTGAACGGCTGCTGCCTCACGGTCGTGAAGCACGACGCGCGCAACCTCTGGTTCGATCTGCTCGAGGAAACCGTGCGCCTGACGAGCTTCTCCGAGTTGAAGCCCGGCTCGCTCGTGAACCTCGAGCGCAGCATGCTCCCGAACAGCCGCATGGGCGGACACTTCGTCAGCGGGCACATCGACACGCTCGGCCGCGTGGAGATTTTCGAGCAGCGCGGCGCTGATCATTACCTGAAGGTTCGCGGCCCGGCGGGCAGTGGACGCTACTTGATCCACAAGGGCAGCATCGCGATCGACGGCATCTCGCTCACCGTCGCCGAAGTCGACGACGACGCCCTCGCCGTGTGGCTGATCCCGCATACGATGGAGGTCACCAATCTCCGTGAGAAGCGCGTCGGCGGAGGCGTGAATCTCGAGTTCGATCTCCTCGGCAAATACGTCGAAAAACTCATCGCGGCTCGTCTGCCGGCCAATCTGTGAACGTTCGCGAGCACCTCCTCTGTCTCACCGACGAACTCCGGCGCCTCAAAGGCGAGGGCAGCCGCACCGTGGTGGTGAACGAGGAGAGCCTCGTGGAATTGCGCCGCGCCGTCGAAGTCGCGCGCGCCGAACTTGCGGGTGCGACTGCCGCGGTTCCCGCGCCGAGCAGCGCCGTCGCGGAGCGCGCGGCTGCGCCGACGCCGGCCCGCGAAGCGGTCGTAGCCGAGCCGGCGCAGAGCTTCGCGTCCACCGCGTTTGCCCCTCCGCCGCCGGCGCGGATCGTTCCAGCGAATGCGCCGTCGAGTCTGGGCGCGCCGCCGCCGTTGAATTTGCCGAGCGGCTCGAAACAGGAACGTTGGAATGCGCTGCGTGAGGTCGTGCTGAACGACGCGACATGCAAGGCGCGCGTCTACGCGGGCAAGCAGGTCGTCTTCGGCGTCGGCAATGTCGATGCGTCCGTGATGTTCATCGGCGAGGCGCCGGGCGCGGACGAGGAAGAGCAGGGCGAGCCGTTCGTCGGACGCGCCGGGCAGTTGCTCAACCGCATGATCAAGGCGATGGGCCTGGATCGCTCGCAGGTCTACATTGGCAACATCCTCAATTGGCGGCCCGAAATGGGCGCGCGCTCGCCGGACGGTTTTCAGACGGGCAATCGCCCGCCGACACAGGACGAGATGGCGTATTGCCTGCCGTTTATCCGCGCGCAAATCGACATCATCCAGCCGCGGGTGCTCGTCGCGCTGGGCAAAACCGCCGTCGACGGACTGCTCGGCGCGGATCGCTTCAAGACGATGGGCGCCGCACGCGGTTCGTGGCACGCCTACAACAGCATCCCGCTGCGGGCGACCTACCACCCGTCGTATCTCTTGCGCCAGGAAGGACTGCGGTCGGAGGCGGCGCTGAAGATCAAGCGCGACGCTTGGGAGGATTTGCTCGCGGTGATGGAGAAGGCTGGGCTGCCCATCAGCGAGAAACAGCGCGGCTATTTCAAGACGGGTTGAGCGGAGCGGGCGCGCACCTCGGTCCCGGCGGAGCGAAGCGAGGCGTCAGTGGACGTTCGCGTAGGCGCTGACGACCACGTCTTCGCCGGATTCGGCTTTGCCTTTGAAGCGGATCGCCGCGCTGGCCGCTTCGGCTGTGGCCAGCGGCTTCACGAACAAACGGTAGCGGCGGCCGGCTTCGATGGTTTCGAAGCGCGCGGAGAACGACGGCGCGGAGACGAACAGTTCGCTGAAATTGATTTGGATTCCCGCAGCGACCGTGATCAGGACCGGCTTCTCATCTGCCGGCGCGCCCGATTCCCAGTCGAGGATGCGCGGTTCGATCGCGGCCAGTTCCGGGACCTCGATGTGCACCCGCAGGTGCTGCGGTTTCGCGCCGTCGTCGGTTAAGACCTTCACCCCGCGCTCATACGAGCCGATGCGGTCGCCGACGGTGAAGTGTGCGCTGATGGTTCCGCTTTCACCGGGTTGGTAGACGGTCTTGTCTGCCGCCGCCGTCATGCAGTCACAGTTCACTTGAACGTCGCGAATCGTGACGGGCGTTTGGCCGGTGTTCTTGAAGCCGAAGGTGACCGCGAGGACTTTTTGCAACGGCTTGGTGGCGCTCGTAACTTCGGTCTGCGTCCACGTAAGCGCCGCCGGCGCAGGCACGACTGCGAGTCCAAGAACCGCGACGCCGACAAGAGACGAAATGAAATGGCGATGGATCATGAATCGCGCAGGGCGAGGAGCGCCTCCTTAACGGCTGCGAAGGACTGCTCGAGTTCGTCGAGGCGGGCGATAATCGCGGGGAGTTGGTCCGATTTCGCCAGGGATTCGAGTTCCAACGCCACATGCGCGAGGTGCTGCGCGCCGAAATTTCCGGCGCTGCCTTTGATGCTGTGGGCAGCACGCACGGATGCACCGACGTTTTGCTCGCGAAGGGCGTTTTTCAGCTCGGTGATGCGTCTAGGGGTGTCCTCCAGAAAGATATCGATGAGCTCCCGAAAAAACACGCCGCCGTCATCCGGTGAAACCGCGCGGAGCGCTTCGATAGCCTCGGGTCTCAAAATGGGCTCGGACATGGGGTGATGTCCGCATGCAACCGCAGCTAGCGGGCGACGCAAGCCGGATGCCGCCGGGATGGTTCGAACATCCTCGTATCATGGAATCCAGATACGTTGATAATCTACTTGCTCCCGCTCGCGGCGCTGTCTTTCTTCGCCGCTCACATTCTATGGCTAATCACTTCGTTTTCTCCTCCGAGTCGGTCGGTGAAGGTCACCCCGACAAAGTCGCTGACCTCATTTCCGACAGCGTGCTCGATGCATGCTTGAAGATCGATCACACCTCGCGCGTCGCGTGCGAGACGTTCGTGAAGTCCAACATCGTCGTCGTGGGCGGCGAGATCACCATCCCGAAGCTGCAGGACGCCAAGAAGGGCACGACCAAGCCCATCGAAGAGGCGATCAACCTCGGCAAAGTCATCCGCGACGCCATCCGCGACATCGGTTACGTGAACGACGACGACGTGTTCCACGCCGACAAGGTTTTCATCAATAACTACCTCACCGCCCAATCGCCCGACATCGCGCAAGGTGTCGACGCCAAGAAAGCCGAGGGCAAGAAGACCGCCGAGCAAGGCGCCGGCGACCAAGGCATCATGTTCGGCTACGCGTGCAACGAGACGCCCGAACTCATGCCGACGCCGATCATGTTCGCGCACCGTCTCGGTCGCGAGCTGACCAAGATCCGCAAGTCCGGCGCCGTCTCCTGGCTCCGCCCCGACGCGAAGACGCAGGTTTCCGTCCGTTACCAGAACGACAAGCCCGTCGAAGTCGTGAACGTCGTCATCTCCACGCAGCACGCTGCTGACGCGAAGCACGCCACGATCGAGAAATTCCTCATCGAAAACGTCATCAAGAAGGTCATCGACGCCAAGCTGCTGACGAAGAACACCGAGTATCTCATCAACCCGACCGGCCGCTTCGTCATCGGTGGTCCGCAGGGCGACTCCGGTCTCACCGGCCGCAAGATCATCGTGGACACCTACGGCGGCTGGGGTCGTCACGGTGGCGGCGCCTTCTCGGGCAAGGACCCGTCCAAGGTTGACCGCTCTGCCGCTTACATGGGCCGCTGGGTCGCGAAGAACATCGTCGCCGCCGGCCTCGCCACGCACGCCGAGATCCAGTTCGCCTACGCCATCGGCCACCCGAAGCCCGTCTCGGTTCGCGTCGAGACCTTCGGCACCGCCAAGCTCGGCGTCTCCGACGAGCAGATCACCGACGCCGTGCAACAAGTCTTCTCGTTCAAGCCGGCCGACATCGTCGCCCAGCTCGACTTGCTCCGCCCGATTTATCGCCAGACCACCAACTACGGCCACTTCGGCAAGAAGGGCCTCCCGTGGGAATCCACCGCCAAGGCCGCCGAACTCCGCGCCGCCATCAAAGCCTAACCACCACTTCCATGGCCAAAGCCAAAAAATCTTCCGCTGCGAAGGCGCAGGACTACCACGTCAAGGACATCGGTCTCGCTGACTGGGGTCGCAAAGAAATCTCCGTCGCCGAGCACGAGATGCCCGGCCTCATGTCCGTCCGCGCCAAGTTCGGCCCCAAGAAGCCGCTCAAGGGCGTGCGCGTCACCGGTTCGCTGCACATGACGATCCAGACGGCCGTCCTCATCGAGACGCTCGTCGAACTCGGCGCCTCCGTGCGCTGGGCGTCGTGCAACATCTTCTCGACGCAGGATCACGCCGCCTCCGCCATCGCGGCCGCCGGCGTGCCGGTCTTCGCCTGGAAGGGCGAGACGCTTGAGGAATACTGGGATCTCACCTGGAAAGCCGTCAGCCATCCGAACGGCACCGGCCCGCAGCTCGTCGTCGACGACGGCGGCGACGTCACGCTCCTCCTCCACAAGGGTTACGAGATGGAGCAGGGCAGCGACTGGGTGAACAGCGCCTCCGGTTCGCACGAAGAGCAGGTCATCAAGAACCTCCTCAAGAAAATCCAGAAGTCGCAGCCCGGCATCTTCACCGCGATGGTGAAGGAGTGGCGCGGCGTCTCGGAAGAGACCACGACCGGCGTCCACCGCCTCTACCAGCTCCACGAGCAAGGCAAGCTCCTCGTCCCGTCGATCAACGTCAACGACTCGGTCACGAAGTCGAAGTTCGACAATCTCTACGGCTGCCGCGAGTCGCTCGCCGACGGCCTCAAGCGCGCCACCGACGTAATGATCGCCGGCAAGGTCGCGTGCGTGTGCGGCTACGGCGACGTGGGCAAGGGCTCCGCGTTTTCGCTCAAGGGCTTCGGCGCGCGCGTCATCGTCACCGAAATCGACCCCATCAACGCCCTCCAGGCCGCGATGGAAGGCTTCGAGGTCAACACGGTCGAGTCCACGCTCGGCATCGCCGACATCTACGTCACGACGACCGGCAACAAGGACATCATCACGCTCGAGCACATGGCGAAGATGAAGGACCAGGCCATCGTCTGTAACATCGGCCACTTCGACAACGAGATCCAGGTCGACCGCCTCTACAAGGCCAAGGGCGTCAAGCGCACGAACATCAAGCCGCAATACGACATGTTCACGTTCGCCAACGGCAACAGCATCTACCTGCTCGCCGAAGGCCGCCTCGTGAACCTCGGTTGCGCCACCGGCCACCCGTCGTTCGTCATGTCGAACTCCTTCACCAACCAGACGCTCGCCCAGCTCGACCTCTGGAAGAACAAGGACGTCTACAAGGTCGGCGTCTACCGCCTGCCCAAGCACCTCGACGAAGAAGTCGCGCGCCTGCACCTCGAGAAGATCGGCGCCAAGCTGACCAAACTCTCTAAGGAGCAAGCCGCCTACCTCGGCGTCCCGGTCGAAGGCCCCTACAAGCCCGAGCACTACCGCTACTGAGCGGAGTCGGTTCCTTTTCAACGCCGCGGAGCAATCCGCGGCGTTTTTCTTTTTCGGCGCGCCCGCACCTCGGACGGCGGCGTCCGTCGGCACCTCGCGCACCGCGCTTGCGCGGGTTGGCCTCACGGGCCTTCCTTCTCGCATGGCGAACCAATGGATCACCTTCGATTGCTTCGGCACGCTCGTGGATTGGCACACGGGCTTCGCCGACATCCTGCGTCCGCTCGCGGGCGGGCGCGTGGGCGAACTGATCGCTGCTTACCATCGCTACGAACGCCCGTTGGAGCAGGAGCGTCCGCACCGACTCTACGCCGACGTGCTGCGCGAGGGTGTCGCCCGCGCAGCACGCGAGATTGGTCTCGAGGTTTCGGCCGCCGCCGTCGACGCGTTGCCCGCCCACTGGGGCACGCAGCCCGTCTTCGCCGACGTCGAGCCCGCGTTGGCGGCGCTGCGAGCGGCCGGTTGGAAACTGGCCGTTCTCACCAACTGCGACCGTGCGCTCTTCGCGCAAACCGAGCGCGGTTTTCGCCAGCCTTTCGATCTGGTCGTGACGGCCGAGGAGGTGAAGGACTACAAGCCTTCGCTCGCGCACTTCCGGCACTTCTGGCGGGTGAGCGGCGTCGAGCGGGCGAATTGGGTGCACGCGGCGTGCAGTTTTTATCACGACATCGGTCCCGCTCGCGAAATGGACATCACGCGCATCTGGGTGGATCGCGACCGCACGGGCGAAAATCCCGCTGCGGCCACGGCGCGCATCGAGTCGCTCGCAGAGTTGCCCGCGGCCGTTCAGCGGCTGACCAGATCGTAGTGCCCACGCGTGCGGACGAGCCGCAGAGGCGCACCGAATAAATCCGATAGCGCGGACGAGCTGAGCACGTGACGCGGCGCGCCGTCGGCGACGATGCGACCGTCGCGCATCAGGAGCACGCGGTAGATTTCGGGCACGAGATCAGCGACGTTGTGCGTCACGAGCACGACGCTCTTGTCGCGCCGACACAGCTTGCGCAACGTGCGGCGAAACTCGATCACCGCCGCCGGATCGAGGCTGGTCGTCGGTTCGTCGAGCAACAGCGCGGCAGGATCGTGAACGAGTGCGCGGCCAATGAAGCACCGGCGTTGTTCGCCGGACGACATTTCCTTGAGCGAGCGCGTGGCGAGATGCGCGATGCCGAGTTCGCGCAGGATCGCGTAGGCGCGCCGGCGTTGGGCGAGCGTCGGCCGCATGTGCGGCCAGAGACCGATGCTGTCGAAGAAGCCGGAGAGCACCAATTCGAGACCTGTGACGCGGCGCTCTGTCACTTCGTAAGAGAGCTTCAGCATCTGATCGAGCGCGACGAGACCGAGCTTGCGGCGAAAGTCCGTGATGTCGGCGAATTCCTCGCCGAGGAGCTGGAAGCGATAGCCGGGAGTGTCGGTGAGCGGGTAGAGTTCGCGCGTGAGCGTCTTGATCAGCGTCGACTTGCCGCAGCCGTTCGGGCCGAGAATGGCCACGTGCTCACCCGCGCGAAGCTGGAGATCGAGCCCGTGGAGCGCGCGCCGTTCGCCGCGGTAGACGGTGAGTTGGCGAAAATCGAAGAGCAGCGGCGCGGGCATTTCCCGAAGGGCGCCCCGAGAGGGACGAAGAATGGCGGAGGGGAGAGGATTCGAACCTCCGAGACCCTTTTGGGGTCTGGGTCTTTAGCAAAGACCTGCCTTAGACCACTCGGCCACCCCTCCGTCGGAGTGGAGCGCAGAACAAAGAGCGCGGTTCCGCCGAGCGCAAGGCATTTTCCTTCCGGCCGATTTCGGCCCTGCGCCCGGGTGACGGGCGGTGGAACTCAGATTTTTCCCGAGTAAAACTTGGGCTTCAGCACGCCGATGCAGGGCAGATTACGGTAGCGCTCGTTGAAATCGAGGCCGTAGCCGACGACGAACTCGTTCGGGATTTCGAAGCCAACGTATTCCGCCTCGAACGGCACGACGCGGCGCGCCTTCTTGTCGAGCAGCACGCAGGTGCGGACGGACGCGGCTTTCTTCGCGAGGAGCAACTCGTGGACGGCGGAGAGCGTGTTGCCGGTGTCGAGGATGTCATCGACGAGCAGCACGTGTTGGCCCGCGATATCCAGTTTCAGGTTGTCGATGATGACGGGCTTGCCGGTCGCGGACGTGCCGGCGTGGTAGCTCGATGCGCGGATGCAGTCCAACCGCAGCGGCGAACGCATGTGGCGCAGCAGATCGGCGGTGAAGATGAGGGCGCCGTTCACGACGGCGATCACAGTGAGGTCCTTGCCGCGATAGGCTTTGTTGATCTGCTCGGCGAGCGAGGCGACGCGGCGGCGGATGGCGGGTTCGCTCACGAGCACGTGGTCGAGGTGCTTGAGCTCGGGAATCGTGGGCTTGGTGCGGGCCATGGCGCTTTAAGGTCGATTCCGTTGCCGATGGCAACCCGTTAGCGGACGGCCGCGGACGCCAATCTTTTTGACTCGGCAGATTCCGGCCGGTTGCCTCTCGCGGTCGCCCCCGATGATCTCCATCCAGATCCAGCAACTGACAAAGCGCTTTGGCGACGTCGTGGCGCTGCACGGTCTGGACCTCACGATCGCGCCCGGTGAGCTGTTTTTCCTGCTCGGCCCGAGTGGCTGTGGCAAAACCACGCTGCTGCGGTGCATGGCCGGCTTCTACATTCCGGAGGCGGGGACGATCTCATTCGGCAACGAGGACGTCACTCGCCTCGAGCCGCACAAGCGGAACACCGGAATGATGTTTCAGAGCTACGCGCTGTGGCCGCACCTGACCGTGGCGGAGAACGTGGCGTTCGGTCTACATGAGCGGAAAGTGCCCGCGGCCGAACTGAAGGAACGCGTGCGCGAGGCGCTCGCGTCGGTGCGGATGGAGAGTTACGCCGACCGGAAGCCGAACCTGCTCTCCGGCGGCCAGCAGCAGCGCGTGGCGCTCGCGCGAGCGCTCGTGATCCGGCCACGCTGCCTGTTGCTCGACGAACCGCTCTCGAACCTCGACGCCAAGCTCCGCCTCGAGATGCGCGCCGAAATCCGCCGGGTGTGCAAGGAGTTCAAACTCACCACGGTCTACGTCACGCACGACCAGAAGGAGGCGCTGTCGATCGCCGACCGGATGGCGATCCTCGACCACGGACGCATCCTGCAAGTCGGCACGCCGCGCGAGGTCTACAAGCGGCCGACGACGCAGGTCGTCGCGAATTTCATTGGCGAAACGGATTTCCTTCCGGGCAAAGTGCTGCGCTGGGGCGACGGCACCGTGACCGTCGAGACGACCGTGGGGAATTTCGATGGCATCCCCGGCGATCCGGCTCTCTCGCCCGAGGTCGGCGCGGCCGTCACGGTATCGATCCGGCCTGAATGCTGGGAGCTGCATCGCGAGGCGCAGCCGCGGAACTGCGTGCGTGGCCGCATTGGCGAATCGGTCTATCTTGGCGAGGTCGCGCAATACGAGTTCGTGACTTCGGGCGAAGGCGCGCGCTTGAAAATTTTCGAACTCAACCCGCGGTTCGTGGACGGCGCGCAGCGCGGCGAGCTGTTCGCCGCCGTGCAGCCCGAGGACGTGGTGGTCTTGACCGCGTGAGGCGCCGATGAAACGGGCCGTGATCGTCCTGGCGTTGCTGACGGTGCTCGCACTGCCGTTCGCGCTCCGGCCGCGTCAGGTCGCCGCCGCGCGCGATGCCGATGATCGCGTGGTGATCGTGACGCCGAACAACGAGGCGACCCGCTACGAATTCGGGCGCGCGTTTCAGGAGTGGTATCGCGCGCGGACCGGGCGGAGCGTCGCGATCGATTGGCGCGTGCTCGGCGGCACAAGCGAGATCGCCCGTTTCCTCGAGAGCGAATACATCACCGCGTTCCGCAATCACTGGGTGAACCAGCTGGGCAAACCGTGGAGCCGCGACGTGCAGGCCGGTTCGCAGAATGGCCGGCTGCCGGCCGACGCGCCCGCGATCGCGCGGGAGGCGCGCGCGGTGTTTCTCGCTTCGGATGTCGGCTGCGGGATCGATGTTTTTTTCGGCGGCGGCACCTACGATTTCGAGCGTCAGGCGGTCGCGGGGCGGCTGGTGGCGTCGCGGGTTTTTGAGGCGCATCCCGAGTGGTTCACCGACGACGTGATTCCGCGGGTTTATGGCGGCGAGGAGTTCTGGGATCGCGAGCACCTGTGGATCGGCTGTGTGCTCAGTTCCTACGGCATCCTGTTCAATCGCGATTCGCTCGCGCGCCTCGGGGTGCGGGAGCCTCAACAGTGGGACGATCTCGCGGATTTTCATTTCTTCGGCGAGGTCGCGCTGTGCGATCCCACGAAGAGCGGATCGATCGCCAAGGCGTTCGAGAACATTCTCCAGCAGCGGATGCAGCGGCGCGCGCGCGCGTCGAGCGAACCGGACGCGACCGCCCGCGAAGCGCGCGCGGTGCGCGAAGGCTGGGAGGACGGACTGCGGTTGATACAACTCGTGGGGGCCAACGCGCGCTATTTCACCGACACCTCGCAGAAGCCGCCGATCGACGTGGCGGATGGGAACTGCGCGGCCGGCATGTGCATCGATTTTTACGGACGCGCCCAAGCCGAGGCGGCGAGCGCACGCGGCGGGTCGGCGCGGCTGGGTTACATATCGCCGGCGGGTGGGTCGGTCAGCTCCGTCGATCCGATCGGCATCCTGCGCGGTGCGCCGCATCGGGCGGTCGCGGAGGCGTTCATGGAGTTCGTGCTTTCGATGGAGGCGCAACGGTTGTGGAACGCGAAGCCGGGCACTCCCGGCGGACCGCAGCGTTACGCCCTCCGGCGCCTGCCGGTGCGACGCGACTATTACGCGCGGGCCGAGTGGCTGCCGCTCCGCAGCGATCCCGACGCGAATCCGTTCGCGACCGAGGATCCGCTGATCTATCGGCCGGAGCGGACGGCGGCGGTGTTTCGCGAAATGGCGTTCATCATTCGCGTGATGTGCCAGGACACGCACGAGGAACTCCGCGCCGCGTGGCGTGCGATCAATGCGCCCGGCGTCGATGCGGCTCGAAGAAGCGCCGCATTGTCAGTGCTGCAGGACCTCTCCGACGTGAGCTACGATCGAGCGCAGAACGAAATTCATCGCGCGCTGACTTCGAAGCACAAGGTCGACGAGGTGCGGCTGGCGAGCGAGCTGGCGGGGAGATTTCGTGCCCGATACGCGCGCGCGACGGACATCGCGGGCGGCAAAGCGAGCTTCAGTCCCGCCTCAGAGTGACGCGAATGCCGCGGCGAACGCAGCACGGTCGCCGGCCTTGAAGAAAGACGTGCCGGCCACGAAGGTGTCGGCGCCGGCGGCGCGGCATTCCTTGCCCGTGACGAGGTCGATGCCGCCGTCGACTTCGAGGCGGAAGTTGAGGCCGGCTTCGCGGCGCCAGCCGTCGATTTGCTGGAGCTTTGGGAGCATGTCGCGCCGGAAGGGTTGGCCGCCGAAACCCGGTTGCACGGTCATCACCAACACGAGATCAACCTGCGGCAGCAGCATGCGGATGGATTCGGCGGGCGTGCCGGGATTCAGCACGACGCCGCACTGGCAGCCGAGTTCGCGGATGCGGCGCAGCGTGGCCGCGTGGTCATAGGTGGGCTCGATGTGGATGCTGATGAGATTGGCGCCGGCCTTCGCGAACGCTTCGACGTAGCGGTGCGGTTCGGAAAGCATGAGGTGGGTGTCGAAGAATGTCTTCACGCCCGCGCGGCGGAGAGCGGCGAGCACTTCGGGGCCGAAGGTAAGGTTCGGCACGAAGTGGCCGTCCATCAGGTCGAGGTGGAGCCACGGTGCGCCGGAATCGGCGGCGAGTTTCGCGCTGGCGCCGAGGGCGGCGTGATCGCCGGCGAGGAGGGAAGGGGCGAGGACGGGCGAGAGCGACATCGACTCAAAGCAAGCCGCGCTCGCGCAGCAGGCCAAGCAGTTTTCCCGGTATCGGCCGGCAGGCGCAATGCGCGTGATGTTCGAGGTGCCAGGCGAGGCGCTGTTCGAGCGTGGCGCGGGGCGGCATGCGGTGCGCGAGATGCCACTCGCGATTCAGGCGGGGCTTGGTCGCGCGGGGCATGCGAGTTTCCTTACCAGTTGTCGAGCGTGGCGTGCAGCGCGCGCTCGGCGAGCTGCTCCGCGAGCAGCGGGAGCAACTGGTATTCCGACTGCAGCTGGCCGCTGTCGGTGAAGGCGCCGCGGGTGACTTTGAGCGGGCGATTCGCGAAGACGGTTTGCTTGGAACGTTGATCCACGAGCGCCGCGCGGGCTTGGAGCACGACATCGAAGCGCCGGGCGAGTCCGGTGTCGTCGGCGCGGGCAACAGTCGTGTCGCGGTGGTAATCCTCGAGCGTCAGCGTGAGCACGGCGTCGGCTTCGGAAGCCGAGTCGACGAGGCGGACGCGTCCGTCCTTAAGGAACGCTTCGCGCACCTGCGTCGTGACGATGGCGACGGCCTGGGGCAGGAGCACATCGCTTTTCACGACGGCGACGTGCAAGGTGGCGTAGCGGGTCTCGCTGCCGGTGCCGAGGTGGTAGTTCGCGCAGGACGCGAGGCCGAGGGCGAGGGCAGCGAGCGAGGCGAACAGCGCGAGGCGCATGGGCGATGCGCGGTGCTCAGAAGAGCCAGAAGCGCTTTTTCTTTTTCGGCGCGGCGGGCTGGTCGTCCTTCACGTCCTGCGCCTTGTTGCCGGCGAGGCGGGAGTCGACTTCGACGAGCATTTTGCGGGCGCGCGCGGCGACGGGCGAATCGGGATAGGTGGTGATCGCCTCGTTGTAGAAGACCTTCGCGGCGGTGTAGTTCTTGCGGTATTTGAAGTAGTAGTCGGCGAGGATCATTTTGCTCTGCGCGAGCATGGTCTTCATCTCGCCGAGGCCTTTTTCGGCCGTGCCGGCGCCGGAGTCGCCGGGGAATTGGATGAGGTAGTCCTCGTAGTAGGTGATGGCTTCCTTCGTCGACGCTTGGTCGTAGTAGGCGCCGTCGACGAGCGAGGAATGCGTCTGCGCGAGCTTCAGGTAGGCGTCGGGCGTGAGGACGTTCTTCGGGTAGTTGTTGATCATCCGGTCGAGGGCGTCGATTGCCTCCTCGGTGTTGCCCATTTTCTGGTGGGCGCGCGCGATATTCATCAGCGAGAGCGGCGCGTAGTCGGAGTAGGGCGCGTTGTGGACGATATGCTCGAAATACTCGACGGACTTCTCGCGGTTTTTGAAGCCGGGAATAACGCCCCACATGTAGGAGCGGGCGCCGTCGAGGAGGAGCTGGGCGATGCGGTATTGCTCGGCGATGACCTGGGAAAACTTCTGGCTGCTCGGATACTTCATCACCATCTCCTGGAAGGAGTCGAAGGCCTTGAAGTATTGCTTCCGCTTTTCGTAGAGGAGACCGGAGCGGTAGAGGGCCTCGCCGGCGTAGATCGAGTTCGGGAACTTCTTGGCGACCTTCTCGTAGGTCTTGATGGCGGAGCGCGTGGAGCCTTTTTCCTCGGCGTTGCGCGCGGTGTTCATCATCTCCAGCGCGTTGCGGCCTTCTTCGCCGGAGAGCCCGGCGAGGGCGCCGCCCTCGATGCGCCAGCCTTGACCGGGCGTCCAGACGAGGTCGGCGCTAAGGCGCGCGGCGCCGAACAGCGCGATGACGACGGCAACAAGGGCGGAAAGGGTGCGACGGGACATGAGGATTACCAGCGAATGAGAGTAGAGCCGTAGGTGAAGCCGGCGCCGAAAGCAACAAGGAGCGTGTAGTCGCCGGGCTTGATCTTACCGGCCTTGCGGGCTTCGTCGAGGGCGAGGGGAATGGAGGCGGACGACGTGTTGCCGTAGCGATCGATGTTCACGTAGAAACGATCCATGGGCACACCGAGGTTGCCCGCGAGCGCTTCGACGATTCGCACGTTCGCCTGATGGGGGATCACGAGGTTGATTTGGTCAAACGTGAGGCCGTGTTGTTCCACCATTTCGCGCGCGACGGTCTCCATGACGCGAACGGCGTTCTTGAAGATCTCCTTGCCCTTCATGCGCAGGAAGTGGCCCTTCTCCTCGACGGTCTTGGGCGACGCCGGGCAGCGGGAACCGCCGGCGGGCGTGTAGAGGTATTCGGCGAGTTCGCCATCGGCGCCGAGGTCGGAGCCGATGATGCCGACACCGTCCTGATCGCTCTTCTTCAGCACGGCCGCGCCGGCGCCGTCACCGAAGAGCACGCAAGTGGTGCGGTCGGACCAGTCGGTGATCGAGGAGAGTTTTTCCGATCCGATGATCAGCGCGCACTTGTAGCGGCCAGTGAGCAGCTGGCCGTAGGCGATCTCGAGGGCGTAGACGAAGCCCGAGCAGGCGGCGGCAATGTCGAAGGCGGTCGCGTGCGGCGGGACGCCGAGCTTGTGCTGGACGACGCACGCCGTGGACGGGAGCGGGTAATCCGGAGTCGCCGTCGCAATGATGAGGAGGTCGACCTCGGAGGCGCTGACCTTCGCGTCGGCGAGGGCACGCTGGGCGGCGATGAGGGCGAGGTCGGAGCACGCCTGGTCCGGCGCGGCGATGTGCCGCTCGCGGATACCGGAACGAGTGCGGATCCACTCGTCGGACGTATCGACCATTTTGGTGAGATCCTCGTTGGTGAGGATGCGTTCGGGCGCATAGGCGCCGACTCCGGCGATGATCACGGAGGCCATAGGTAAAAAGGGATCAGTTATTCGTCGGCGACACGCCGGGCGCGGCTTGGATGAGCTCGTTGGCCTTGGCGACGTCGTCTTCGATGCGGTGGTAAAGGTCCTGACGGATGATTTTGCCAGCGGCGCGGATGGCGCTGGCCCAAGCGTGGCGGTTGGATGAACCGTGGGCCTTGAGAATGTTGCCGCGGACGCCGAGGAGCGGCGCGCCGCCGTAGCGGTCGGGATTCATGCGGTCCTTCAAGGCGCTGAAGGCACCCTTGGCGAGGACCGCTCCGGCCATGCGCACGGGACTTTGCTTCAGCTCGTCCTTGAGCATGCCGGTGATGAATTTCGCGAGCGACTCCCACGTCTTGAGGAGCGTGTTGCCGACGAAACCGTCGCACACGACCACGTCGACGTGGTTGCGGAAAACCTGGAAGCCCTCGATCGGACCGACGTAGTTCACGACGCCGTTGATCTTCTTCAACAGGTCGTTCGTCTCGGTGACGAGCGCGTTGCCTTTGCCTTCTTCGGTGCCGATCGTAAGGAGGCCGACGCGCGGGTTATCGAGGCCGAGAATGACGCGGGCGTAGTCGGCGCCGAGGATGGCGTTGTGCATCAGGTGCTCGGGCTTCGCCTCGGGATTGGCGCCGGCGTCGATGAGCACGAAGTGCCCGCCTTCGCGAGGGATGACCGCCGCGAGTGCGGGGCGATCGACGCCGTTCATGGTGCGCAGGCGGAGCGTGCCGCCGGCCATGAGCGCGCCGGTGTTGCCGGAGCTGACGGCGACCTTGGCCTCGCCCGACTTCACGAGCTCGATCGCGCGGACCATCGAGGCGTCTTTCTTGGTCTTGAGCGCCTTGAGGGGTTTGTCGTCCATCGTGATCACCTCGGAGGCGTGCACGATCGACACGCGCGAACTGCCGGCGAGGCCGGCTTCGGCGACGAGGGGAGTCAGCACCTCCTGTTGGCCCACCAAGACGATGGGCGCGAGGTCTGCGTCCTCGGAAAGAGCGATTTTGACCGCCGCGACTACTTCCGCAGGGCCCAAGTCGCCGCCCATGGCATCGACGGCGATGCGGGGCGGCAACGGCGTGGAACTGGCGGCTTCGGGTTGGATAGCAGGAAGCTGCCGGATGAAATCAGACCGTGACGTCGAGCACCTGACGGCCGCGATAGAGACCCGTCTTCGGGTTCACGCGGTGCGGGCGGAAGGCGCCGCCGTCGCTGTCTTTGGCGACCTGCGGGGCTTTGAAGGCGTTGGCCGCGCGGCGGTTGGCGCTGCGGCGCTTGGATTGCTTACGTTTCGGATTGGCCATGGTAAGTGGTTGAGTAGTGCGGCCCGACGCGTGGACTGGCCGCTAGTTTCGGTTGGAAGGTCGAGGAGGTAAGGTTCGGCCTGCGACCCCGTCAAGACGTTTAACTGCCCGCGCTGACGAGACCTTAGAACAGGTAAAATGCGGCCAACACCACCGCCACCGCGATGCGGTAATAGGCGAACAGCGCCAGACCGTTGCGCGACAGGAATCGCACGAAGAATTTCACCGCCAGCGCCGCCGAAACCGCCGCCACCACGCAGCCCAGCAGCACGCTCGACCAGCCGAAGACTTCGATCATGGCCGCGCCGGACTTGTAGGACTTATAGACCGCCGCACCAGCGAGGGTGGGCAGCCCGACTAGGAAGCTGAACTCCGCAGCCTTCACCGGCGTCAGGCCCGCCAAGTAACCGCCGACGATCGTCACCATCGAGCGGCTCGTGCCCGGCCACAGCGCGAGGCACTGCGCGAAACCGATGCCCACGGCCTTGCCCGCGGTCATGTCCGCAGGATCGGCCTTCGAGAATCCGATGCCGGAGTTCTTTTTTCGCCAGTGTTCCGCCCAGAGCATGATCAGGGCTCCGCCGATTTGGGCGGCCACCACTGCGCCGATGGAGAAAAGGTATTTGTCGATCAGGTCGTGCAGCGCGAAGCCGATCACCGCCACCGGCACGAAGGCCAGCAGCACGTTCCGCAGCAGACGAAACCCCGAGCTGCTTCGCCCGAACAATCCGATGAGCATGTTCACCAGCTGCGACCAATACATGAAAACCACCGCGAGGATCGCGCCGACCTGGATGACGACCGTATAGGTGTCCGCCGCGAGCTTCAACGTGAGCGGCTCGCCCTGCGGATGCTTCTCGGAGGGCTTCTTATACCAGAGCGGTTCGCCCGCTGCGTTCGTGAGCGGCTTGTCGGACTCCAGGCCGAGCATCTGGCTGGCGATGATCAGGTGTCCCGTCGACGAGATCGGCAGGAACTCGGTCACGCCTTCCACGACGCCGAGCACGAGGGCATCGGTCGCGCTCAGCTCCGCGACGGGCTTCGGCGCCGGTTCGCGCGGCACTCTCTTCTTCGACGCCGGCTCGGCGGCGTGCGCGACGCTCAACGCGACGCAGGCTGCTATGACAGACAGGAGGCGACCCGTAATTCGGAGAAACACAGAGCGAGCGTTCGCAAACGGACCAGACGTGTCGAGAATTATGCTTTGCCGTCCCGCGCGACCTCCGTCTTTGATGCGCGCCGATGTTGCTCGAGCAACTGACTCAAGAACTCCACGCGCGCCGCGACCTTGCCCCCGCCGAAGCGCGCTCCGCCGCGCTCGCGCTGGCCAGCCCCGATATCGCGGAGGCGACCAAGATCGATTTTCTCGCCGCGCTCGCGACCAAGGGCGAGACCGCGGAGGAGATTGCCGCCTTCGCACGCACCTACCGCGAGGTCGCGCGCGATCCGGGCGTCCAGGAATGGGCGCCGCACGCGCTCGACATCGTCGGCACCGGGGGCGACCACGCCGGCGGCTTCAACGTCTCCACGCTCGTCACGCTGACGCTCGCTGCCGCGGGCGTGCCGGTGATGAAGCACGGCAACGCCGGCATCACCTCGAAATGCGGCAGCGCCGACCTGATGGCGTCGTTCGGTCTCGATTTGCAGGCTTCGCCGGAGAAGACCCGCGCCGCGCTGCGCGAGCTGGGATTCTGTTTCTTCTTCGCGCCGGCGTATCACCCGACGTTCAAGCACATCGCACCCGCCCGCAAGGCGCTCGCCGCGCGCGGGCAACGCACGATCTTCAACATCCTCGGTCCGCTCATCAACCCCGGCCGTCCGGCGCACGTGATGCTCGGAGTCTATTCGCCGGCGCTGGTGGAGAAGTTCGCCACGACACTCGCCGCGCTCGAGTGCCCCGCCGGCATCGTGGCCCACGGCGTGATCGAGTCCGGGCGCGGCATCGACGAGTGGACCACCGCCACGGACAATCTCGTCGCGGGTGTCGGCCGCCTGAAAGGCGCGACGGCGAACTGGACGCCGGCGGACTTCGGCATGGAACGCGCGCCGTTTGCGGACCTGATCGGCGGCGACGTGGCGACGAACCGCGCGCTCACCGAGGCGATCCTCGCCGGCAAGGCGCCGCGCGGGTTGATGGACACGATCGTCGCGGTGGCCGCCATGGGCTTGTGGATCGCCGGGCGTCAGCCGGACCTGCGCAGCGGCGTGCCGGTCGCGCGCGAGCTGTTGTTCGGCGGAGCGGTCGCCAAAAAGATTGCCGACACCCTCGAATTCTATCGTTCGTAGGGGATGGGTTCGCGGAAGTATTTCGGCACGGACGGCGTGCGCGGTGCCTACGGCAGCGCGACGATGAACGAGGCGTTCGCCTCGCGGCTCGGCGCGGCCGCAGCGCGGTTCGCACGTGAAAACGGAGCCGCGTCGCCGGTCGTCTTTATCGGACGCGATACGCGCGCGTCCGGTGCGAGCCTCGAGGCTGCGCTGGCCGGCGGGTTGGCGGCGGAAGGTTTCAAGCCGGTGAGTCTCGGTGTCGTGCCGACTCCGGCCGTGAGCCTCGCGCTGCGGTCCACTCCCGCGGCGTTCGGCGTGGTGATCACGGCGTCGCACAATCCGGCGGCGGACAACGGCATCAAGTTTTTCGGTCCGACCGGCATCAAGCTCACCGACGACGAGGAGTCGCGCATCGAGGCGTTGTTGCCCGACGCGGCGGCGTCGTCGCACGGAGCGCTGGAGAATTTCGACGCGCGTTCGCTCTACGTCGCGACCGCTGTGCGCCTGCTGCCGGTCGGCGCGTTGCGCGGCTGGAAGATCGTGCTCGATGCGGCGAACGGCGCGGGGTGTCACACGAGCCACGCGGTGCTCACGCAACTCGGCGCGGACGTCGTCACGATCGGTTGCTCGCCCGACGGCAACAATATCAACGCCGCCGTCGGCAGCCAGCATCCGGAACAGATGGCCGCAGCGGTCCAAGCACACGGCGCCCGCCTCGGCATCGCGCACGATGGCGACGCGGATCGTTGTATTCTCTGCGACGAGAACGGCGACGTCCTCGACGGCGACGAGATTCTAACCGTGCTCGCCTTGCATGCGTTGAAATGCGGGCGGCTCGCGCACGGGCAGCTCGTGATCACGGTGCAGAGCAACCTTGGCGTCGACGCCGCGCTGGCGGCCGCGGGCGGCAAGGTCGCGCGGACGCCGGTGGGCGACCGCTACGTGATTGAGCGCATGCTCGCGGACCACGCGACACTCGGCGGCGAATCGTCGGGCCATGTGATTTGCGCGGACGTCTCGCCGACGGGCGATGGTCTCGTTGCCGCGCTCAAGGTTCTCGAAGTCATGCTCGCAACCGGCCAGCCGCTCTCACAGCTGCGGCGTCAGCTGCGGAAATTCCCCCAAGTCACTGCCGCGCTCACGGTGCGCGAGAAGAAACCGTTGGATCACCTGCCGACCTTGCCCGCGACGATCGCCGCGCTGGAGCGCGAGCTGGGCAGCAGCGGACGCGTGCTGGTGCGCTACTCGGGCACCGAGCCGAAGCTGCGTCTGCTGGTCGAGGGGCCGACCGACGAAATCGTCGGCGCCGCGCTGGCGCGGCTCGAGCAGGCCACCCGGCGCGATCTCGAGGTGTTGTAAGCCGCGCTTGCGCGCCGCGCACCGCGCTGGCATCCCGCTGCCATGGCCGAACAATCCGTCGCTTCGCTCGAGCCCCGGTTGCAGAAACTCGTGGAGAGCGCGCGCACGGCGTTCGAGCGCGGGAATTTCGATTACGCCATCGAACTCTCGCGCGACGTGCTCGCGGTCGCGCCGGGTTGCCTGCCGGTGCGCAAATTGCAGCGCGCGGCGCAGCTGAAAAAGGGCGCGGCGGGCAAGGGCGGGTTTTTCGCGAAGGCGCTCGGGAGCGTTTCCACCGCGCCGTTCCTGCTGAGCGGCAATTCCGCGCTGGCGAAGGATCCGGCGAAGGCGCTGGCCAGCGCGCAGAAGATGCTCGATGCCGATCCGGCCAGCGCGCCGGGACTGCGTTTGCTCGGCAACGCTGCGAGCGCGCTCGGTTGGCATGAGACGGCGGTGTTCGCGTTCGAGGCGTTGCGGGAAAACGCGCCGGACGATCTCGAGACTCTCGTGGCGCTCGGCCGGGCGCATCTCGGCGCGGGTCGCGCGGACGCGGCGGTGCGGTGCGCGGAGGCGGTGCTGGCGCGCGAGTCGATCAACGGTCCGGCGCAGGCGCTGCTGAAGGACGCGTCGGTCGCGCAAACGATGAAGGCGGGCCGGTGGGACGAGGGCGGCGATTTCCGGGCGAAGGTGAAACAGTGAGCGCGCGCGCGGCTCCGTCTCCGGCGACCATCTATTGGACGGCGTTCGTCGGGCTGTTTTTCGATTACTACGACCTTTACCTGTTCGTCTATCTGGAGCGCGCACTGGCGGCCGAGTTCGCGCTGACGCCGACGCAGAGCAGCTGGCTGCAGTTTGCCGGGCTGGCGGGCGTCGGTGCCGGTTCGCTGTTGTTCGGATTTTTGGCCGACCGCGCGGGAAGAGGTCGCGCGATGCTGGCGACGTTCGCGCTCTACGGCATCGGCATCGCGGGCATCAGCCTCGCGTGGAACGTAGGGAGCTTGCTGGCGTTCCGTTTGCTCGCGTCGCTCGCGCTCGGCGCGGAATGGGGAATCAGTCACACGTATCTCGCCGAGCGGGTGACGGGTGCGGTGCGGTATCGGTTCTCGGCGTGGCTGCAGTTCGCGATTCTGGGCGGGCTGCTCGCGGCGATGGCGGCGCGGTTCGCCTTGCCGGTCGTGGGCTGGCGCGTGCTGTTCGCGGCGTCGCTCGTGCCGGTGGCGGTGTTGGCGCTGTGGCGTTGGCGGGCGCTGGCGGAGCCGGTGGTGGATGAGGCGAAATCGGCTGGCCCGCCGCGCGGCGCGTGGCGGGTGCAAGGCGGTGCGTTTCTCGTCTGCCTCGCGATCGCGAGCCTGACGATCGCGAGCGGCACGATGAACGTCTTCTATGCGCGTGAGCTGCCGCAGTCACCGTGGTTCACGGCGCTGTTTTGGCTGAACGTCGCGCCCGGCATGGCGTTCGGTGCGTGGCTCGTGGGGCGCGTCGGAGTGACGCGCGCGCTGTGGCTCTACGCGGCGGGACTGACGACTCTTTCGGTGGCGTGTTGGAGCTGGAGCTGGACGGGGCGCAGTTTGTTTTTCGCGCTCAGCCTGCCGTTGTTGAACGGCGTGCCGTTCGGGTTGATGGGGGCGTATTTCAACGAGGTGTTCGCGCGCTACCGCACGACGTTGTCGGGCGCGGCGTATAATCTCGGGCGGATCTTCGCGGGCTTCGCGCCGGTGCTGATCACGGCGCTCGGGCTGCACGAGGGCGGACGGTATTTCCTGTTCACCGCGGCGCTCGGTCTCGCGGTGGCGGCGTTGGGTTTCGTGCTGCCGCGGGCGGCGGGAGAGCCGAGTCGCTCGGCCTAGACGCGGAAGATGGCGCCGAGTTTGCGGCCCAGGAGAATGCCGAGACCTGCGATCGTGATGCCGAGGAAAGCCATGGCCCACGCGCCGAGCGCGGAGGCAAGGAACTTGCCGTCGCCGAGCAGCTGGAAGAGTTCGTAGATGGCCTTCGTGATCGGGTAAAAGGCCTGCTTCTGCGCCAGGATGAGCGAGTCGGACACCTCGAGCATCGCGAAGGAGAACGCGAGCAGGCCGCCCGCGATGAGGTTGGCGAGAATGAGCGGGAGCGTGATCTTGAATGTCGCCTTGAGCGGAGGGCAGCCGAGGTTTTGTGCGGCTTCCTCGAGCGTCTCGCTGGTTTGCTGGAAACCGGCGACGGCCGAACGCACGACGTAGGGCAGGCGACGAACGGAGTAGGCGATGATCAGGAGGAGCGTCGGATTCGCGATGGGGTTGAGGAAGGAAAAGAACTTTCCCTCCTGGCTCATGGCGAGATAGCCGAAGGCCAGCACGAGGCCCGGCACGGCGAGCGGCAGCATGGCGAGAAAATCGAGCACGGCGCGGCCGGCGATGCGGGAGCGCACGATGACGTAGGCGAGCGCGGTGCCGAGCAGGAGATCGATGATCGTGGCGGCACTCGCGTATTTGAGGCTGTTGGCGATGGCGGGAACGGTGAGGTCGTGGCCGAGTGCGAGTTGGAAATTCTCCGTCGTGAGGTGCTGCGGGAGAACGGTGCCATACCACTCGCGCGAGAACGCCACGGCAATCACGCCGAGGTGGGGCAGCACGGCGACGAGCGTCACACCGGCGAAGAGCGCCGTGGCCGTCCAGGCGGCGAGGCCGTGGAGCGTGCGCGGTCCGCCGGAGTGCGTGGCCTTGGCCATCATGGCGTGGCTCTGGCGGCCGAAGAGGCCTTTCCCGAGAGCGTAGATGGCAACCGATGCGGCGAGCATGATCGCCACGAGCGCGAAGGGGAACGGGTTGCCGCCAATGTCCTTCAGACCGTGAAAAATCTGGACCGGCGTGACGCGGGCGTAGTCGAAGATGAGCGGCACGCCGAGATCGGTGAAAGACCAGATGAAGACGATCGTTCCACCGGCGAAGAGCCCCGGCGTGATGAGCGGCAGCGTGATCTTGCGGAAGCGACGCAGGCCCGTGCAACCGAGGTTGGTCGCGGCTTCCTCGAGTGCGGGATCGATATTGGCGAGTGCGGCGACGGCGTTGAGGTAGATGATCGGGTAGAGCGACAGCGCGTTGACGATCGCGATGCCGAGAAACTGGTTGGCGCCGAGCCAGTCGAAGGCCCAGCCGGGCGGCCGCAGTCCCAGCGCGACGATGAGGCTGTTGACCGCGCCGTATTGCCCGAGGATTTGCTTGATGCCGATCGCACCGACGAAGGGCGGCAGGATCATCGGCACGAGGACGAGGGCGCCGAGCAGGCTCTTACCCGGAAAGGCGTAGCGGTCGGAAACGACTGCGAGCGGCAGCGCGATGCCGAGGGCGAAGGCGGTGGTCGTCAGCGCGAGGAGAAATGAATTGGCCAGCGCCCCCACATAGATGGGGTCGCGGAGCAGGGCGGCAATGTAGGCGAGCGTGATGTGGCCGTCGGCATCGACGAAGCCGCCGCGGAGAATTTGCGCGATCGGCCAGAGGAAGAAGGCCGCGAAAAAGAGCAGCGTGCCGAAGAAGACGAAGCGCGCGAAGCTCTGGGACATGCGAGGCATGTCGCCCGAGGGTCCGATGAGCGGCAAGGGCGAAAAGCAGGTCGATGCGCCCAGCGGCGAAGTTCAGGTTGCGTTCAGGAACGCGAATTATCATGTGCCTCAATCGTGCCGTTGGCCGTGCCGATACGGACCTTATGCCTCCCTTTCTGCGCTCAATTTCGTTTCTCGTTTTTGCCGGTTTGGCCGCCATTCGGCTGTCGGCGCAATTCACTGAGGCGCCGCAAACAGTCGCGCGCGGAGAGTGGCTCGTGGAGACCGACCTCGCGACCGGCGCCTACGACCGCTACACGCCGGCGCGGGATGGCGTGCGCATGCGGAGCGTCTCGCTGGCGGTGGCGCAGCTTTCCACCGGTGTGACGGAAAACATCGACGTGCAAATCGGGATCGAGGGCTGGCGCGACGAGGATTTCTCCGGCGCGGACGTAGACGAATGTGTGCGTGGCACCGGTGGCGTCTATGTGCGCGCGAAGTGGAAATTCTGGGAGTCGTCCGACGGGACCGCGCTGGCACTTCTGCCTTATTACCAGTTTCGCGACACGGTGTCGTCGCGCTTGCGGCCGGCTGTCTCCCAATTCGGCGTGATCGTGCCGTTCTATCGTCCGCTCGGAGAAGCGTGGTCGTTCTCCGCGCAAGCTGAGATCGATTGGGTCGACGATGGCGCCGGTTCGCGGGAGGATTGGTGGGCGGGCTACGTGGTCTTAGCGCGCACGCTGAACAAGCGCTGGAGCTGGTATTGGGAAACGACTTCGAACGCCGCCGGCGGACGGGGCCGCTGGGCGACCCAGTCGGGTCTCGGGCTCGTGTGGCAGGTGACCGAGAAGTTTTCGTGGGACGCGGCGCTCTATGCCGGCGTCAATCGCGCGGCGCCGGACTGGTATCCCGCGCTGCGGTTCGTCTGGGCTTTTTAGTGCTGGGACGGCCACTGCGGCGTGGGCGTCGTAAAGTCGGAGCTGGGATTCGCGCAGGCAGTAAAATTTAGGAAAGGCTAAATCTGTCTTGCGCTCCTGCGTTTTGCCGTTTCGCTGCGGCTCCGTTGATGGAACCTGAACGCGAATCTTCTCCCTCTGATGTCGGCTGGCGGCACGCGCGCACTGCGCCCAGTCTGCCCGAGGCGCACGGCACCGTGTCCGTGCCCGCGGGCGCGAGTTTCTGGCGCAAGCTGCTCGCGTTCTCCGGTCCGGGCTACCTGGTCGCCGTCGGATACATGGACCCCGGAAACTGGGCCACGGACCTCGCGGGCGGCTCGCAGTTCGGTTACACGCTGCTGAGCGTCATCCTCATCTCGAACCTGATGGCGATCCTGCTGCAGTCGCTCTGCGCGAAGCTCGGCATCGCCACCGGACGCGATCTCGCGCAAGCCTGCCGCGACCACTACCCGCGGCCGATCTCGAACGCGCTGTGGTTCCTGTGCGAAATCGCGATCTGTGCCTGCGATCTCGCCGAGGTCATCGGCACGGCGATCGCGCTGAACCTGCTTTTCCACATTCCGCTGCTCTGGGGCGTGATTCTCACCGCGCTCGACGTCATGTTGGTTCTCTTTCTCGCGCACCGTGGTTTCCGTTATCTCGAAGCCATCGTCGTGTCGCTCGTGACGCTCATCGGTCTGTGTTTTGGCCTGGAAATCCTTTTCTCGCGGCCGGACGTGCGCGAAGTGCTCGGTGGGTTTGTGCCGACGGCGCAGATCATCACGAACCCCGAGATGCTCTACATCGCGATCGGCATTCTCGGTGCGACGGTGATGCCGCACAATCTCTACCTGCATTCCTCGATCGTGCAGACGCGCAAATACGAGCCAACGCCTTCCGGCAAACGCGAGGCGATCAAGTTCGCGACCATCGACTCGACGCTCGCGCTGATGTTCGCGCTCTTCATCAACGCCTCGATCCTGATCGTTTCCGCCGCCGTCTTCTACAAGGCCGGCAACCACGAAGTCGCCGAGATCCAGGATGCCTACAAGTTGCTCACGCCGATGCTCGGCGTGGGGGCAGCGAGCACGATCTTCGCGGTCGCGCTGCTCGCCTCGGGACAAAACTCGACGCTCACGGTCACGCTGGCCGGTCAGATCGTGATGGAGGGCTTTCTCAACCTCCGCCTGCGTCCGTGGCTTCGCCGCCTGATCACGCGTGCGATCGCCATCGTGCCCGCGGCGATCGTCGCGGGACTTTACGGCGAAAGCGGCACGGCGAAGCTCCTCGTCTTCTCGCAGGTGGTGTTGAGCCTCCAGTTGCCCTTCGCGGTGATTCCGCTCGTCCAATTCACCAGCGATCGCGTCAAGATGGGCGAGTTCGTGAACCCAGCGTGGATCAAATACGCCGCGTGGGTCGTCTCCGCGATCATCGTGGCGCTGAACACCAAACTCCTCTACGACTTCGTCGCGTCCTGACCATGTATCGCAAGATTCTCGTCGCCCTCGAAAACGGCCGCGCCGACGCGACCTTGCTCCCGCACGTTGCCGAACTCGCGGGCAAGCTCGGGTCGGAACTGCTGCTCCTGCACGTCGCCGACGGCTGGGCCGCGCGAAATTTCGAGCAGCTCAAACTCACCGAGTCCGACGAGATGCGCGCCGACCGCGACTACCTCGCGCGCTGTGCGAGCGAGTTGCACGGCACCGGCCTGACGGTTACGACGCAACTCGCACTCGGCAATCCGCCCGCCGAAATCGTCCGCGTGGCCGCCGCGGAGCACTGCGACCTCATCGCGCTCGCCTCGCACGGTCATCGTTTGCTCGGCGACATCATTCACGGCAGCACGATCGACGCGGTGCGCCACGCCACGAGCACGCCGCTGCTCGTGGTGCGCGCGGTGATGAAGCCCTAGAACAACCGCGCGAACAGGTCGCGGAACAGGTGCGCGCCGAAGATCGCGGCGAGCACGTAGATCAGCCATGAGACCTGCCGGCCGCGGCCGGTGAAAAGATAGACGACCGCGAACGCCAGCAGCCCGAGTCCGATGCCTTCGGCGATGCTGAACGTGAGCGGCGTGCCGAGGATGATCAGGAACGCCGGCGCGGCCTCGTGAAAATCCTTCAGGTTGAGATCCGCCACCGACTGGAACATGAAGATGCCCACCACGACGAGCGCCGGCGCGGTGGCCACCGCGGGCACCGCGAGAATCAATGGGGTGAAGAAAAGCGCGCCGAGGAACAGCGCCGCGACCGTGACGCTCACGAGGCCGGTGCGCCCGCCGGCGGCGACGCCGGACGCCGACTCGACGTAGCTCACCACGTTCGACGTGCCGAAGAGCGACGAGAGGATCACGCCGATCGAGTCGGAGATCAGCGCCTTGCCCGCGCCGGGCAACTTGCCTTCCGCATCGAGCAAGCCCGCGCGTTGCGCGACGCCGACGAGCGTGCCGATGTTGTCGAACAGCGCGATGAGCAGCAGCGTGAGCACCACCGTGGTCGCCTTCACCGGGTCTTGCGTGAAGTAGTCGAAATTGAGCTTCAGGAACGTGTCGCTCATCGACGCCGGCAGCGACACGACGTGTTCCGGCCAATTGGTGAGGTGGCCGCCCTTGCCGTCGGGAATCACGAGGCCGGCGAGCGTGATGCCGAGGATCGAGAGGATGATCGCGCCCGGGACGTTGCGCGTGACGAGGATGATCGTGAGCAGCAAGCCGGCGAAGAAGAGCAACACGGACGGCGCCCCGAGATTGCCATGGGTCACCAGCGTGTTGGCGTCGGGGACGACGAGCCCGCCGTTCTTCAAACCAATGAACGCGATGAAGAGCCCCACGCCGCACGTGATCGCCATCTTCAGCTGAAACGGGATGATGTTGATGATCTTTTCGCGGATGCCGGAGACGGAGAGCGCGAGAAACGCGAGGCCGTTGACGAAGACGAGGCCGAGCGCCGATTGCCATGGCACGCCAAGTCCGAGGCAGACGGTGAATGCGAAGTAGGCGTTGATTCCCATGCCCGGCGCGAGCGCCAGCGGGAAATTCGTCACCAGACCCATGATCAACGTGCTCGCTGCGGCCGCGAGCGCGGTGACGGTCACGAGTCCGCCGCGCGGGATGCCGGCGGCGGCGAGGATCGCGGGGTTCACGGCGAGGATGTAGGCCATCGCGGCGAACGTCGTGATGCCGGCCTGGATTTCGCGCGCCGCGGTGGTGCGGTGGCGTTCGAACTGAAACAAGCGAGCGAGCATGGGCAGATTGAGCTTTCCGAGAGTGCAGGTCGGCGGCTAGAGAACCAGCCGGTTTTTATGCCGACCGTCGACGCGCACGTGCACCTTTATCCGCCGGAAGTCGCGGCCAACCCCGCGGCGTGGGCGGCGGCCGGCGGCGAGGCGCATTGGGCGCGCCTTTGCACGCGTCGGCGCAAGGACGGTGCGCCGGTGCAGCTTTTCCCGAGCGTTGATGAGTTGTTGCGCGACATGGATGCGGCGGGGATCGAGCGCGCGGTGTTGCTCGGTTGGTATTGGGAAAAACCGGCGACGTGCGCCGCGCAAAATCGCTTCTACGCGCAATGCACGCGCGCGCACCCGGACCGGCTCGCGGCGTGCGCCGCTGTTCACCCGGACGATCTCGGTGAAATGACGCGCGCGGCCAACGCGGGCTTCTGCGGGGTCGGCGAACTCTCGCCGCACTCCCAAGGGTTCGCGGCCGACGATGCGCGGGTCGGCGAGATGCTGCGTCTCGCGGGCGAGCTGAAGCTTCCCGTGAACCTCCATGTCACCGACCCGGCGAGCCGCCGCTACGACGGTTGGGTCTCGACGCCGCTGGAAGATTTCACGCGTTGGGCGCGGGAGTTTCCCCAGACGCGCTTCGTGCTCGCGCACTGGGGCGGGGGCTTGGCTTTCGATTCGGCGAGCCGTGCACTCGCGAACGTGTGGTTCGACACGGCCGCCTCGCCGCTGCTCTACGACGCAACGGCGTGGACGCGCGCGCTGGCGGCGGTGGGGCCGGAGCGTTTGCTTTTCGGATCGGATTATCCGCTGCGTTTGTTTCCGCGCGACGATCAGGCGAGCGGCTTGTCGCGGTTCGTGACCGAGGCGCGGGCTAAACTGCCGAGTGAGGCGCAGGCCGCCGTGATGGGCGGCAACGCGGTGTCATTGTTCGGCGCAGCATGCTAGCACCCAATCAAAGACCGGACTGCTGACACGCGGCGCGACGATTTGCAGACCCGCGCTCAGGCCATTCGCCAGCGGGACCGGCACTGTCAGCACGGGCAATCCGGCCAGCGAGGCCGGCGCGGTGAACGTGAGGATCGCACGGCGGGTTTCCAGAGTGCATTGGGCCTTCGTCAGCGCGGGCACGGGCGCGCAGGGAAACGCCAGAAAATCGTGGGCGCGGAACAATTCGGCGAACGATGTGCGGACTGCCGCGAACGTCGCGCTCGCCGCCTCGAGCTGCGCCGGCGTCGTGTGTCCGGCTTTGACGAACCGCTGCCAGATGCCGGGATCATAGCGGTCGCGGAACCGATCGAGCCAGGGCTGGTGAATCGTGAAGGCTTCGTGCGTGACGAGCGTGGTGTAGGCGTCCACGGCGTTGGCCCACGTGGCGAGGAGCGCTCGCTCGCGCTCAGTGTCCAGCGGTGCGGCCAGCTGCGCCGCGGCGAGTGCGCACGCGTCGTCGATCGCGGTGTCCGCTTCCGGAAAGACTGCGCGAGCGCGAAGAAACACGCCGCGCGGCGCGCGGTCGGCGGGTTCGCGGGCGCCGAGGAGCGCGTGGTTCAGTTGCGCGAGATCCTGTGGGAACGCGGTGAACCAGCCGGCGGTGTCGCACGTCGGCGAGAGCGGGAAAGCGTCGCGCACGAACGGTTCGCCCGGCGTGAGGCGAAAGCCGAACAGCCCGCAAAACGCCGCCGGCACCCGCACCGAGCCGCCGGTATCCGTGCCGAGCGCAAAAGGCGTCACGCCCGCCGCCACGAGTGCCGCGGAACCGCTGCTCGATCCGCCCGCCAGCCGGTCGGCGAAGCGCGGGTGCGGGCAGTCGCCGTAGGTGCGGTTCTCGCCGGTGAGGCCGGCGGCGAACTCGACGAGATGCGTCTTGCCCGCAAGCGCGGCCCCCAAGTCACGCAAGCGGCGCACGAGCGCGCTGTCGCCGGGTGTGGCCCGCGTCTCGGCGAGGAACGCCGAGCCGGCGCGCGTGGGCACGCCGGCGACGTCGAAGAGATCCTTGGCGAGGTAGGGGAGGCCGCGCAGCGGGCCGGTGCCGCGCGTCAGCGCCGCGGAAAGATCGTCGTTGGTGGACTGCCAGGCGAGCGCGGCAGACCGCAGTGGTGCCGGGAGCTCGGCGACGCGCCGGGCGACTTCCTGCGCGGCGCGGCCGGGCGACATCGCTTGCCAGTCGGCGAAGGGCAAAGGAACTGGCGTTTTGCTTCCGGTTGTATCCACTGGCCGTTTCATGGACGTCCCCACGCCCATCGTCAAACTCGCCTCGGTCCGGAAGCGCTACGGCGACGGGCCGCTCGTGCTCGATGGCGTCGATCTGGACATCGCGCGCGACGACTTCGTGAGCCTCATCGGTCCGAGCGGATGCGGCAAGTCGACCGTGCTGAAGTTGATCTCGGGGCTGAGCCCGACGACCGAAGGCGACGTTCGCGTGCTCGGCAAGCTGCCGCGGCAGGCGCGCGACCGGCAGGTGTTCATTTTTCAGGACGCGACGCTGCTGCCGTGGCTCACGGCGCGGCAGAACGTGGAAATTCCGCTGCGGCTGCGTCGGGCGACGGAAGCGGAGCGCGCGGCGCAGGCGGAGAAGTTTCTGGAACTCGTGGGACTGGCGAAGGTGCGGGACTATTACCCGCGTCAGCTGTCGGGCGGCATGAAGATGCGCGTGTCGATCGCGCGGGCGCTCACGCTTGCGCCGGAGTTGCTGCTACTCGACGAGCCGTTCGGCGCGCTCGACGAGATGACGCGACACCGGCTCAACGAGGAGCTTCTGGCGTTGCGCGAGCAGTCGCCTTTTTCGGCGGTGTTCGTGACTCACTCCGTGGCGGAGGCGGTGTTCCTCTCGAATCGCATCGTCGTGATGTCGGCGCATCCCGGGCGCATCCACCGCGAGATTCGGGTGGAGTTCGGATATCCGCGACGCGCGGCGTTGCGCGAGACGGCGGAGTTCGCCGCGCAAGTGAATGAGGTGACACGCATTCTGCACGAGGTCGAAACGGAGGTGCGCGCATGAGACGCGAATCGCCGCTCAAGCAGTGGCTGCTGCCCGTTGTCACCGGTGCGGTGTTCTTCGGCATCTGGTATGCCGTGCGCGCGGCGACGGGCTTGCAGAGCTGGATCTTGCCGACGCCGGTGGAGATTCTGGAGGCGGCGTGGCGCGAAAAGGCGCGGCTGATTTCCGCGGTGGGAGCGACGGCGCTCGGCGCGGCGGCGGGATTCCTGCTCGCGGCGGTTCTGGGCCTGACGATGGCGCTGGTGCTCGGCGTTTCGAACTCGCTGCGGCTCTCGCTCTACCCGTGGTTGCTGGTGTTGCAGATGACGCCGGTCATCGTGCTGACGCCGATCATCGTGCTGTGGGCCGGCCCGGGCATGCCGGGCATCATCACGATCACGTGGCTGATCTCGTTTTTTCCCATCGTGGCGAACACGACGCAGGGTCTGCTCTCGACGGACATGAACCACGTGGCGCTTTTCCGCATGTGCAACGCGAGCCGCGTGCAGGAACTGCTGCTGCTGCGCATGCCGTCGGCGCTGCCGTATTACCTCGCGGGACTGCGCATCGCGGCGACGCTGGCGCCGATCGGCGCGATTTTCGGCGAATACATGGTCGGCAACGCCTCGGGCGGCTCCGGCGGCCTCGGCTTTCTCGTCTACAGCTACAACACCCAGATCAAGATTCCCGCGCTGTTCGCGACGGCGTTGACGAGCTGCCTGCTCGGCTTCGTGTTCGTTGCAGCGGTGTCGCTCCTGAACTGGGCGCTGTTGCACCACTGGCACGATTCCTTCGAACCCAACGATCACTGACATGCGCCTCCCCACGCTCCTCCTCGCGCTGCTCTCGCTCGTGCTCGTCACGGGTTGCGGCAAGAAAACTGCCACGGCCGACGCGAACGGACGCATCAAAATCAGGTTCCAGACCGACTGGTTCCCGCAGCCCGAGCACGGCGGCTATTACCAGGCGGTCGCGAAGGGGTTTTACGTCGCAGAAGGGCTCGACGTCGAAATCGTGAAGGGCGGCCCGAACGCCCAGGTGATGGCGTCCGTCGCCACCGGTCGCGCGCAGCTGGGCATGACGAATGGCGACGATGTCATCGTCGCGGTCGGGCGCGGCGTGCCGATCAAGATGGTCGCGGCGGAGATGCAGCGCGATGCGCAGGGCATTCTTTTCCACGCACAGAACCCCATCCGTTCGCTGCAGGATCTCGACGGCAAGACAATCATGGCCGGCGCCGGCTCGATCTGGCTGCAAGTCGCGCAGAAGAAACTCGGCATCCATTTCAACATTCAGCCGCTCGTGGGCGAACTCGCGCGCTTCATGAGCGACAAGAAGTTCATCCAGCAGTGCTTCGTCACGAACGAACCGTTCTTCGTGCGGCAGCGGGGGGCCGACGCCGGGGCGTTTCTGATCGCCACGCCGGGCGGCTATGAGCCCTACCGCGTGTTGTTCACGAGCGACGCCTTTCTCGTCGAAAACCCGGAAGTCGTGCGCCGCTTCGTGCGCGCGAGCATCCGCGGCTGGGTCGACTACCTGACCGGCGATCCGACGCCCGGAAACAACCTGATCAAGGCCACACGCTCCGACCTGCCGGACGAGCTCTTTGCCTACAGCATCAAGGCCATGAAGGATTACCAACTCGTGCTCGGCGACCCCGCGCGCGGCGAGAAAATGGGTCAGCTCACACCTGCGCGGCTCGAGACGCAGCTGAAGCTGTTGAGCGAACTCGGTTTCCTCGAGCGTCCGCTGACGGTGAAGGACGTGGCGACCTTCGAGATGCTGCCGCCGGACGCGCGTTGAACGGCGGCTTGTCTTTCGTCGGGCGGTTGGTTCGCTCGCGTTTTCCCATGAAGACGACCTCGCTGCTCGTTCCCGTTTCGCTCCTAACTTTGACGTTCGCGCTCGCCGGCTGCGGCGACAAGAAGGCCGATGCGAAGGCTTCGGCGAAAGGTTTCGAGACCGCCGACCAGCGCGTGAGCTACGGCATGGGTTACCAGATCGGCTCGAACATCGCGCGGCAGCCGGCGTTGAAGTTCGACCAAGCGGCCTTCGCCGCCGGCGTGCAGGACGCGGTCGGCGGCCAGAAGACGCGCATCGACGAGAAGATGATCCAAGCGGCGTTCGAGGAGCACCAACGCAAGCTCGCCACCGAAATGGAGGCGCAGGGGAAGGCGAATCTTCAGGCGGCGAACGATTTTCTCGCCAAGAACAAGACGCGCTCCGGTGTGAAGACGACCGCTTCGGGCCTGCAATACGAGGTGCTCAAGAAAGGTTTTGGCGGCGTGAAGCCGAAGGCGACCGACAAGGTGCGCGTCCACTACCACGGCACCTTGATCGACGGCACGGTTTTCGATTCGTCGGTGCAGCGCGGCCAGCCGATCGATATTTCGCTGACGCAGGTGGTGCCCGGCTGGGTCGAGGCGCTGCAACTCATGTCGGTCGGCGACAAGTTCAAGGTCTACGTGCCCCCGGCGCTGGGCTACGGTCCGTGCGCGGGCGGAAAGATCCCGCCGAACGCGGCGCTGATTTTCGAAATCGAGTTGCTGGGCGTCAACTGACGCCAGTGGCGATGGCGAGAGGCTCCGGTCAATGGACGCGGCGGATCGGCGAGTGCCTCGATGCGGTCGAGCGCGAGCAGATCGGCTCGGCGTGTCCGGTGGTCGACCATGAAGTCGTCGCGTCGCACGGAGGCGCGGAGGACGATTTTCTGGTTTGGCTCGTCTGCCGCAGCAAGGCGGAGCGCCGCGCGTTTGCGGACACGGAGCAGGCGCGGTTCACCTCCGCGCTGAAGAGGCGCCTGTTGGCGGCGGGTTTTTCGGAGCCGGCGGTGGCTTCGCTGAGCGTGCGCGTCACCTCGCGGGAGGAAGTGGACGCGGCTGGCGGGCGATTTGCGGCGCTGCGCTGACGAGGGGCGCCGCGGTCGGCGGTCAGGAGAGATCCTTGACGAGGATCTTCGAGTTGCGGCCGCTTTCCTCGTAGGTCTTGAGGCGCGAATCGGGCAGGGCGTCTTTGTCGGCTTCGACGAAGCCGCAGACCGAAGTGAAAAACGTGAACGCTTGCGTCGACATCGCCACGACTTGCGCGGCGCCGCGCTCCTTGGCGAGCTTGAGGCCGAATTCGATCATCTTCCGCCCGATGCCGCGGTGGTGGTAGAACGGCATGACGTAGACCGAACCGATCTCCGCGGTGTCGGATTTGTCCGGGTAGAGCGCGACGGAAGCGCACGCGATGATGTTCTCGTCGATCTCGTAGACGTAGAAATTTTCGATGTTCTTCTCGATCGCCTGCTGCGTGCGGAAGACGAGCTCCTCGCGCTTCACGGCGGAGCGGGTGAGGTTGTAGATGGCGCGCACGTCGCCTTTGCGGGCGAGGCGGATCTGCTGGTATTCGTTGCCGTGGATCAGGGTGCCGACGCCTTCGTTGGAGAAGATTTCCGTCAGCAGTCCGTCCATCATGCGGCCGTCGAGGAGGTGCACGCGCGGCGTGCCGGTCTCGATGGCCTTCACGGCGTGCGCGGCCTTGGAGCGCATGGCCTCGTTGATGGCTTCCGGGTCCTTGGTGACGAGGTCGCGGAGGAGGTCGACGTTGATCTGCTGCTTGAACGTGTCGTTGATCTCGAGGCCGCGGCAGGGCGAGAAGAAGATGATCTTCGTGGCTTGCAGGACTTCGGCGATCTCGGCGGCGAGGAGGTCGGAGTTTACCCGCAGCGGACGACCGTCGCGGTCGAAGGCGATGGGGTTGACGACGGGCACGACACCGGAGCCGATGAGCTGGAGCAGGAATTCCTTGTCGATGCGGTCGACGCGACCGGTGAGTTGGTGGTCGACGCCGCGCAGGATGCCGAGCGGCACGGAGCGGACGGCGTTGGTGAGGGCGGCCTTAAGATTGTTTTGCGAAAGTTCCTCGAGCACGAGGTGCGTGACGCGGCCGGCGGCGCGGATCGCGAGGTCGAGCGTCGGGGCGTCGGTGACGCCGGTGCCGATCGAGTCGGTGATGGTGACTTTGCGCAGCGCCGAGAGCTCCTCGATCTGGCGGCCGATGCCGTGCACGATGACGACCTTGATGCCGAGCGAGCGGAGCACGGCGACGTCGAGGAGGATGTTGCCGAAGTTCTCGTCGGCGACGATCGCTCCGTCGATGGCGATCACGAAGATCTGATCCTGGTAACGCGGAACGTATTTCAGGATGCCGCGGAGGTCGGTGGGCTTGATGTCGGCGCCGGTGGACATTTTTTCTTGGCGCATTTCTTCGGGCATCGCGCCCGGCGCGTCAATAGCGCGTCGCACGCGAGCGCGTCAGCGCACGTCGAACGTCCACTGCGCCGCCGGCCCTTTCGCGGCGAGGCGGATCGTGTAGCGGCCCGGCGCGAGGCGCTCGGTCGGCACGGTCGCGCAATAGTCGGCGTCTTCCCAGCGGCTCAGGAGTTTGTTCGGCAGACGCTCGAGTGTGGGGATGAGGACGATCTCGTTGCCGCGCAGCAGCGCCTCGAGGTGGCCGACTTGAAAGCTCTGGTCGGAGAGGCTCGCCGTGAAGAACACGGAGTAAGCGGAGCCGCGCGCGGTCTCGGTCGGCGCGGTGACCTTGTCGATCGTGGCGAGCAGGCGCGGTTTCTCGGCGAACGACGCTTCGAGCTCGGTGCCCAGCCCGGCGCCGGCGCGGGCGACGGAGGCGGCGATGCTGAAGCCCGGTTTGTTCGCGGGGCGTGAGAGGTCGACGGGGAGTTTTTGCCAGCCGGCGTTGAGGAGGCGCGCGGTGGTGGCGCGCTTGTTCATGTCCTCGTAGGGGCGGAACGCCGGGCCGGGCTTGCGGTAAAAGACGTTCACGAGCGTGTAGCCGATCACGAAGATCACGATGGCGAGCACGATCCATTTCATGGACCAGGGCTTCGGTTCGGAACGGTTGCGGCGGGCGCTCATCAGCGCGCGAGCAAAGCACGGTGGGCGACGGGGACAAGCGGGTTTCCGTAGAACGCATGCGGCGACGCGCGGGTGGGAAATTCCATTGCGCGGGGGCGGGGGAGTTGTTTCGTTGCGGGTTTCCCATGAAGAAGTGGTCGCAGACTTTCATTCCCACGCTCAAAGAGAGCCCGGCCGACGCCGAGATTGCGTCGCACAAGCTCCTCGTCCGCGCCGGTCTCGTCCGGAAGCTCGGCGGCGGCCTCTACACCTTCATGCCGGCCGGCCTGCGTGTGATGCAGAAGATCTCGCAAATCTGCCGCGAGGAGATGGAGCGGGCGCGTCCCGAGAATGAGCGCGCGGGCGCGATCGAAGTCTGGATGCCGCACGTGCATCCGGCCGAGCTGTGGGAAGAAGGCCCGCGCTGGAACGCGGCGCGCGAAATCATGTTCCGCGTTGACCACGCCGGGGCCGGCAAGGGTCGCAGCAAGGAGCCGGAGTTCGTCCTCGGGCCGACGCACGAAGAGGTCATCACGCCGCTCGTGAAGACCGAGATCACCAGCTACCGCGATTTGCCGAAGAACTTTTATCAGATCTCGACGAAGTTCCGTAACGAGATCCGTCCGCGCTACGGTCTGATGCGCGCGCGCGAGTTCGTGATGATGGACGCGTATTCGTTCGACGCGACCGACGAGGGCGCGATCAAGAGCTACCTCGCGATGAAGGCGTCCTACGAGGCGTTCTTCAAGCGGCTCGGCATCGTTGCGATCGCGGTCGAGGCCGACACCGGCGTCATGGGCGGCAACTTCTCGCACGAGTTCATGGTCCCCGCCGAGATTGGCGACGATGACGTCATCTACAACGAGGAGAGCGGCTACGCGGCGAACCGCGAGAAGGCCACCAGCGCGCTCGTGCCCGCCGATTTGGCTGATGCCGCGCCCGCCGGCGCGATCGAGGAATTCGCGACGCCCGGCGTCGTCACCATCGCCGCGCTCGAAGCCGCGCCTTACTCGGTGCCGGCCGACAAGCAGTTCAAGACGCTCGTCTTCGTCGGCGACGGCAAGCCGTTCGTCGTGATCGTGCGCGGCTGCGACGACGTCGAGGAGGCGAAGCTCGGCTCGCTCGGCTTCCAGCTTTGGCGTCCGGCGACGCCCGAGGAAATCGAGCCCGTGCTGGGCGCGAAGCCCGGCTCGCTCGGCGCCGTGAAGGGCACGATCAAGAATCCGTCCGCGCTCGCGGGCGTGTTCGCCGATCACGCCATCCGCCTCATCGGCAACGGCACCACGGGCGCGAACAAGGACGGTTTCCACCTGCGCAACGTCAACGTGACCCGCGACCTCGCGATCACGAAGTTCGGCGATTTTCGCCGCGTGCGCCCGGGCGAGCCCGACGTGAAGTCCGGCAAGCCGCTGCAGGTCCGCCGCGGCATCGAGGTCGGCCACATCTTCAAGCTCGGCACGAAATACTCCGAGAAATTCAACGCCGTCTACACCGACGACAAGAAGCAGTCGCACCTGATGGTGATGGGCTGCTACGGCATCGGCGTGAGCCGCACGCTGCAGGCGATCATCGAGCAAGCGAATGACGCCGACGGCATCATCTGGCCGTGGGCCGTCGCGCCTTGGCAGGTCGTGGTGACCAATCTCGATCCACAGGATCCCACCGCGAGTGGAGTTGCCGAGAAACTCGCCGCCGCCGCCGAGGCTGCCGGCGCGGACGTTTTGATCGACGACCGCGCGGAGCGTCCGGGCGTGAAATTCAAAGATGCCGATCTCCTCGGCTTCCCGCTGCGCCTCACCGTCGGCGGCAAGGGCCTCAAAGAAGGCATCTTCGAGATGAAGTGGCGCGCCGAGAAGGAAGTGAAAAAAGTTCCGCTCGCGGACGCGGAGGCGGTCATCGCCGCCGCCGTGCGCGCGGCCGGCGAGCCGAAGGCGTAAGGGCGGGTAGGTGGAGCGCGTTGACCTCAACGCGCTACGAGCGGCTTGAGGTCAAGTCGCTCCACCGAGACGACCCCATCCTTTTGCGTGGCTAGGCAACGCAACGCTGGCATTCCTTCCGCTTCTGATTTTGCTGTCCCCGTGGCCACCAAAACTCACACGACACCCGCGCTGGCGACGGACGCCGAGACGCGCCTGCAAGACGCGTGGCGCGTGGTCGTGTTGAACGACCCGGTGAACCTCATGTCGTATGTCGTCATGGTTTTCAAACGGGTCTTCGGCTATGACGAAGTGAAGGCGCGCAAGCACATGCTCGAGGTGCACGAGCAGGGGCGCTCGATCCTCTGGACCGGCAATCGCGAGGCGGCCGAGGCCTACGTCTTCACGCTCCAACAGTGGCACCTTTCCGCGGTGCTCGAGGCCAATGAAGCGGGTTGAGGTAAAACTGAACCTCGATGCCGTCGCGCCGCTGCTCGACGTCATGAAAATGACGGCCGACCAGCTCGAGCCGACGCTCGCGATCAATCCACAAGTGCCGGATCCGGACTTTGCGGACACGTGGAGCAGCGAACTGCTCGCCGGTCAGTCCAGCGATATCGCGGTGCTGCTGGGGTTGTTCGACTCGGATTTCTTCGCCACGGGCGTGATCGCCCTCGATCCGACGAACAGCGAACCGATCCTCCGGGCGTGCGCGGCGATCCGGCTGAAGCTGCGGGCGAGCCATTTCAAGGAGCTCGAGGAGGAGCACTTGGAGTCGGGCGATCTCGACATCGACGATTTCGCCGAGCCGTTGCGCCGGGCGTTCGCGGCCTACGTTTTCCTCGCGACGCTGCAGGAGGTGATCGTGCAGCACCTTGACCCGACGGTCATGGAGTGACGTGCGAAGCGCTGGAATCGCCGAGGGAAATTCCGCGACGTTCGCGTTTGACGGGGGAGGCGAGGGGGCTACGGTCCGAGGCGACACTCTGCAGTGTTCGAGGTGCCTCGAATTCGCTCTTTGCCTTTGATACCATTTGGGAGCCGCCAAGCGGCACGCCGATGCCAGGCCGTAAACCGGAAGGCAGAAACGTGCCAGGTGGCGCCCACCTTAACCTAGAAGGTTTTGGAGCCACAGTAGGCATACGGCACAGGCGGAGTGTCATTTCAATTTCACCCACGCATACCCCTCATGGAAAGACTGCCTTACTACCAAGTCCTGCACCTGCTCTCGCTCGCGGTGCTCAGCGCGCACACGTTCATGGCGTTCGCCAACCCGGCGCCGGAAAACCGCAAGCGCACGCTGATGATCACGGGCATCGCGGCGTTGCTGATGTTGGTCAGCGGCTTCGCCATGCTCTCGCTGAACAAGATTCCGTTCGCCAGCACCGGCTGGGTCTGGGTGAAGCTCGTGTGCTGGCTCGGTCTCGCCGCCATGTCGGGCATCGCCTACCGCCGGCCGCATCTGCGCGGCGTGCTGAGCACGATCACGCTCGTGCTCGTCGCGACGGCTTTCGTGATGGTGTATTTCCGGCCGTTCTGAGCCGGAGTTGCTGATGCCCGAAACGCTGTGCGGTCTGTGGATCGACGACGCGGGTAAGGCCCACGTGTCGGTCGCGATGCCCGACGGCGGACGCATTGAACGCGTGGAGGCGTTTCGGCCGTTCGCGTGGGTCGCGGAAAGCGCCACGATCCCGGATATCTCCTTTGAGCGGCTGCGAGGCGAGGGAGCCTTCACTTGGCTCGCGCACGCCGAAGCGCTCTCGCGTTTCGACAACTTCTTTCGCGCCACGCGCGAGGGCGCGCCGATCGATGTGCTCAAGCCCTACGAGAGCCAGTGGCTGCTCCAGCAGCGGGCGCGGCTCTATGCCGAGATGCACTTCTCGGAGCTGCGTCGCTGTCAGCTCGACATCGAGACGGCGACCGAGGAGCCGGGCGGATTTTCCGACGCGCGCCGCGCGGGCGACCGCATTCTCGCGATCGGCCTGCAATGCGGCGCGCGGCGCGAATTGTTGGAGCTGGAGGACGAAACGCCGGACGGCGAAAAGCGCCTGCTCATCCGCTTCAACGACGTGCTGCGCGAGATGGACCCGGACGTCATCGAGGGGCACAACCTCTTCAAGTTCGACCTCGACTACCTGCGCCAGCGCTGCCGGCGCTACAAGCTGCCGTGTGCTTGGGGGCGGTTCGGGTTGAACGCGGAGTTTCGCAACAGCCGGCTGAAGGTCGCGGAACGCTGGGTGGATTTTCCGCGGTGCGATATCCCGGGGCGCGCGGTGATTGATACGTATCTGCTCGTGCAGCTCTACGACATCACGACGCGTGAGATGACGTCGTATGGGCTCAAGGAAGCGGCGATTTACTTCGGAGTGACGCCGGAGGACGGCGCCGGGCGCACCTACATCGACGGCTTCGGGATCCAGGACGAGTTTCGCCGCGACCGCGCGAAGTTCCTCGCGTATCTCGCCGACGACCTGCGCGAGACCAAGGGCGTGGCCGACGTGTTGTTGCCGACCTATTTCGAGCAGACGCGGACTTTTCCGCTGCTGCTGCAGGACGCCGCGCTGCGCGGGACGGCGGGCAAGGTCGACTTGCTCTTTCTCGAGGAATACTACCACGCGCGCGCGGCGTGCCCGGCGCCGGTGGAGTGGGCGACGTTCGAGGGTGGTTTCACGCGGAGCTTTCAGGAGGGCGTGTTCAAGCACGTGCTGCACTTCGACGTCGCGTCGCTCTATCCGAGCCTGTTGCTGCACATCGGGCGCAACCCGAAGAACGATTCGCTCGGCGTGTTCATCCCGCTGCTCAAGCGGCTGCGCGAATACCGTCTGAAATACAAGCAGCTCGCCAAGTCCGCGCCGACGGCCGCCGAGCGCGACGAGGCGCAAGCACGGCAGGCGAATTTCAAGATCCTGATCAACTCGTTCTACGGCTATCTCGGCTTCTCCGGCGCGCGCTTCGGCGACGGCGACCTCGCGGCCGAGGTCACCCGGCGCGGGCGCGAACTCCTGCAGAAGCTGATCGAGGAGTTTCAGAAGCAAGGTTGCACGATCCTCGAGGCCGACACGGACGGCATTTATCTCTCGTCGGAAAAATACTTCGCGGAGCCGGAGAAATTGCTCGCGGAGGTTGTCGGTGTGCTGCCGACGGGCATCGAGCTGGAGTTCGACGGCCGCTACGACGCGATGTTCTGCTACAAGGCGAAGAACTACGCGCTCGCCGTCGATGGCGAGGTGACGCTCCGCGGCTCGGCGCTGCGTTCGCGCGGGATCGAGCCTTACCTGAAGCGGCTGAGCGACGAGTTCATTGCTTTCGTGCTCGGCGTCACCGACCAGTCGCCCGCGAAGACGATCGAGGACTATCGCGCAAAGATCGCCGCGCGCGAGTTGCCGGTCGCGGAACTGGCGAAGTCGGAGTCGTTGAGCCAGAACCCCGACGCGTATCAGCAATGGATTGCGGGTGGCGGCAAGCCGCGCCGCGCCGCGGCGGAAGCGGCGCTGCAGATGACGCCGCGTCCGCGCATGGGCGAGCGCGTCACCTACTACATCGTGGCGAAGCAGAAGGGGCAGACGGCGGACTGGCAGCGGGCGCGGCCGGTGGCGCTCTTCGATCCGGCGGCGGCACCCTACGACCCTGTCTATTACTTGGAAAAAATCGACGATTGGTCGGAACGCTATGGACGATTCGCGGGTCTCCGGCCCAAAGTCGACCAGCAGGAGTTCCTGCTGTAATCCATGCGCACCCGCCTGTGCTATCTCGCGTTGCTCGTCCTGCCGTTGCTCGCGTATTGGCCGGTCTTCACGCACGAGTTTGGCTCGCCGGAGGATTTTCTGCGACTGAGCGCGCCTGAGGTGCTCGCGACGGACGGCGCGCAAAAGGGCATCTTGCACGGCGCACTCCAGGACTTGGCGTTTCACTCGATCGACTCGGTGCCGATGCTGACGGCGCTGCGCGGACTGTCGTTCCTGCTCGTGCTGCTTTGCGGCGTCGCCATTTGGCAGGTCTGTGAGCGCGGCGGCTGGTCCGAGATCGATGCGACGGCGTTGTCTGCGGGCGTCATGCTGCTGCCTGCCGCGCAACTCTACGTCGCTTGGGCGGCGGCTTGGCCGGCGGCGCTGTCGGCTTTGTTGTCACTCGCCGCGTTCGCGGCGACGGAAAGCGAATTGGAGGTCGGCGGGCAACGGCGGTTCGTGGGCATGCTCGGCGGTGCGCTGCTCTATTTCGGCGCGGCGATGTGCTACTTCCCGAACGCGACGATGGGACTCGTTCCGTTGGCGGCGCTGACGCTTGCGCGGCCGCTGCGCGTGGTGAACGACTTGAAAGGCTGGTTTCTGACCCATTTGGCGGTCATGGCCGTGGGGCTCGTTGCGTCGGGCTTGTTGGAGCGGTGGCTGATGGATGGAGCCGGCATCGTCGATCGCACGGAGATCGTCGGTCGGCTGGAATCGCTGTTCACTTTCGCGCTCCCCGCGGGTTGGGGCGTTTTCATCGTGGGTGAGCACGGTTCGGCGCGGGTGCTGGCGGCGGTGATTGGCGCGATTGTCATGGTGGGACTGATTGCAACGGCGCGTCGTGAAACCCGAACCGAGCCACGTGCGCGGATGGGCTGGTTGCTGGCCCTGGGCGCAGCGATGGCGCTGTTTAGTGCGGTCGCGGTGTTTTCGCCGAACTGGCATGGCGGCTATCGTTCGCTTTGGCCGCTGGGCGGCATCGTGGTCGTCGGTTTGGTGGCGGCTGTGCGCGGCAGCGGTGAGCAAGCGGGCAAGAAGCCGGTGTGGCACTTCGCCGCGATGGGTGGACTCGTCGCGGTGGGCGTGTTGTCGGCCGGCGCGCAGGTTTCCTCGCTGCTGGTTTCGCCCTTCGCACAGGAGTGGGAGTCTCTCAACAGCGCGGTGCTGCGCATGAAGATCGAAGGCTCCGTGAAAGTTCAGTTGCGGCTGCCGCCGGGGGGCGTGGTGACCAACGGCATACCCGAAGTGCGGTTCGATGCACGAGTCGCGCAGACGCCGGCGGCGGCAGTGCGGATGTTCAACGCCGCGCTCGACGATCGATTCTCAGCGGGCTTGCCCAAGGGGACGACGGTGCACGTGGATGTCCTCTCGTCGGGCGCGACGCCTCCGGGCGTGCTGGTTTTCGAGCTGAAGAAATTCTGAGCACGGGGCGCTTGCCGCAGCGTGACCTGTGGGGCTGGTGGGGAAGCGCGTTGGGTGGAGGGTGCTGGCTGGTGGCTGGCCGGTCGAAGGTAGTCGCGAATCTCGCGCGCGGATGTAACTCCAACGGTCGCCTGCAAGCAGGCTCCTACAGGTGTGGGGCGCGGGATCGCACCGCGAGGGCGCAAAAAAGCCGGAGCGGTTGCTCCGGCGGGAAGAGAGAGGGAGGAGGCGAGTTCGCTCAGATCTTGCCGGCGAGTTTCGCCTTGAGCGTGGCCTTGTCCATCATGCCGACGAACTGCTCGGCAACGGCGCCGTTCTTGAAGAGGAGCAGCGTGGGGATGGCGCGGACGCCGTATTGGGCGGCGAGGTCGCCGTTGTCGTCGACGTTGACCTTCGCGATCTGGATCTTGCCGGCCAGCTCGGTCGAGAGGTCTTCGAGGATCGGGGCGATCGCCTTGCACGGGCCGCACCAAGGAGCCCAGAAGTCAACGAGGACGGGCGTGCTGCCGGAAACGGCGGGTTTGAAGGAGTTCGTGTCGAGATTCAGGATGTTGGCGGCCATGTTGGTGGGAAAGTGAAGTGCGGTTCGAAAAAAAGACAACTGCGCGCCTCAGCGCGGCGTGGATTTGTGGATGATCTCGGCGAGTTCCTTGGGCTCGACGGTTTCGAGGTGTTTGCCGCGGTGCTTCAGTTCCTCGAAGGTCTTGATCATCGTCTCGGCCATGCGGCCGTGCGTCTCCTCGGAGCCGCCAAAGAGCGAGAATTTTTCGGCCTGCGTGATGCGCTTGTGGCCGTCGTCGTTGTCGAGGCCGAGGCCGAGCAGGTGCGCGTTCGCCTTGGGCTTCTTCGCGGACTTAGACGGGCGGCGGCGGGGCGCTTTTTTCATCTTGGGGCGTGACGGTGTTCGCCGGGTCGGACGTTTCAAGAGCGTTTTGATCGATGACGGACGCCGACGCGGGTGCGTCGGCTGCCGGCGGCGTCTCCGCGGCGGGCTCGGTCGCGACAATCGGCTCGCTCGAGGAAGCCGGGGCGGGCGGCGCTTCCGCTGCGGGCGCGGTTGCAGCGATGTCATCGACCGGAGTCGCGGGCGCGGGCGGCGTGTCTTCGACGGCGGTGCAGTAGATGTCCGAGAAAGCCTCGTCCTGCCGCAGCGTGAGTTTGCGGAGGCGGGTCAGCTCGAGCATGGCCAGGAAGGTCGCGACGAGCGTGCGGAGAGGGATCTTCGTCGTGAACAGGCTCGAGAAAGTGAACTCCCGCTGGGTCTTCACGCGCTCGAGGATGTATTCCATCTGATCGGCGACGGTGACCTGTTCGGCGTGGATTTCGCCGACGACGAGCTTCTCGGCGAGGCGGCGGAGGACGACGTTGAAGCTGTTCCAGAGTTCGATGCGATCGACGCTCTTCAGCGGGCGTTCCGCGAGCGGGGCAAAAGCGCTGGCGGGGCGGGGTAGCATGTCCTGCGTATAGCGGGCCATCTCGCCGAGTTTGCCGGAGGCTTCCTTGAATTTCTTGTATTGGAGGAGCTGGTGGACGAGTTCCCAGCGCGGATCGAGTTCCTCGTCGTCGGCGTTCGGGTCGATGGCTTGCTGGTGCTTCGGGAGGAGCATGCGGCTCTTGATCTCCATCAGCGTGGCGGCCATGACGAAAAACTCGCCGGCGACCTCGAGTTCCAAGTCCTTCATCGCGTAGAGGACTTCGAGGTATTGTTTGGTCACCGACTCGATCGGGATGTCGTAGATATCCAGCTCGTTCTTGCGGATGAGGAAGAGCAGGAGATCGAGCGGACCCTCGAAAACGGGAAGTTTGATGCGATAATCGGCTTCGGCGACCACGGGTCGAGTCGAGGGACGGCGCGGAGGGCGCGCAAGGGGGAAATCGCTCAGGCGCGGCGGCGGAGGAGGGCGACGTAGAAGCCGTCGCTGTCGTGGGTGGCGGGCAGCAATGTGGTGCCGGCGCCGTCGAAGCGGTCGCCGAGATCGCGCGCCGGCTTTTCGGCGGAAAATTCCGCGTGCGTGGCGAGGAACGCGGCCGCGACGTCGTGGTTTTCCACGTGGCTCAGCGAGCACGTCGCGTAGACCAGCAACCCACCGGGGCGGACGTGCGCGGCGTTGGCGGAGAGGATGGCGAGTTGTTGCGCGGCGAATTGCGGGATCGTGGCCGGTTGCGTGTGCCACTTCATGTGCGGCAGGCGGCGCCACGTGCCCGAGCCGCTGCACGGCGCGTCGACCAGAACGCCGTCGTAGACGCCGTCGGCGGCGCGGACGAGGCGGACGTTTGTGAGGCGGGCGCGGGTGGCGCGTTCGCGCAGCTCCTCGAGCATCGCGGGGCGAATGTCGGTGGCGTCGACGCGGCCGGCGGCTTCGACGGCGTGGGCGAGTTGGAGCGATTTGCCTCCGGCGCCCGCGCAGGCGTCGAGCCAGCGCTCGCCGGGCGCGACGGGAGCGTGAGCGAGGACGAGTTGCGAGCCGACGTCCTGAATCTCGACGAAGCCGCGGCGGTAAGCGTCGGTGTTCGCGACCTCGGCGTTGGGCGGCAGCGCGAAGGCGTCGGGCGAAACCGGAGTGGCGCGCGGCTCCCAGCCCTTGCGGCGGAACTCGTCGAGAACCATCTCGCGGTCGTTGGCTTGGAGGCGAATCCAGATCGGTGCGCGGGCGAGGAGCGCATCGAGCTGCGCCGACGAGAAAGCTTCGGGGCAGTGCTCGCGGAACCACGCGGGGAGGAGAGTGGTGGGGGCGAAGTTGTTGTCGTCGACGGATGTGGGCGGCTCGTCGGGACGACTCGCCCTACCTGGGGCGGAGAAACGGGCGCGGAGGACGGCGGATTTCTCGGCGAGCGTGGGGGGAGTCGCGGGCCAGCCTTCGAGGAGCGCGGCGCGATAGGCGGCGGTGTCCTTCATTTCCGGCGCGAGCCAGGCGGCGAGTTGCGCGGCGGCGTTTTCGTCGCTGGCGAGGAGCGGCTCAAACCACGGCAGGTAGCGGATGACGGTGTAGAGCAGCTCGCGGTAGAGGCGGCGGTCGCGGGAGCCGAAGGCGCGATTGCGGCCGAGGAGTTCCTTGATGCGGCGCGGGAGCGCGCTGTCGGTGCGGACGTGCGGGAGCACGACGGCGAGTTGCGCGAGGAACGTGCGCTGCTGGTTCGCGGCGATGCGCGGGTTCATGGCAGGCGAATTTGCCCAGGTTTCGTCACCGCGAGAAGTGTGGGCGAGCTATTCCCTGATTCGCGGCGGGCCCGGCGGTCCCGCCCTACCGCACGCGACGAACGCGGTTTCGGAAATCCGGAAAGGTAGCGCATCGCGCGTTGCTCGCTCAGAATTTCAGGAGTTCGACTTCGAGGTTGAAGCCGAAGCTGCTTTCGCGGCGCGGGCCTTCGGAGAAGGAGACTTCGTATTTGATCGCCCAGGTTTGGCCGAGGCGCTGCGAGATGCCGTAGGTTTGCTCGTTGAAGCGGCTGTTGCGAACGTCGTAGCGCCAGCGGCCGACGACGTCGAAGACTTCGTTGATGCGCTGGCGGTAATCGAGCGCGTATTCCTGGTAGTCGTTGCGGAGGAAATGCGAGCTGAGCTTCGCAGCCCACCATTCCTGATCGGTGATTTCGAGGGCGTAGTTCAGCTCCTGCTGCTCGGAGGTCTGCGGCGTGAAGCGTTCGTAGACGGAGAACGTGATCCAGTCGGCGGGCGTGAGCGCGAGCTCGGTGTGGAGATCGGTGAGCGGGCGCTGGCCGAGCTTGCGTTCGAAGCGGTAGTCGGCGGCGAAGCTGAGCGCCGCGAGGTCGCGCGAGCCGGTGGAGCTGCGGGTTTGGAGCGTGTTGTTCAGCGAGAGGCGCACGGTGTTCATCGCGTCGAGGTCGTCGATGTTGCGCTGGTCGCCGATCGAGAGCGGCTGCAGGTAGGTCGAAAAGACGCGATGGTCGATCGCCGGGATGTAGCGCGCTCCGGTGTCGGCTTTGGGCGCGTAGCGGTAGGAGAGGCGCGGCTCGACGAGGTGGCGCAGGCCGTCGATGTCCCAAAGCGGATTCTTGTAGTCGAAAACGCCGGCGGCGCGGAGGCGGGCATCGAAGCCGACTTCGCCGATGGCGCGCGTGTAGGTGTCCTTGCCGCCGGTGGCGTTCGCGTAGTGCGTGAGGCGTCCGCCGGCGACGGGCGTGAAGGTCATCCACGGCGCGAGGGCGATGGGGCGCTCGATGCCGTAGTAGGCGTCGTAACGGGTGGAGCGTTGCTTGGGGAGATTGAGGTAGGCGTCCTCCTCGAGCACGGCGAGGGAAGCGGAGCCGCGTTCGTAGAAGCCGGCGGGCGCTTCGGAGGGGAGCAGGTCGAAGCGGATTTCGGGCAAGCGTTCCTGCACGCGGTGGTAGCGGTTCGGATGCACGCGCGAGAAGGCGCTGAGGACATAGTTGTCGCCGGTGTAGGTGCCTTCGAGGTAGGAGTCGGGTTGCTGGACGGGGAAGAAGCGCTTCGGACGGAAGTCGCGCAGCACCTCGGAGTCGCTCCAGTAGTTGAACTGGCCGTCGAGGGTGAAGCGCTCGCCGACGCGTTGGCGGTGCCACCACTCGACAAAGCTGCGGTTCTCGGGCACGGCGCGGCCGAGGATGTCGGTTTTGCGATCGCCGTGGTCGTTGATGTAGCCGCTCGTGAGTCCGCCGGTCGCGAAATTGTTGTCGTCGCCCGTGCGGTAGGTGGCGGCGGGGCCGACCATGACGCCGCGTGAACCGTAGAGACCGATGTCGGCGCCGGCTTTCACGCCGGGCGCGATGGGGATGCGGCCATCGGCTTCGAGGAATGGGCCGAGGCTGGCGCGATAGCCGACTTTGCCGACGAAGTAGGAGAACAGCTCCGTCCCGAGCTTGTGCTGGAACGTCGGCATCGAGAGAAAGTGGCTGCCGAGGAGGCCGAGTGCGAGGCCTTCGCCCGAGACGATCTGGCCTTTTTCGTAGACGACCTTGCGGGCGCGGATGGAGGGCGCGTAGGCGGCGTTTTCGCGGAAGAAGATCGTGGCGTTGGTGAAGACGAGTTTGTCGAACGTGCCGTCGACGGACTCGCCGGTGACGTAGACAGGAAATTCGCCGACGCGGAGGTTGCGGACGTGGAGCGTGTTCGAGGCGAGGTCGTAGGTGCCTTCGTCGGCGACGAGGCGGCGCGAACCGCGGGTGAGAATAAAATGTCCGGACGCGGTGACGGTGTTGCTCTCGCGGCGGTAGCGGAGTTCGTCGGCGGTGAGAACGACTTCGCCCCAGACGAGACGCGCATGACCGCGGACGACTAGTTCCCGAGTATTGTCGTCGTAGACGGATTCGTCGCCCCGGACATCGGGCATCGTGCCCGCGGTTTGGGCGCGCGCGGCGATGCCCGCGAGAGCGGCGAACACGAAGCAGAGAGCCAGGCGGCGAAGCATCCGTTTCAACTGTCGGGGCGGTTGGGGTGGCGCAACGAGATTTCGACTGGGAATTGCGAGGAATGTGCCGGGCGATTTGCGCTAGACCCACCGGGGCGCTCGGACAAAGTGATGGCACCGTGATTATCCCCCAGTCGGAACTCGACGCCTTCCTTCAGAACCGCCAGTCGAACCCGCATGGTTGGCTGGGCATGCACCCGGTGACCGTGGGTCGGCGCAAGGGAGTGGTGGCGCGCGCGTTCGTGCGCGGCGCCGTGAAGTGCGAGGTCGTGGACCTCGATGCACCGGGCGCGCCGGCGCTCGCGATGGAGCGGCTCGCGCCGGAGGGATTTTTCGAGCTGTTCATCCCGAAGCGCAAAGAAGTGTTCCGCCACCAACTGCGCTACCAGACGTCGTGGGGGGACATCCACCAAGTCCACAACGCCTACTCGTTCCTGCCGACGCTCAGCGAGCAGGACCTCTATCTCTTCAACGAGGGCAACGAGCACCGCATCTACGAAAAGCTCGGTGCGCACGTGCGCAAACTCGGCGACGTGCCCGGCGTGGCGTTCGCGGTGTGGGCGCCGAGCGCGTCGCGCGTGTCGGTCGTGGGCAACTTCAACGGTTGGGATGCGCGCTATCACCCGATGCGGCCGCTGGGCGCGTCGGGCGTGTGGGAGTTGTTCGTGCCGGGATTGTCCCAGGGCGAACTCTACAAGTTCGCGGTTTGGGACCGTCACGGACAGCAGCGGCTCAAGACCGATCCTTACGGCACGTATTTCGAATCACCGCCGAACAACGCGGCGATCGTGCGCAGCGTGGAGCACTACGCTTGGGGCGACGGAGCATGGATGACCAAGCGCGCGGAGAACGCCGGCAAGGTCGACCAGCCGATGTCGGTCTACGAGGTGCACCTCGGATCGTGGCGTCGCGTGCTCGAGGACGGCAGCCGTCCGCTGAACTACCGTGAAATTGCGCCGCTGCTCGCCGACTACGTCGTCAAGCTGGGCTTCACGCACGTCGAGGTGATGCCGGTGGCGGAGCACCCTTACACGGGCTCGTGGGGTTATCAGGTGTCGGGATATTTTGCGCCGACGCACCGCTACGGCACGCCGGAGGATTTCCAGTTTTTCGTCGACCACCTGCACCAGCGCGGCATCGGCGTGATCCTCGACTGGGTGCCGGCGCATTTCCCGCGCGACAGTTTTGCGCTCGCGCAATTCGACGGCTCGCACCTCTACGAGCACGAGGATCCGCGGCTGGGAGCGCACATGGATTGGGGCACGCTGATCTTCAACTACGGGCGCCACGAAGTTCGCTGCTTTCTCATCGCGAGCGCGCTGTCGTGGCTCGACCGCTATCACATCGACGGCCTGCGCGTGGACGCCGTGGCGTCGATGCTCTACCTCGATTATTCGCGCAAGGCCGGCGAGTGGATTCCCAATCGCTACGGCGGGCGCGAGAATCTCGAGGCGATCGCGTTCCTGCGCCAGGTGAACGATCTCGTGCACCAGTATTATCCGGGCGCGGTCACGATCGCGGAGGAGTCGACGGCGTTTCCGATGGTGAGCCGGCCGACGAAGGACGGCGGCCTCGGCTTCGACTACAAGTGGAATATGGGCCTGATGCACGACACGCTGGCCTATTTTCAAAAGGACCCGGTCTACCGGAAGTGGGCGCACAACAAGCTCACGTTCGGCATGGTCTACCAATACTCGGAGAACTTCATCACGGTCTACTCGCACGACGAGGTCGTGCATCTGAAGGCCTCGATGCTCGGCAAGATGGGCGCCGGCTCCGACCGGGACAAGGCGGCGAACTTGCGCGCGCTCTACGGCTTCGTATGGACGTATCCGGGCAAGAAGCTGCTCTTCATGGGCGCGGAGTTCGGCCAGTGGCACGAGTGGAACCATGACGGCTCGCTCGACTGGCACTTGCTCGACACCCCGCTGCACAGCGGCATCCAGTCCGTCGTGCGCGACTTGAACCGTCTCTACGCGAGCGAGCCGGTTTTTTCCGCCAACGACTTCAACGCGCAGTCGTTCCGCTGGGTGAACGCCAACGACGGGGAGAACTCCGTCCTGAGCTTCCTCCGCGTGGCGCCGGACGAGAAGACGTTCTACCTCGTGATCGGCAACTTTACGCCGGTGGAGCGGGCGAACTACCGCGTCGGCGTGCCGCAAGCCGGGCAGTGGAGCGAGGTGTTCAACACGAACGCGGAGATCTACGGCGGCAACGGCGTGGGGAATTTTGGCAGTCGTCTCGCCGCCGCGGAGCCGAGCGACGGACAGGCGCAATCGCTGACACTGACGCTGCCGGGGCTCAGCACGCTCGTCTACAAGTGGACGGCGTGAACGCGGCCGTGAGGTAGGGGCCGTTGCCCTCAACGGCCCTCGTTGGGCGCTTGAGGGCAAGCGCCCCTACCGGAAAACCACGCGACCATTCAGCGGTGCGGCACGACGCGCTGGAAATCCGCGTAGGTGATGCGCAGGTCTTCCTCGATCGACTTGAGGAAGAAAAGCCGGCCACGGAAGCGCGAGCGTGAGGCGCGCGGGAGTGAGGGGCGGTCGTCGGTCGGAGGAGAAAATTCCATCGCGACTTCGAGCTCGTGCATCTTCACGCCGAGCGCGGGCGTGAACGGCGCGACGAGGCGCATCGTGAAGGATTCCACGGCGGGATCGGCTTTCGCGATTTGGAGTTCGAGCACGAGATGCGCGAGCAGCGGCTCCTTGAGATCCTCGCGGAACCGGCCGCGAAACACGGCCGTCGCTGCGTCCTCGCGCACGAGCTCGAAGCTCCCGCGATCGAGGTCGCCCTTTTCGAACGTGGCGCGCGCGGTCGGCGGCGTGCTGCTGGCCTTGTAGCGGAGGTAGCGCTCGATCTCGTCAGCGGTGGCCGCGCGACCGTTGCGTTCGAGCAAGGTCCACTCGCCGCCCTTGGGACGCGAGGGATCGTAGCGCTCAACCGAGGTGTCGCCTTCGCGCGTGGTGGTCAGCGTGTAGGCCCAACCGCGCGGGGCGTCGGAGGTGAAACGCGCCAGCGCGTCGCTGAAGTAGGACGGCAGTTCGGCCGCGGAGGCGACGGCGGCGAGCGCGCAAAAGGCGAGGGCGAGGCGGAGGCGCATGGAGATCACGGTGCCGCCTCGGCGCGGGCGATGAACCAATCGAAACTGCCGGCGAAGGTCACGTTGCCGGCGCGGTCCTTCAGTTCGACGAGCACGGTCGCCGCGGTGCGGGTCTTGGTTTCGAGATCGCGGACGAGGTTGGCGCGAGTGAGGTCGTCGGGCCGGGCGAAGGCGAGGAGATCGCCGGTGCCGGCCTTGCGGTATTTGAGCTGCACGCCGCGGACGACGGCGAAGACCTTGCCGTCGAGCGCGGGAAAGTCGCGCTGCAGGCACGCGGCGCTGGCGGCCTCGGCGAGCGCGAACTGCGCGGCGGCGTGCGTCGTGCCCACGTGGTTCTGCACGAGCGGCGCGAACGGCAGCTCGAGCAGGTGCTCGGCGCCGGCGGGCGCGGCGACGAGGCCGAGCGCTTGGCTGAACGCGAGGTCGGTGGGTTTCACGCCGCGATGTGACGCGGTCGCGCCGCAGTTTGGCAACGAAGTTTGCGCCGCCTCCTAATAAAGCGCGCGGTCGTGCGTCGTGCAGGTGGAGATTGCCATGCACACCGCCACCATGACTCAACGCTTCGGCGTTCCCGCGTTAGTCGCAGCGACGTTCCACGTCGTGTTGCTGTTCGGTATCCGTCCGGACGTTCCGGCCATCATCGACCGCATCAAACTCGATCCGCCCATCAAGCTTCCGCCGATGCCGGTCGAGCTGATCACCCCGAAGGTCGACCCCGATCCCGCGGTCGAGGCCGTGAAGCCGCTGAGCAAGCCGGGCCCGGTCAAGCCGGTCACGGAGGACCGCTCCGTCGACGTGCGGCCCGACGTGGTCGTGGATCCGTTCACGCCGCCGTCAGCCAAGGTCGACGTGAAGGCCGATAAAATCCCCAAGGATTGGGGCGATGGCACGACCGGCGCGCCCGTCGTGGGTGATCCCCGTGGGCCGGGCATCTTCACGATGGAGCAGCTCGACGCTCACCCGCGCGCGAAGGCCCAGATCCCGCCCGAGTATCCGTTCGCGATGCGCAGCGCCGGCGTCGAGGGCAGCGTGACGGTGGAGTTCGACGTGGATGCCAGCGGACGGGTGACGTCTGCGCGGGTCTTGAAGAGCTCCGCGCGCGAGTTCGAGGAGCCGGCGGTGCGCGCGGTGTTGAAGTGGCGCTTCGAGTCCGGGAAGCGCCACGGCAAGCCGGTGCCGTTCCGGATGGTCGTGCCGATCGGGTTTACGATGACCGATCGCGACTGACCTTCAGTTTGCCGCTCGGTCCGCACGGACCTCGGTGAGGCGATTCACGCGCTGCACCAGCTCGTGCGGGCTGAACGGCTTGGTCAGGTAATCGAGGGCGCCGAGTTCGAGGCCGAGGTGACGCGAGTCGGCCGAGGCCCACGCGGAAATGATCACAATGGGAATCGTCGCCGTCGCGGCGTCGCGGCGGAGAATTTCGCAGACGCCGAAGCCGTCGAGGTCCGGCAGCATCAGGTCGAGGAGAATGAGGTCAGGGCGCTGGCGCCGCACTTCGGCGAGCGCTTCCCAGCCGTTGCCGGCGGTCGCCACCGAGTGGCCGGCCTTGCGGAGCTGATAGGCGATCAGATCGAGGATTTCCGGTTCGTCGTCGACGGCGAGGATGTGGGCGGCGGGCATCGCCGCAGCATGGCATCGCAATGTGGCGCGCGTGCGACGGCTGCGTTACGACGAGGTGAAATCGCGTGGGGCGCCGCTGAGTCGGGCACGCGCGGCGGTAAACGCTTACCAGCGGTGATACGCGGGATGTCCCGGCTGCACGGCGACGAAGGTGCCGCGGCAGGTGGCGCGCGGTTTGCCGCCGGCGGTGAGCACGCCCTCGACAACGGCGCGGTCCGCGGTGGACTCGACGACGCGCGCGGTGAGCTCGACGGGGCCATCGGTCGGGGTGGGGCGCATCATCTTGATCGCGTAGTCGGCGGTGACGCAGCACGGCGGTTTCTCGAGCTTGCCCTGCTGCATGAGATGCCAGGCAGCGGTCCAGTTGCAGTGGCAGTCGAGCAGCGAGCCGATGATGCCGCCGTTGAGCACGCCGGGGAAAGCTTCGTGGTGCTTCTCGGGCGTCCAGGTCGCGACGACCTCGCTGCCGCGCACGTGGCTTTGGATGTGCAGGCCCTTGGGGTTGGCGGGGCCGCAGCCGAAACAGATGCTTTGCGGGGAGTATCGGTCTTGCAGCGAAGGCTCGGACATGGCGCGAAGCAGGGCGGAAGATTCGGCAAAAGAAAAACCGAAAGTCGCGCCGCGCGAGGGCGTGATTCAAAGGTTTTTTAACTCGCGGGTTTGGGCGGGTTGCCGCCATCCTCGCGCGTCGCGATACCCCTGATGGCCCGCAAAATCGCATTCATTAATTACAAGGGCGGCGTCGGCAAAACCTCCCTGATCGTCAACACCGCCGCCGCGCTCGCGCAACGCGGGATGCGGGTCCTGCTGGTGGACTTCGACACGCAATCGAACGCGAGCATCTGGCTGTTGAAGCTCGATCGCTGGAACAAGATCAACGCCAGCGGCGTGGGCGCGATCTATTCGATTTTCGATCCCGGCACCGCGCGGGTGCGCGACTTGATCATCAAGAGCGTCGTCGAGGGCAAGGAGGGCGAGAAGCTCCTGCCGGGCCTCGATCTGATTCCGACGACGTTCAACCTCGTCGATCTCGAGGGCGAATATAAGCCCGATCCGAAGCGGCCGAGCTACGCGATCTTCCAGGAGCAGCTGGCCGAGGTGGAGAAGGACTACGATGTCATCCTCTTCGATTGCCCGCCGAACATCCTGCGCGCGTCGCAAAACGCCATTTTCTGCGCGAACGAGATCTACGTGCCGTCGAATCCCGACGCGCTGTCGCTGATTGGTTTCACGCTGCTCGTGGAGAAACTCATGCGCTTCCAGCAGAGTTCGGCGAGCTTCCGCACCGCGGCGATGGGGCCCTCGGCGCAGGTCTACGGCATCGTGTTCAACGCGATCAAGACGAACGTCGACATCGAGGTGCCGAAGATGCGAATGCAGCTCCGCCTGAATCAATTCAAGGCGCAGAAACGCGGCTGCGCGCCGAGTGCGAAGATTTTCTCCACGCAAATTCGCGACGCGATCGTCGTGCGACGCGCCGTGACGCTCGGCCTGCCGGTCGCGCTCGTCGGCTCCGAGGGCACGGAGACCGACAGCGTCACGAACGACTACCGCCAGCTCGCCGCCGAAATCGTCGGGCACGCGCCCGCAACCTGACGGAGGACACCATGGCCAAATACACCGCGAAAGACTGGGAAGACGTCCGCAAGCGTTTCCACAGCTCCATCATGGCGGACACCTCGCTGAGCAGCCTCGCGCAAAACCTCGACACCGCCGACTGGCCGGTGAAAGGCGAGGAGGAGAAGCCGTCGAAATACATCGATTTCAACTATGAGGAGTTGCTGATGCTGCCGGAGATCGCCGGCAGCGAGAAGCGCGTCGATCACCTCATCGGCATCCTCAAGGAGACACTCGCGTTCGACGACCCGTTTGGCGACATGGTCGCGCAGGTCGAGGAGAGCGCATCGAAGGAAAACACCGTGCTGAAGACGCTCGGTCGCCTTGGCATTCCGGAGGCCTACCCGCTCGCGTTGGTGAATCTGAGCGAAGGCACACGCGCGGTGTGCGCGTCGGAGGGCGTGGCGACGATCGGCGAGTTCGCCAATCTCGCGCAGCAGATGTCGACGCGCGTCGTGATCGGCGGGGATTTCCGCGCCTTGCTGAACGCGCTGTCGCACGGCGACGAGGAAGGTATCGGCCAGTTTTTGCCGTTCCGGAAGGGTTCGAGTGGCCTCCATTTGCCGGAGGCGCTCGGACTCGCGGCGGCCGCGGTCGGCCGGCCGGAACAGGTCGCCTTGGCCAAGGCCTTCGGCGCGAAGCTTGCCGGCACGGAGGCGGCGGCGGCCGGGTTGTCGGCGGATGCGCAGGCCCGCGCCGAGCAGCGTGTGCAAACCGCCGTGAACGCGACGCTCGACTGGTTCAAGGATGCGGCAGCCGCTCTGGTGGCGAAACTGAACGCCGGCGGTTCCTTGGAGCGCGAACTCGTGGTGATCGGCGATCCGGTGCGCGAGGCGATCGCCGCGCGTTTTTTCCGCGCCGCCTGGGCGTCGAAGCTGAATTCCTCCGCTGCGGCGCCGGTCGCGCCGAAGAAGGGCGGCTTGTTTTCGCGGCTGTTTGGGCGTTAATTCGTGGGCGTGGAGAACAACCCGCCCCCTGCCGCCGGCCTCCCGCCGCCGTTCCCGAAGCCCCCGAGCTTCGTGGCGCCTCCGGGCATCGTCACGCCCAAGCCCTCGGGCGGCGGCAGCAAGCCCCTGATTCTGCCGCGTCGTGCCAGTCCGTTGCTGCGGGCGCAGGAGGCAGCGGCTGCCACGAGTGCGGCGACCGTTGAGGCTCGGAAGTCGATCGATGCGATCCTCGCGCAATCGCGGACTCCGTGGGGTGGGGAAGCGCCGAAACTCAGCGGCACCCAAGTGGACGAACTACAGAAAGCGATCCGAGCCTTGGAGGCGAAACTTGCGGAACGCGATTTGGCGGTGAGCGAGGCGCAGGCGAGGCTGGCGGAGCGCGAGCGGGAGTTGGCCGAGGCGGAGGCGCTTCTGGCGGCCCGCGAACGCGTCGTGGCGGCCGCCAGAAGACAAACGGTTGCCGCCGGTCCGGCCGTCTCGGGAGAGGAATTTGAGGCGTTCAAGAAGCTGAAGGAAGAGCTCGACCGACAGGAAGCGGCATTGAAGGAGCAGCGCGCGGCCCTGCGCGAGCGGGAGGAGTTTCTGGAGCAGAGCGAAGCCAGGCTGTTCTCGAAGATGCAGGACCAGCAGGAGAAGGAAACGGAACTCGAGCAGCTCGCGGACGATTTGAAGCGGAAGGCCCGGCAACTCGGTTTGGGAGGGGACGAACCGCCGGAAATCAGGGAAAAAGCGTAGGGAACAAGGTTTGAATTGGCTTTTCCAAGCCATCCTACTCTGCTTTCTCCCTTTCCTGAATGAACCTTCGTTCCGTTTCCACGGTGGCCCTGTTGGCCGCGCTCGTTGCCCCGGCTTTTGCGCAATCCGCGTCGTCCACTGACGAAGAGGCCAATCTCGCCCTCACGCTTCCCACCGACGAATGGTATGTGCCGAAGAACAACCTCAATTTCGGCGTTCGCATCCTGAACAAGGGCGCCTCGGTGCGGTTCGGCAACCTCGGTAGCATCTCCAGCATTCGCACGACTGGTCCGGATGCCTCGGGCAACTACGTCTACGACACCGGCTACGTGAAGAAGGACGCGCTGCGCGACCCGTTCGAAACGAAGAACGCGCCCGATCAGGCGACCAAGGTGGGCACGCCGACCTTTTACGGTGAGCCGATCGGCAATGGCCGCTATCGCGCGCACCAAGTGACGCGAGCCGAGGAAGGCGGTCCGTTGACCGATAAGGTGGTGGGCGAGGGACTCAGCTACAACGCCGCCTTCAGCCGCGAGTGGTCGGCGGCCTCCGCCGGCCTGATCGACGGGTCGCTGCTCCGGATGAGCAACTACAGCGCACGATCGGAAGGTGCCTTCGCGGAGAAAAAGGAAGGAATGAACAGCGGCATCGAACTCTCGATGTCCCGCGCGTTCGGCAAGCTCGGCAATCGCTTCGAGTGGGGCTTGGCCGGCGGCATCGCGTTGAACCCGGTCCACTCAAAGACCGGCGGCGCCGTGCGCGCGACGCTCTCGGTTTACAGCGACTATTTCCGCCTCGGCGGCACGTTGCCGGACGGAGTGAAGAGCGGTCCCACTTTCGGGGACTTCGATTCCACCGTCGACGGCAATGACAACTCGCTCGAAACGACCGTGCCCGTCAGCGCGACGCCCGACACGACCGTCGCCGGCACGGGCAAGACCGTCACCACGGCAGGTGGCGCGGCGATCGACGGCAACTGGAAGATCAAGGGCGCCTATTTCATGCTGCGCCTCGGGCCGCAAATCCGCGCGCAGCTGACCGAGCGTCTCGGCCTGAGCGCGAGCATCGGCATGGCGGGCGCTTTCAGCGGCACGCGTTACACGGTCTTCGAAAGCCTTACCGTTGCTGACTTGCCCGAGCCGATCACCGAAGAGGCGGACGACGCGAAGAGCGCGTTCCTCGGCGGTCTCTACGCCGACGTGAACCTTGACTGGGCCGCGACCGAGCGCACGGGCTTCTATGCCGGCGTGAACATGCAGAAGTTCGGCTCCTACGACATGGAAGTGGGCGGCCGCACGGCGAAGATCGATTTCGGCAACGCCATGGGCATCCGTGGTGGCATGAACTTCAAGTTCTGACGCTCGCGCCCTTGCGCCTCTCCCGAGCCGGGCTTCGCGCCCGGCTTTTTTATTTTCCCAAATCGGCGAGGACGTCGTCGATCGAGCGCAACGCCGTGGCCGGGAAGAAGGAGTTGATGCGTGTGATCACCTGCTGGACCAGTCCGTCGGGACACGATGCGCCGCCGGTGATGAGCACGCGTTTGGACGCCGTATCGGCGTGCGACCACAGCGGGTGCACTTCCGTGTGTCCGCCTTTGCCGTGGCCGCTGGCGGGAAAAACGTAGTGTTCGATCTCGCAGCGCGAGCGGATGCTGGACTCCGATTGGATGAAGAAGGCGCGGCCACCGAGCTTTTGCTCGCACACGCGGTAGAGTTGGTAGGTGTTCGACGAGTTCTTGCCGCCGACCACGAAGGCCGCGTCGAGCGGCTCGCCCAGCGCGCGGGCGAGGGCGTCCTGGTTCACCTGCGTCGCGTAGCAAAGGGTGTCCTTCTTGCCTGCGCCGCCGACGTGCTCGAGTCCGGCCGCCGCGCCGTATTTTGCCGCGAAGATGGACTTGAAGTAGTCGATGATGGTCGCCGTCTCGTTCATCAGCAGCGTCGTCTGGTTGACGATGGCGACCCGGTCGAGGTGCAGCGCGGGATCGAAGTCGGGCGTGGTCTTGCCTTCGAATTTCTTGAGAATGGCGGCGCGTCCCTCTGGCGTGGGGTTGGCGATGTAGTCGCCGAGGAGCCGCGCCTCGTCGAGCGAACGAATGATGATGGCGGGCGCGTAGCGGCGGGTGTTCGAGAAAGTCGCCTTCGTCTCCTCGTGCTCGCTTTTGCCGTGGATGACGACCGTGAACCCCTCGCGGCCGAATGCACGGGCCGCTTTCCAGACCTTTTCCACGAGCATGCACGTGGCGTCGTATTGCGCGACGCGAATGCCTTTGCGGATGAGGCGCTTCTTGTCCTCGTCGGTGGCGCCGAAGGCCGGGATGATCACGACGTCCTCGCTGGTCAGCGAATCCCACAGCCACGGCTCAGGCTGATCGGCGTTCGCTGGTCGGCCGCTGACGGTGAACGGCACGCCTTTGTCGGTTTGCAGGTAGCGCAGGCCGCGGCGCAGGAGGTCCTCGTTCACGAACGGATTGTGGATCAGCTCGCTCAGCATGAAGACGCGGCGGCCGGGATTCTCCGCGAGCGATTCATAGGCGCGCTCGATGGCGTTTTTCACGCCGAGGCAGAAACCGAAATGGCTGGGGATGACGTAGTGCACCGCGCCGAAATCGAGCACGGCCGGCGTGGAGGCCGAGCGCTCGTTGGTCCGCGAGAGGGCCTTGATGGCTTCGCACAGCTTGCTCTGGTAGAGGGCGCGCGCGGTGTCGTCCTGCTCGTAGATCGAGCGGTTGCGGTCCTTCTCGACGCGGAACCGGTAGATGTAGTCGTTCTCGCCGAGGTGCAGGTAGGGAATCTCGATCAGGTGCGGCTCGAGCCGCGGCAGCACGGCGGCGAGCAGCGGATCGAGGCGGTCGCCCTGGCGCTCGAGTTGTTCGATCGAGCGAAAGGCGAGGTCGCCGGCCGCCGCGGGAGTCGTGACTTGCACGAACGATACGGCCCATTCCGTGCCTTCGTGCGTGAACGAAAAATACTCGGCCGGCTCCGTGCGGGCCGGGAAGGAGCGGGTCAAGTCCGCGGCCGCCCGGTCACCGGCGAAGGGCAAGCGCACGCGCGCGCCGTCCACGGCGACCGCGAGCTGATTGCTCGGGTTGAACGCGAGAAGGAGAGGGAGGCGGGCGATGGCGACGGACACAGTCCTGACGGAAGCACAACCCCGGGGAGCGTCAAACTTCCTGTCGCGCGTGTCGCAGCGGAGAACTGTGCCGGCGACACGCGCCGGCTGCTTGCCTCGGGCGGAACGAATCGCGAAGCTGCGCGGCATGAACCTGCAGGAACTCCGCCGCAACTACGCGTCGCGCTCGCTCGATCTGCCCGACCTGAACGTCAGTCCGTTCGCGCAGTTCGACCTCTGGATGCGGGAGGCGATCGAGACGCAGGTGCTGGAGCCCAATGCCATGTCACTGGCCACCGCCGACGCGACGGGCCGCCCCAACTTGCGCACCGTCCTGCTGAAGGGTTTCGATGAGCGCGGTTTCGTTTTCTACACCAACTACGAGAGTGCCAAGGCCCGTGATCTCGGGGCGAATCCGCGGGTGGCGTTGATGTTTCCGTGGCTGCCGCTCGAGCGACAGGTCGTCGTCACCGGCGGGGCGGACAAGATCGGCGCGGCGGAGTCGCTGAAGTATTTCCTGTCGCGACCGCGCGACAGCCAGATCGGGGCCTGGGCGTCGCGACAGAGTTCGGTCATCACCACGCGCGCGCTGCTGGAGCAGAAGTTCGCCGAGATGAAGGCGAAGTTTGCACAGGGCGTGATCCCGCTGCCGACGAATTGGGGCGGCTATCGCGTGACGCCGGAGACGTTTGAGTTTTGGCAGGGGCGTCCGAACCGGCTGCACGATCGGTTCATGTATCGACGCCAGCCCGACGGGAAGTGGACGGTCGAGCGGTTGATGCCGTGAGAGACGCGCCGGCTCTTCGCCGGTCTTCTTCGGGACGTCGGCGCGATGCCGACGGCAGGTTCACGCCTTGCCGCCGAAGCTGAAGTAGTCGTCGAGCTCCAGCCGGTCGAACATCGTGCGGATGTCGTCGCGTTTCGGCGCCATCTTCCGGATGTGCTCCGCGAATGTCTCGTGGCGTGTGACGTCGCCGGGCGCGAGGCTTTCGAGCCATTGCGACCAGGCGAGAATTTCCCAGGCGGCGCGCTTGGGCTGCTGGTTGGCTGAAAGCCACTCGAGCATCTCGGCGTCGCCCTTGCCCTCCTTCACGGCGGCGAGCAGCGCGTCGGCCGTGACGCCGACGAAAGCGAAGAAGCGCTGGTCGAGCGGGCAGTTCCAGTTGTATTCGCCCATCTTGCCGGCGAGTTGGGCGCGGGCCTTGTCGAGCAGGCGGGGCAGGTGCGCATAGCCGCCGAGGCGGGCGCGCGGGCTGCGCGGGGGATGTTGGCCAAGGTCAGGGCTGGAGTAGTTCATAAAATCGAAACGAAGCTGGACGCGTGGAAGGGCGCGAGAAACAGTAGGTCCATAGGGCCCTACGAACCACGTGATACTCACAGGACGAATTCCCGCACGCGCCCGCAAGTTATTCCTCGCCGCCTGCTTCCTTGTTGCAGGCACTGTGCTGGCGCAGCGGGATATTTTCACGCCCGCGACGGCTGAATTCCACGTGCGAGTGTGGACGGTCGAGGCGGGTTATCCGCACGTGGCGCCGACCTCTTTCGCCCAAACGGCGGACGGCCACTTGTGGATCGGTTCGTATTCGAATCTCACTCGCTTCGATGGCATGCGGTTCGAGGTGATTGCGCCGCCGGATGCGCCGGCGCTGCACGACGGCATGGTGCTGCACATGCTGGTGGCGCGTGATGGCGCTCTCTGGCTCGCGGGCAATCGCGGCTTGGGGCGCATGCACGATGGGAAATGGCGCTGGTATGGCGCCGAGCAGGGCATCCCCATGGAGCCCTCGCACTCCCTCGTCGAGTTGAACGGCCAGATTCTCGTCACGTTCGGTGGCAAGGCATTCACCTGCGCCGACGGGGAGCACTTCCGCGAGTTGCCTTTGCCGGACATCGGGCCGCGGACGATTCAAGGGTCGGCGTTGGCGACCGACGACGAGGGGAATCTCTGGCTCACGCAGCCGCAACGCATCTGTCTGTGGCGAAACGGCAAGTGGGACGTCATCTTCAGTTCCGACGATCCGCGCGAGCAATTGGGCGGCATCGCGGCCTCCGCTCGAGGCGGCGTCTGGATCGCGATTCGCGGCCGGATTGTCCGCTGGCGCGGCGGCGGTGTGGTGGAGGATTTTCCTCGGCCCGAGTTTCTGCCGCCGGATTACATCCGTCTGCTGGAGGACTCGCGCGGACGGCTCTGGATCGCCAGTTCCACCCGCGGTGCCTACGCCCGGCTGGCGCCCAACCGATGGCTTCGTGTCACGATGGAAGAGGGGCTCGAGAACGACGCCGTGCAGGCTGTCTTCGAGGATAGCGCACACAACATCTGGCTCGGAACCAACGGCGGTGGGCTGACTCGCTTGCGACCGAACCGTGTGCTCACACTCGGACGGCAGGCCGGCTTGAAGCAGCCGGTCGTCAACAGCGTGCTCGAAACCGCACCGGGCGAGTTCCTCGTCGCGACGCACGGCGGCGGCGTGGTGTTGTTGCGCGACGGCGTGTTTCAACCGGCGCCCGCGCCCTTGGGCGAGCGGTTCCGGCCGACCGGCTCATGGCCGATGACACTGGAGCGTGACGCGCGGGGACACATCTGGGCGGGCACATTTGGTGAAGGTGCGTTGGAAGTCAGCGACTCCGACACGTTGCTCCATCCGCGTTCGGGCACCGGCGACGAAGTCGTCTACGGTCTCCACGCGGCGCGCGACGGTTCGCTCTGGATTGTGACCAACACCGGCGTCGCGCGCGAGCGCGCCGGACAGTTTCGCATCTACACGCCGGAGGAAGGCGTGCCGGCCACGCGTTTTCACGCGCTCGCGGAAGATGTGGACGGGACGATCTGGGCGGCGAGCCGCCGCGCGGGGCTGTTTGCGTTCAAGGCGGATCAAGTGCGCCACGAGACGGTGGCGGATCGCGTGGCTGGCGTTGAGGCCGTGCATTGCGATGCGGCGGGCCGGCTGTGGGTGGCGTGGGAGGACGGCGGCTTGGTCGTGCGCGCGAATGGCGCGTGGCATCGCGTCACCAGTGCGTCGGGTCTCCCTCCGGCAATCGCCCAAATGATCTTCCACGATGACGATGGCAACATTTGGGCCGGCACGGACCGCGGGCTGTTGCGCATCACGCGCCAATCGGTGGAGCGGTGGCTGGGCGGGGGAGCCCCCGCCTTGGACTTCGTGCTCATCGACCAGACCGACGGACTGCCGTTCGCGCTGCGCGATGGCGTTTCGCCGCTGTGGCGGCGCACGAGTGACGGGCGCTTCGTCATCGCGACAATGCGCGGCGTGACGTTCCTCGAACCGCGGCAGCGATTCGAGGCGGTGCCGATGCCACCGACTTTTCTCACTGGTTTGGAGGTCGACGGTGTTTCGCAGCCGATCGCGCGGGTGGAGAAGGTTTCGCTGCCGGCCGGCACGCGCCGCGTGTCGGTGAGTTTTTCCGCCGTCAACCTCACCGACGCGGAGACGCTGCGGTTCGAATATTCGCTCGATGGCGGACGCAACGAGTGGCGCGATGCCGGACCGAATCGCCGGGTGGATCTGTTTGAACTCGCGCCCGGCCGCTACCGGTTCGCCGTGCGCGCGGTCGGCCGCGATGGACGCCGTGGGCCGGCCGCCGAGATTCCCGTGCTCGAGCTGGCGCCGCATGTCTGGGAGACGCTCTGGTTTCGCTACGGCGGTGTTGTGCTGCTCGCCACTCTGGTGGGCGCCGGGGCGTGGATGGCGCAGAGCCTGCGACTGCGCCGGCAACGCGAACGTCTCGAGCACGAGCGGCTCGTCGCAGAGGCCCAGGCGCGGGCCGAGCACGAACGACGGGAGAAGGAAGCAGCGGCCGCCGCCAGCACGGCCAAGAGTGACTTCCTCGCCACCGTCAGTCACGAGATCCGGACGCCGCTGAACGGCATTGTCGGCTCGGCCGATCTGCTCGCTGACACCACGCTCGATGCCACTCAGCGGGAGTTTCTCGATGCGTTGCGGGTCAGCGCGGGCGGACTGTTGACGCTGTTGAACGACGTGCTGGATTTCTCGAAAATCGAGGCGGGGCACGTGACCCTCGCGCAGGAGTCGTTCGAGCCGCGCCAGCCGGTGATCGATGCGATCGAGACCTTGCACGCCAAGGCGCTGGAGAAGGAACTCGAACTCGTCCTGGTGCTGGCGCCGGATCTGCCGGGGATGGTCGTAGGTGACGCGGGACGGTTGCGCCAAGTGCTGCTCAATCTCATTTCCAACGCGATCAAGTTCACCGACCGCGGGCATATCGTGGTGCGCGTGAGCCGTGAGCCGGGAGCGGCCGCCGGTTCGGAGCGCATGCGATTTTCGGTGGAGGATACCGGAATCGGAATCGCACCCGAGGCGCAGGAGCGCCTCTTCGACAAGTTCACCCAACAAGACGCGTCGTCGACGCGCCGCTATGGCGGAACCGGGCTCGGCCTCGCCATCTGCAAGCACCTCGTTGGACTCATGGGCGGGAGGATCGAAATCGTCAGCGAGCGGGCACGCGGTTCGACATTCGCCTTCGTGATCGATCTGCCGGTGGAATTGCCCGCGGTGGCGATGTCGTCACGAGGCTGGCGCGTGCTCGCGATCGACGATTTGCCGGCGGCCGCGGAGGCGATTGCGGCGATCGGGATTCGAACCGGGGTGGAGGTCGTGACCGCCGGCAGCGTGGCGGAAGCGCGCGAGCGGCTCCGGGGCGGCGGGTTCACCGCGCTGTTGATCGATCTCTCGGTTGCGGTGCTCGAGCGCACGGCGCTTCTGGAGTGGCGGCAGAACGATCCGACAAAGCTCCCGGTGATTCTCGCAGCCCCCTGGGGGTTCGAGCTCGAGGACGCCGCCGAACTCGCGCCTGCCGGCCTCGTTCGCAAGCCGTTGTTGCATCCTGAATACTTGGTCGAGGAACTCAGCCGTCTGCGCCGCCCGGCGCGGGCGCCGGTTGTGCGGACGGAGACGGTCCCGCTGAAACTCGCTCCGCGTGCGATCCTGCTGGTCGAGGACGATGAGGTGAATCGCTACATCGCGAAGTCGATGCTCGAGTCGCTCGGCTGCACGGTGGATGTCGCCGCCAATGGCGACGAGGCGATCACTCGCACGGCCCAGAAGCGCTACGACCTCGTGTTCATGGATTGCCGCATGCCGGTGCGGGACGGCTACGAGGCGACGGCGGCGATCCGGCGGCGGGACGGTTCGCGGACGCCGCCGATTGTGGCGCTGACCGCCAACAGCAGCACCGAGGACCGGACGCGTTGCGAATCGCTCGGCATGGCGGGATTCCTTTCCAAGCCGGTGCGCAAGCACGAGCTCGCGTGCGCCGTCGAGAAATTCTCCCGCCCGCGCAACTGAACGGAACGGATCAGCTTTCCCCGGCCTCGGAAAAATCGCCTGCGTCCTCGCCTTCGCCCCCGGCTTCGGCCTCGAAAAAGCCCTCGTTGTCGAGGATGCGCATCGTCTGATCGATGATGGCCTTCTTGTCGGCGGGCGCGAGCGAGCGGTGGTGGAGGGTGAGGTATTCCGCGATGCCGGCCTTGGCTTCGTCGCGTTTCCGCACCCCGGCGAGGAAGTCATCGGCCTGATCGCAGATTTCGTTGGCGATCGTCTTCGGATCCATGCGGGAAAAATAGCCGCTTCCGGGCTGAAGCAAAGCCGTGTGTTGGAGCGAGAAAATTTTGATTGCAGGGCCGGGTGAAACTCCCGGAGCAGGGAATTGGTGTAACTTTGGTCCGCTTCGCAGGGTTCTCACGCAACATGTCCCACCCCCACGCCTCCGCTACGGGTTCCAGCGGCTTGCTTGCCGGCGTCCCCGGCGACCTGCGCCACGCGTTTCGCCTGCTTTGGAAAAGCCGCGGCTTCGCCGCTACCACGCTGCTCACGCTCGCGCTCTGCATCGGCGCGACGACCGCGATTTTTTCGACGGTGTATTCGCTGATGCTGAAGCCGCTGCCGTTTTCGGAGCCGGCTCGGATCGTCGAACTCTACACGTCGGCGAAGAAGGCGGGTCTGCCCCACATGCCGGCGAACATCCCTTTCTATCTCGACTACTCGAAGAACGCGACGTCCTACGAGACGCTCGGCCTGTGGTCGTTTTCCTACAACATGGTCGGCGAGGAGGGCGCGGTGGTGCGCACGCCGGCGGCCAAGGCGACCTCCGAGATCTTCTCGATCCTGCGCGTGCAGCCGATTCTCGGCACCTTCTTCACCAAGGAGCAAAACAAGCAGGGCGCGGACCGCGTCGCGGTGCTGACCCAGTCGTTTTGGCGCGCGCAGTTCAACGAGAGCCCGGAGGTGATCGGGCGGGAAATCCGCATCGACGGCGATGCTTACAAGATCATCGGCGTGGCGCCGCGTGAGTTCGAGGCTTTCGACGCGCGCGTGAAATTCGTCATGCCCCTGAGCTGGCCGGCGGGCGCGGAGAATCCGCAGGGGCGCTACGGCGTAGGCATCAATCTTTACGGCCGACTGAAGCCCGGCGCGACGATCGGCGCGGCCGACGCCGAAGCCAAGACGCTCGAGAAAATCTACGTCGACGCCGGCCCACCGCCGTTGAAAGCCTTTGTCGAACGTTCCGGCATGACGATGAACGTCGGCGGCGTGCAGGAGCAGCGCGTCGAGCCCGTGCGGCCCACGCTGTTGCTGCTTCAGGGCGGCGTCGCGTTCGTGCTGCTCATCGGCTGCGTGAACGTCGCCAACCTGCTCCTTGCGCGGTCGAACGCCCGCCAATCGGAGCTGGCGATCCGCTCGGCGCTCGGCGCGAGCCGGCGCATCATCGCGCGGCAGTTGCTGCTCGAGAGCCTGCTGCTCACCGGCCTCGGCGCCGTGCTCGGCGTGCTGTTCGCGTGGGGCGCGCTCAAGGCGACGAATTTCTACCTCGCGAAAATGCTGCCGGAGGCCATGGCCGCGACGATCGATCTGCGCGTGCTCGGCTTCGCCGTGGCGCTCTCGCTCGTGGTCGGCGTGTTGATCGGACTAATCCCCGTTTTTCACGTGCTGCGAACCAACCTGGCCGAAGTGATTCAGCGGGGCACGCGCGGCGCGTCGTCGGGCCGCGGCGTGCGCGCGCTCAGCAGCACGCTCGTCGTGGCGCAGGTCGCCGTGGCGTTGATGCTGCTCACGGGTGCGGGACTTCTGATCCAGAGCTTTGCCAAGGCGCTCGAGGTCAATCCGGGTTTCGATCCGTCGCACGTCGTCACCGGGCGGATCGCATTGCCGCAGGCGCACCGCGCGAGCGACGAGGCGGCGAACAAGATCCGCGAGCGAATGCTCGCCGCGCTGCGCGAGATTCCCGGCGTGAGCTCGGTCGCGCTGGGCTTCGCCACGCCTTTCGAAGGCGGGCTGCCGATCAATGCGTTCACGCTCGAGAACGACACGCTGCCGCCGGGCGCGCCGCAGCCGGGAGCTTTCCGCGTCGTGGTGACGCCGGGCTATTTGGAGACGCTCGGGCTCAAGCTGGTCGAGGGACGTTTTTTTGAGGAGGGCGACCTCGCGCCGGGGCGCCGCGTGTTCGTCGTCGATGAGAGCTTTGCGAAGAAATATTTCCCGAACCGCTCCGCCTTGGGTGGCCGTTTTGCGTTCGGTCCCCGGCCGCAGAAGGACGCGGATTGGCCGACCATCGTCGGCGTCGTGAAGGACGTGCCTCACAACGGCGTGGAGGAGAAGAGCGGAAACCCTTTCATCTACCAAGTCATGCTCGGCGGTCGGCCCGGCGGCCTGACGCTGTTCCTGCGCACCGAGCGTCCGGCGGCGGACGTCGTCGTGGCGCTGCGCGCGAAGGTGAAGGAAATCGATCCGGCCATCGCGTTGTTCGACACCGGCGCGATGGCGCAGGTCGTCGACTCGTCTTACGACAATCGCCGCGCCGTCATGCTGCTGCTCGTGGCGTTCGCGGGCTTGGCGCTGTTTCTCTCGGCCTTGGGCATCTACGGCGTGCTCGCCTACGATGTTTCGCAGCGCACGCGCGAGATCGGCGTGCGTGGCGCGATCGGCGCGTCGCAGGGCGAGATCATCGGCCTGATCCTGAAACAAGGCCTGTGGAAAACAGGCATTGGCATCGTGCTCGGCTTGGTCGGTGCCGCGCTGCTGAGCCACTCCATGACGAGCCTTCTCTTTGGCGTGAAACCCACGGAGCCGACCGTGTATGCGGCGGTGTCGCTCGTGCTGATCGCGGTGGCATTACTCGCCAGCTACCTGCCGGCGCGCCGCGCGGCGAAGATCGATCCCCTCGTGGCGCTGCGCGACGAATAGGCCGGGCGTCCGCCTGCTTGCTCCAGATCTCTGCCTCTGCGCTACAACAGCCGCGGGTCGAACGCGAAGGGCTCGGGCCGGGCAATTTCCAGTTTGGCAAATGCCGGGTGCGCGGGATTCACGAGGTAGTTGAACTCACCCGGGACGACGGCGCTCGGCACGCGCAGCGCGAGGTGCGTGCCGGCTTTAAGCCAGGCTGCGCCGACGGCCTGCGTCTCGGGCGGGTGGGGAAACTGGCGCCAATTGGTCGGGAAGCGCGCCGGCTTTTCCACCGCGCTCTCCGGCAAAGTGGCCGAGACGAAATTCCATTTCAGGTGGAGCAGGCGGTCCGGCTCGTCGGCGTTGGCCAGCACTTCGACGATGGCGAGCGCGCGGGATTCCGCGCAGTAGACGACGCGCAAGCCGGGAGGAGACCAGCGACCGCCATAGAGCTCCGCGCCCTCGCCGGAGAAGGCGGTGGCGGCGTATTTCGCGGCGCAGAGGCGCCAGACGACCAGCGAACTCACGAGAACACGCCGTGCTCGATGCGACCGAGGACGTTCTCCACCTCGCGGGCGCCGGGCTCGGTCTGCGCGTAGTCGAGCGGGGTCTTGCCGCCGAGGGCGAGGAGCTTGGCGTTGAACCAGCCGCGGGTGTTCTCGTCGGTGCCAAAAATCTCGCGGGCGCGATCGAAGAGGCGCATCAGCCGCGCGGCGCGCTCGCCTTCGTGGACCTTGAGGCGGGCCTTCTCCGCCACGCGCCGGGCGTAGGTGCGCGGTGGGATCTGGATGAGGCGCGCGAGTTCGTCGTTGGTGAAGCCCGCCTGCTTGCCGAATTGCACGATCTCGAGCACCGGCAGTCCTTCCTCCACGCGGTCCTTCAGGGCGTGGTTGTCGTGGAGATGCTCGACCAGCGCGGTCTTGGATTTGCGGGCTTTCATGCCCTCAGTGTCGTCACTTTCGGTCGGAAGACAAGAGACATTTGCCAAATGGCATAAACATGACTGCCATTTGGCAAAGCAATCCTGAATGCTGAGGACGGGGTCGCGGCAGTGCCGGCGGCGGCGTGCGCGAGCAGGGCGACGGGCGGCGGAACGGTGCCGCCGGGAGCCGACGCACATCCTGCGGTGGCGAAGAAAAGGCCGGTCGCGGGACCGGCCTTCGGTTGGGGGAAGCGCAGAAGGGCGGTTGAGGGCAACCGCCCCTACCTCATTTGAGGACTTCGGCGAGCTTCGCGGGGTCTTTGCCGCCGCCCATGGCGAAGTCGGGCTTGCCGCCGCCTTTGCCACCGAGCTTTGCGCAAATCTCGCCGACGATCTTGCCGGCTTGGTGGCCGGCCTTGATCGCGGCGGGCGAGCAGAAGGCGACGACGCTGGCCTTGTCGCTGAACGCAGTGCCGAGCGTCACGACGCCTTCGCCGAGCTTGTTCAACACCTGGCTGCCGAGCGAGCGGAGCGCGTCGGGCGAATCGGTGCTGACCACAGCGGTGACGAATTTGAGGCCGTCTTTCTCGGTGGCTTTCGCGACGAGTTCGTCGGCGAGACCAGCGGAGGCTTTGGCTTCGAAGGCCTTGAGCTTTTGCTCGAGTTCCTTCTGGCGGGCGAAGACGGCTTCGAGTTTTTGGGCGACGTCTTGCACGCCGGCGTTGAGGCGGGCGTTGACGGCTTTGAGCGCGGTTTCCTCGGCGGAAACGAAGTCGAACGCGGGCTGGCCGGCGACGGCTTCGACGCGGCGCGTGCCGGCGGCGACCGCCATCTCGGCGACGATCTTGATGAGACCGATTTCGCCGGTCGTGGACACGTGCGTGCCGCCGCAGAGCTCGCGGCTGTAGCCGCCGATGTCGACGACGCGGACGATCTTGCCGTATTTGTCGCCGAAGAAGGCGAGGGTGCCCTCGGGCTTCTTGTCGAACTCGGTCTCGTAGGATTCGACCTTGGCGTTATCGATGACCTTCTCGTTCACGAGCTGTTCGACTTCCTTGATCTGCGCGGGCGTCATCGCCTCGAAGTGCGAGAAGTCGAAGCGCATGCGCTCGGGCGTCTTCGACGTGCCGGCCTGGCGGACGTGCGTGCCGAGGACCTTGCGCAGGGCCCAGTGGATCAAGTGCGCGGAAGAGTGGTGGCGATTGATCGCGCGGCGGCGGGCGGGATCGACCGCGAGCGTGACGGAAGCGCCGGCGGTAGGGGCGGGGACTCCCGCGGCGAGTTTGTGCAGATGGCGGCCGGATTTGTCTTTGATCGTGTCGACGATCTGGAGTGCTTGGCCGGCGATGGTCGCGGTGCCGGTGTCGCCGGCTTGGCCGCCCATTTCGCCGTAGAAGGGCGTCTGGTCGAATACGAGGAAGGCGTCTTTCTCGGTCTTCACGATTTCGAGGAGCGTGCCGGTGGCGTTGAGCGTCGTGTAGCCGAGGAAAGTGGTCGGTTTGACGTCGGTCGCTTCGCCTTCGGTGGCGGCGACGATGACTTCCTTCTTCTGCGCGGCGCGGGACCTTGAACGCTGAAGCTCCAGTTCCAAGTTGTATCCCTCCGCGTCAACCGTAAGGCCTCGCTCTCTCGCCAGAAGTTGGGTCATGTCGAAAGGGAACCCGTAGGTATCCGACAGCTCAAACGCGACGTATCCCGGAATGGTGATCGTTCCCAAACCGAGCTGATCCGCCGTGCTCTGCGTGAGATCTGCCAGTTGAAGCTTCACTTCAGGTAGAGGCTGCCCGGTGCTCGTTACCGAACCGATAAAATGCCCCTCGTCGTCGCCGATAAAGAGAATCGATTTATTCGACTGGCCGATCTTCCGATGGGCGTCGTGGAAGGCGCTACGGAGTTCCTGATGAAATAGCCGCATTCCGTTTTCAAAGGTCCGCCCAAAGCTCTCCTCTTCGGAGCGGATGACGCGTTCGATCACCTGCTGCTGCTGCTTCAACTCGGGGAAGACGTGGCCGAGTGACTCGACCACCGGGGCGACGAGCTGCGAGAAGTCGCCGACTTTGAAGCCGAGTTTCTTGCCGTAGAGAATGCCGCGGCGGAGGATGCGGCGGATGACGTAGTTGCGGCCGTCGTTGCCGGGCATGATGCCGTCGGCGATGGCGCAGCTGACGCAGCGCGCGTGGTCGGCGAGGACGCGGAACGCGACGTCGATGTTTTCCTGCTCGGTGAGGCCTTCGCGCTTGGTCGGGACGGTGCCGCGGTAGGTTTTGCCGGAGAGCGCGGTGACCTTGGTGAAGAGCGGGGCGAAGACGTCGGAGTTGTAGTTCGAGGGCTCGGCGGAGAAGTCCTTGAAACCGTGCGTCGTGGCGTAGATGCCGGCGACGCGTTCGAAGCCCATGCCGGTGTCGACGTGCTTGGCGGCGAGCGGGGCGAAGGTGCCGTCGGCGTTCGCGTTGAACTGGATGAAAACGTGGTTCCAGATTTCGATGCAGCGCGGGCTGGAGCTGTTGACGAGCTTGCGGCCCTCGGCCTCGTCGTCGGAGGGGAGGAGGTTGAAATGGATCTCCGAGCACGGGCCGCAGGGGCCGGTGTCGCCCATCATCCAGAAATTGTCCTTCTTGTTGCCGTTGACGATGTGGATGGCGGGATCGAGGCCTTCCTTGCGGAACAGCTCGGCCCAGATCGCGTAGGCTTCCTCGTCGCGGTCGGCGGGATCGCCCTTGGATTTGTCGGGGTTGTAGATCGTGGCGAAGAGGCGCTTCGGCGGGATGCCCCAGACCTTGGTGATGAGTTCCCAGCCCCAGGTGATGGACTCCTTCTTGAAGTAGTCGCCGAAGGACCAGTTGCCCAGCATCTCGAACATCGTGTGGTGGTAGGTGTCGTAGCCGACGTCTTCGAGGTCGTTGTGTTTGCCGCCGGCGCGGATGCACTTCTGGGTGTCGGCAGCGCGGGTGTCCTTGGAGGGCTTCACGCCGGCCCACTTGGAGACGTCGGGCGCGCGGTCGCCGAGGAAGATGGGCACGAACTGGTTCATGCCGGCGTTGGTGAAGAGGAGTCCGGGCGAGTCCGGCAGCAGGGACGACGACGGGACGATCGTGTGGCCCTGGCGGGCGAAGAAATCGAGGAAGGACTGGCGAATTTCGGCGGAGGTCATGTCTGAGGACAGATGACGGAAGACAGAGGACGGAGACGGGGTCGGCGAGAGCAAATTTGACGCAATGCGGGATGATCTCCCGTGGCGCCACGGGCATTTAGCTCTGCAAAGGGCGAGTGGAAGTTGTCGCAAAACGCGGAGTCGGAGAGAGTGGGCCGTGTTACTATCGGGGCTTCCTCGTTCGCTCGTATTTGCGGAGTGCGAGTGGGCGATTACCCCATGGTTTCCGAGTCCCCATCTGCACCTGTCGCGCCCCCGACGAAGTCCTCCCGGGCTAGGGCGGTGAGGATCGTCTTGGCCTACGGGGTCTTCGCCGCGCTGTGGATCGGCCTGTCGGATCACGTGTTGGTGTCCGTGGTGCAGGATCGCGATACGTTCGCCGATGTCGCGATGATGAAGGGTTGGTTCTTCGTCATCGTGACGTCGTTGCTGCTGCTCGTCTTGCTGCGGCGGAGCTTCAGTGAGTTGACCGAGAACATCGCGGCGCGTGGCGCCGCCGAACAACTCGCCCGCCAACGGGAAGAGCAACTGCGCGCGCTGGGCGACAATCTGCCGGGCAGCTACGTGTATCGCTTGGTGCGCACGGAGGCCGGTCCACGTTTTCTCTATGCCAGCGCGGGCATGGAACTGATTCACGGTATCACCGTGGAAGCGCTGCTCGCGGATGCGAGGCAACTGTATGGCCAGATCAGCGCCGAGGACAACGAGCGCTTGTTCACGGTCGGCGAGCAGAGTTTTCGGACGATGTCGGATTTTGATATCGAGCTGCGATTCCGCCGAGCGGACGGAGTCATGCGCTGGCTGTCGTTGAAATCGCGGCCGCACCGCACCGAACACTTTGGCGTGGTTTGGGACGGCGTGGCCACGGACATCACCGAGCGGAAGCAGGTGGAGACGGATTTGCGCCTTTCCCGCGCGAAGTTCGCCCAGGCGTTCGCGAACAACCCGGCTGCGATCGCGCTGACGCGACTCGAGGATGGCCTCGTGCTCGACGTGAACGACACGTGGGTGGCGCTCACCGGCTACACGCGCGAGGAAGCGCTTGGCCGGAGCGCCCGCCACATCTGGCCCAGTCCGGAAGCGGCGGCAAGGTTTGTGGCGATGCTGCGCGAGCATGGCGTGATTCGCGGTTGGGAGGGGATTTTCCGAAAGAAAAACGGCGAACTCTTCGTCGCCGAGCTCTCGACGCGTCTGCTGACCACGGATGGCGAGGCGACGATCCTGTCGACCTTGGTCGACGTGACAGCGCGCCGGCGGCAGCAGCGACGAGTCACGTTGCTGGCGGATATTTCCCGCCGCTTGGTGGTCGGCGAGAACCCGCGCTCGCTGTTGCGCGGGATTTTGGCGGACATCGCCCGCGAGCTGGAATGCGACATGTTCGCGAACCACATGGTTTCGCCGAACGGCAAGACCCTGTTGCTGGAGAGCTGCGGAGGAATGCCAGAGGAGCTGCGCGAGAAGTTTGCGGTGCTGGAGTTCGGCAGCTCGCTGGCGGGCGTGGTGGCGGAGCGCAAGCAGCCGCTGGTTCTGGCCGATCTCCCGACGGTGACGCTGCCGCAGGCGAAGACGCTCATCGGTGTCGGGCTGCGCGCCTATTGCGGCCATCCGTTGCTCGTCGGCGATCGCCTGATCGGCACGATCACCTTCGGCAGCCGAACCCGCTCGCGCTTCGTCGAGGAAGACGTCCGGTTGATGAAGGCCGTCGCCGATCAGGTCGCCACGACGCTCGACCGCATGCGGCTGCACGAGCGACTGACGCAAAGCGAAGAACTCTTCCGGCAGATGGCGGAGAACATCGACGAGGTGTTCTGGATGACCTCGGTGGCGAAAAACGAGATCGTCTACGTCAGCCCCGGCTACGAGGGAGTGTGGGGACGCACGCGCGAGGCGCTCTACGCGAATCCCCGCGAGTGGCTGCAAGCGATCGTGCCGGAGGACGCGGAGCGCGTCGCGGTGGCCGCCGCGCGGCAAGCGAGCGGCGGTTACCACGAGGAATACCGCATCGTGCGGCCCGACGGCAGCGAGCGTTGGATCCTGGACCGCGCCTACCCGGTCACGGATGATGAAGGGAAAGTCATCCGCGTCGTCGGCGTGGCGCGCGACGTGACCGAGCAGAAGAATCTCGAGGATCGTTTCCTCCGCGCGCAGCGCATGGAGGCCGTGGGCACGCTCGCCAGCGGCGTGGCGCACGATTTGAACAACATCCTCGCCCCGATCCTGATGGTCGCGGGGCTGCTGCGCGAACGACAGATCGACGCGGAGACGCGCCGCTATCTCGAGTTGATGGAGGGCTCCGCGCAGCGCGGCGCCGGCATCGTGGCGCAATTGCTGACGTTCAGTCGCGGCATCGGTGGCGAGCGCATCCCGCTGCAGGTCGAGCATCTCGTGGCGGAAATCACGCGGCTGCTGAATGAGACGCTGCCGCGCAACATCGAGGTCGTCCGGGACACCGCGCGAAGCTTGCCGGCCGTGCTCGCGAATCCGACGCAGGTGCACCAGGTGCTGATGAATCTCTGCATCAACGCTCGCGACGCGATGCCGGAGGGCGGGCGCCTCAATCTCGGCGTGGCCACACGCTTGGTGGGCGATGCGATGGCTGCGGCGCACGACCACGTATGCGCCGGCACATACGTGGTGCTTTCGGTGCAGGACTCGGGTCATGGCATGACCCCGGAGTTGCAGCGACGGATTTTCGATCCGTTCTTCACCACCAAGGAAGTCGGCAAAGGCACCGGGCTGGGCCTGTCCACGGTGCTCGGCATTGTGCGCGGCCACGGAGGTTTCATCGAAGTGGACTCCGCGCCGGGCAACGGCACGCGCTTTGAGGTGTTCCTGCCAGCGCTCGGCTGCGAGAGCTCCGCCGCCCCGGTGGCCGACGCGGAAGACCTGCCACGCGGAAACGGCGAACGCGTGCTCGTGGTGGACGACGAGGAGTCGATCCGCATCGCCATGCGCGAAGTGCTCGAGAGCGCCGGATACCAAGTGGTGGCTTTCCCCAACGTCGCCGAAGCGCTGGCGGACTGGCCGTTGCAGCGCGATACGGTGCGGGTCGTGATCACGGACCTGATGATGCCCGGCGCGCAAGGCTGGGACTTGATCTACGAGTTGCGTGTGGATCGGGCGGATATCCCCGTCATCGTGTGCAGCGGGCTCGGCCAAAGCGTGACGAGCGAGGAAGCGGAGCGCGCCGGTGTGCGGTGCGTGCTGGCAAAACCCTTCACCGCGATGACTCTCCTGCGCGAGGTCCAGGCCGCGCTGAACTAGGGCGCGGCGCCCGTCGTGCGACGACAGTGAGCGGGCAGCGAGACGCGCGCGGCGCCAAATTACGTTTGCGGAACCGTGGCACGCGCGGATTCTGGCGAACGTGAAAATCTATCCGCTGCCTTCGGGGCCGATCCAAACAATCGGCTACCTGCTGACCGAGCCGCCCGCCGGCGAGGCCGTGCTGGTGGACGCGCCGGCGGATGTCTGGGAGAAGGTGCAGCCGATCCTCGCGAAAGACGGATGCAAGCTCGTCGAGTTGTGGCTGACGCACGGGCATTGGGATCACACGCAGGATGCCGCGACGATCAAGCGGGCGACGGGCGCCGTCGTTCGCGCGCACCAGGCTGACCAGCATCTCATCGAGACGCCCGAGGTGATGCGCGATTTCCTGATGCCCGGGATGGAACTCGAGGGCGTGAAGATCGATGCGTTCATGCGGCAGGGCGACCGGCTCGCGGCGCTCGGGCGGGAATTTGAGGTGCGGCACGTCCCCGGCCATTGCCCCGGCAATGTGTTGTTTCACCAAGCGGAGGCGAAAGCGGCGCTCGTCGGCGACGCGCTGTTCAACGGCGGTGTCGGGCGCTGGGATTTGCCGGGCGGGAATTTCGAGCAGTTGGCGGCGTCGATCCGCGGTCAGATCTACACGCTGCCGGATGAGACGATCGTGCTGCCGGGCCACGGGCCGCGCACGACGGTGGGAGACGAGAAGGAGAACAACCCGTTCGTCGCGGGCGTGGCGCGATGAAGGAGCTCGATCACGTTTGGTTCATGCGGCGCGCCATCGAGGTGGCGAAGCGCGGTTGGGGCGACACGCACCCGAATCCGCTCGTGGGCGCGCTGATCGTGGAGAACGGCGAAATCGTCGCCGAGGGACATCACGCGAAGGCCGGGGAAGCGCACGCGGAAATCAACGCTCTGCGGGCGCTCGGCCGCCGGCCGCTGCCCGGCGCGACGCTCTACGTGACGCTTGAACCATGTTGCACGCACGGCCGCACGCCGCCGTGCACGGAGGCGATCATCGAGCACCAATTCGCGCGCGTCGTCGTCGGTGCCACCGATCCGAATCCCGCGCACGCCGGCCATGGCTTCGAGATTCTGCGGGCGGCGGGCATCGAAGTGGTGGCGGGAGTCCTTGCGTCGGAGTGCGAGGATCTGAATCTGATTTTCAATCGCTGGATCACGACCAAGCAGCCGCTGTTCGCGGCCAAGGCGGGCGTGACGCTCGACGGCAAGGTCGCGACGCGCCTCGGCGAGTCGAAGTGGATCACGGGCGAAGCGGCGCGAGCGAACGGGCATTTGTGGCGGCGGTATTTCCCGGCGATCGCGGTCGGCGCGGGCACGTTGCGCGCGGACAATCCGCGGCTGACTTCGCGGCTGCCGGTCGGCGAGTGGTGCCCGGTGCGGTTCGTCTTCGATGGTCTGTTGCGCAGCGTGCTCGATAAGGCGATGCCGAACCTCTACACGGACGAATTTCGCGAGCGGACGATCGTCGTGACGACTTCGCACGGGGGCTTGGGCTACGTCCGGAAGTTGAACGCGATGGGCGTGCGCACGTGGGTGTTGTCGAATGCGTCGCCGAAGGTGTCGTTCGTGGATTTCCGGAAGAAGTGCGCGGAGGAGGGCATCACGGGCGTGTTTTTCGAGGGCGGCGCGCAACTCGTCAGCGAGCTGCTGCAGGCGCGCGAGCTCGATTATTTGCTGAGTTATCAGGCGCCGGTGCTGTTCGGCGACGACAAGGGCAAGACGATCTTCCGCGGGTTGCGGACCGAGCACCTGGCGAACGCGGTGCGCCTCGAGCGCGTGCGGCACGAGACGCTTGGCGAGGACGTGCTGACGCGCGGCTTCGTGAAGTATCCCGAGAAAATGTTCATCGACGAGGCGACGTTCAGCAAACGGAGCCTGCTCGAGTGATCCGCCTGCGCCGAGGCTTCGGCGGAATTTTTCGGGGGGCGTGGCGCTCGGTGACGGCGCGCAAAGCCTGACGTGGGGTCAGGTCGCTGGCGCAGCGTCGCGGGCGTGCGGAGGCTCGACACGAGTTCGGGGCTTACGAGAGTGGGAGCGATGATCATCCATCTGGCTTCCGGGAACAGGCACAAGGTTCAGGAAATGCAGCGGCTCGCGGACGAGACGCCGGCGAGCGCCGCGTTGGGCGTGCGCGTGGTGCCGGCGATCCAGATGCCGGCGGTGGAGGAAGACACGGGCACGTTTATCGGCAACGCGCGCAAGAAAGCGATGGCGTTGCAGGCGACGTTGGGACCGGACGCGTGGGTCTTGGCGGATGACAGCGGCGTGTGCGTCGATGCGCTCGGCGGCGCGCCGGGCGTGGAGTCGGCTTACTACGCGGGACCGCAGGGCGACGCAGCGGCGAATTTGCGCAAGCTAGTGGAGGTGATGCGCGAGGTGCCGGAGGGGAAGCGCGCGGCGCGTTTCGTGTGCGTGCTGCTGTTGCGCGGGCCGGGCGGCGTGGAGCAAGTCTTCGAGGGACGTTGCGAGGGCGTGCTGTGTCGCGAGCCGCGCGGCGGAAAGGGATTCGGCTACGATCCGTTGTTCGTGCCCGAGGGTTTCGCCTGCACCTATGCGGAGCTGGGCGAGGCGGAGAAAAACGCGATCAGCCACCGCGGCCGCGCGTGGGCGCAGCTGGCGCAGTGGCTGGCGGGACGATAAGCGGCGGCGTTACGGTTCCAGCGACTCGGCGCGGTTGAGGAGGCGTTCGAAGGTGGGGGCAAGCGCGGCGACGTCCCGTGCCGGGCCGTCGCAGGTGAATGCCAGCACGCCGCCGGGAAATTCGGCGGCGACGATCAGCAGTTGCGTCGGTTTCCCCGCCGGATCGTCGGGCGGGATGTCGAAGCGGATCACGCGGGTGCGAGCACCGAGGATGCGGGTCATGTCCGCGTTTTTGTTGGTGTCGTCGTCTAGGTTGATGGTGGCGCGCGGGAAATAGGTCCGTTGCAGCGTGCTGACGTAGGTGCGCCACGCGGAATCGGAGAGGTCGGCGAGTTGCCCAGCCGGGAGCTGAGTGGCGCCGAGGCGAACGTCGGGCGCCCAGCGCCCGGTCCATTCCAATGAGTAGCGCGAGGGCGGGATCACGCGGCGCCAGTCGGTGAGCGGATCGGCCTCGAAGTTGATGCGCCGGGCAGCGAATTGTGCTTGGAGCCACGCTCCCGGGCGGTCGTCGTCGAGGCGAGGAACGGTGATGACACGCGGCGGTGGCGGGGGCTTGGGCCACGGTGGCGGAGCCGCCGGGCGGCGCGGCGAGGAGATGACCAGGGTGGCGGTGGGCGGCAGCGCGCGCGCGCCGAGGATTTCGCCGTGGGCGGCGTTCGCCAGGTCGAGCAGGGTGAGTAGGGCGAGCGACAGGAGTGGGCGTTTCAAAGCGAGGGCGGTGGCTTCTTCGGGAGATGAGGCGGGCTACATCTCGGTGAAGTCGTAGGTGGTGCTGGCGAGAAAGGTGTTGAAGTCGGATTCGGAGATGTCGCGGTAGTCGAGACGACGGAAGGAGCGCAGCATGGGTGTGCCGGGGGGCTGGCGGCCATCGGCGAACATGCGATTGAAGCCCCACTCGCGGGTGGGCGCGCCGTAGCTGGCGTTGGTCCAGCGGCCGGTGGCGACTTCGCTGTTGAACAGTGCGACCATGGAGCCGCGGTAGCGGAGGGTGCGGTTGCCTGAGGCGCTCCAGCTTTCGTGGAGGCGGGGGAAGTTTTCGACGCCCCCAGAGTAGTTTTCGTTTAAATTTCCGGTGCCGGCCGTCGCGACATTGCCGGTAAGGAAGGCCGCGCAGATCTCAGTGTTGGAGGCCACGCGCACAGGCGGTGACGCCGATGTCGCTATCGCGTCGTCGGACTTGCTGTCGCCGGTCGGAACGCCGCCTGACATCCACGCGTTGGAGAGAATGTTGATTGCGTCCGCGATCACGGCGGCTGGAACCTCATTGTCTTTTGGGATACCGATGGACGCGGTTGTCTCAGTTCCCACGGCAGTTCCGTTTCGTGTGCCGGCGTTGAGGCCAGGTGAGTTGAAGTTGCCAGCAATGTAGACCGGGGCGTTTGTTGCTACGGTAACGCCCTCAGGCAGCATGGCGTTGCTGGTGTTGTATTCGCGCCGGTTGGGGAGGCGGGAGCCGTTGATCAGACGGACGGACGTGGCGGTGCCGGTGCCGGAGCCGTTGACGTCGCTCGTGGCGGTGTAGCCGGAAAGAGGGGACTCGACTTCGACGTAGACCTGTCCGTTCCAGCCGTCGGTGGAAGAGTCGAGATTCCAGTCGGAGCCATTGACCTGAAATTTCTCCGCGGCGGTCGCGGAACCGGACGGGTTCACGGCGGTGCGCATGACGCTCATATCCACATCGACTATGTTGACAGTCTTGTCTTCGCGCCAGTCGTCCATTCTTCGGGTGTTCTTGACCATCCCAGTGGGGAGGGTGACTACCTTGTCAGGATTGCTCGTCAGCCATGTGGCACGAGCCGCCGCATTGAGGGCCTTATAGGTTTTGGCGTCATCCGAGTTGTGGAAAGCTACAGGGGCCGGGGCAGTGCCGCTGACCGGACTTCCTTGAAAAATGTAGAGTCCGGCTTTCTTCGAGAATTTTTGGGCTTCTCGGGCTATCGCGGCCTCCTCGGTCAATGTCGCTCCGCTTGGGGGCTCGATGAGGTCGTGGGCTTGGGACGGATTGGCCGCGCTGATGGCCGGGAGGTTTTGTTGGATGACGCCCATGGAGCTGTCCTGGGCGTTTCCGCGCCAGACTTGGGAGGCGATTTGGGCGAAGCTGTTGGAGGAGGAGCGGCTGACGAGATCGGAGTCGACGTAGGTGCCGAGCGATGAGCCGTTCGAGCCAGTGATGGTGTTGCTGTTGAGGGCGACGGTATCGGGCACGCCGTCGGCATTTTGGTCGAGTCCGGTGGCGAATTGGACGTTCTGTCCGGTGGGGCGGCCGCTGCCTGCATTGGACAACGGTGCGGCAATGATCCGGCCGGCGGCGGTGACGGGGCTTTGGAAGCGCAGCACGGAGCTGGCGGAGTAGCGCGAGTCGACGTTGGAGTGGACGGGGCCGGAGATGGTCATGTCGGCACCGGGGTGAAACTCCATGGTGAGGTTGTAGAAGATCGCGTAGTTGAAGAGGAACACGTCGCGGATCTCTATCGTGCTGACGGCGAAGGCGGGGGCGGTGATGCCGGTGACGGAAGTCGCGGTGGCGCGGGAGAGGAGGCGGATGGTTTGGGAGCGAATGTTCTGTCCGCGGAGCGGGTCGAAGTCGTTGCCGGGATCACCGGGGTCGACGTATTTGCGGCCGGGCTCCGAGTAGGCGGAGGCGTAGAGCCGGAGGGAGGATGACGAAACGAGGTTGGAGGAGTCGGAGGCGAAGAGGACGGCCTTGCGGGTGGTGGCGGTGGTGAGCGGTGAGGAGATGAGCTCGTTGGTGGAGAAGTTCACGTTGCGCTGGAGTCGCGCCATCAGTTCGGCGGCGCCGTATTCCATCATGGCCTCGGCGGCATTCTTGCTGGCGAAGCGGAGGGCGGTGCGCTGGTTCAGGCGGAACTCGACGATCGCGTAGCGGAGGAGCACGGCGGCGGTGATGCCCACGAAGGTGGTGAGCAGGGCGACGGTCACGAGGGCGACGCCGCGGCGGCGGGAGGGAGAGAGGAACGAGTCCATGGGAGGGTCAGCCGCGAGGCGTGACGGTGAAGTTGTAGGTGTTGGTGACGCGCTTGGCGCGGGAGCCGTGCAGGATTTTCGCGCGCACGATGACGGAGCGGTTTTGGAAGTTCACGAAGCAGGCGCCGGTGTTGGCGAGGCCGTTGAGGTCGTTCAGGACGATGCGGGCGTCGGTGCTTTGGGCCCAGGTGCTGTTGGCCGGTGGCAGTAGGGCCTCGATCGTGGTCGTGCCGCTGACCCCGGTGGTGGAGAGGGCGGCGGGGAGGGTGGCACCCCAGCCGGTGTTCCAAGTAGCACCGGCGCCCTTGTAGCGATCGGTGTCGAGGCAGTAGAGGGCGGTTTCGCCGGAGATGTTGCGATTGGGGGCGGTCCAATAAATGACGAGGCGCGAGACGCGGCCTTGCGAGAGGTCGGGGCTGTTGCCGGCGACGCCGTCGTAGAAGCGGGTGTCGAAGTAGGAGTCGGTGTAGTAGACGAAGACCAGCATGTCGCCGGCCTGACCGTTGAGTTGGCGGTCGGCCCAAGTGACCGCGCCGCTGGCGTTGGCATCGCGGGAAACGGAGGTGCCGTTGGCGCGGCTCTGGTTGTAGAAGCTCTGGTAGAGGGCGAAGTTGTTCGCTTCGCGGGCGTTTTCGACGAGCTCGTTGGTGGCGCGTCGCACGTCCTGGTTCACGAGGAGTTTTTGTTCGCCGACGTATTGGTAGCGGAGATTCGAAATGAAGAACGGCAGGGCGCCGGCCATGACCAAGCCCATCACGGTCATGGTGACCAGCACTTCGACGAGCGAGTAGCCGGCGCGGGCGGGTGGGCGTCTGGTTCTCATCAGTAGGTGGGAATACCGGAGCGCACGGTGCGCAGCGTGCCGCGGAAGGTTCGAGTGAGGCCGAAGTTGTAGGTCGTCTCGTAGTTGACCGTGATTTCCACGCCGGCGGCGGTGGTGGGAGAAAGCAGGTTGAGCACCGGCTGGAATCGGAAGGTCAGCGGTTGGATGCTGTGGCCCGCGCTGTCTTCGTCGAGGTAGACGACCTCGCTGGACCAGTCGCCATTCCCGAGCGAACCGCCCGAGGTGTCGGTGGCCGCGGCGCCGGTGGCGTTGACGAGTGGCAGGGCGATGGCGCTGTTGGCGGCGGCGGAGCTGAGGGTGGTGTAGTCGACGCTGCGCAATTGCTCGACGTAGCCTTGGGCGAGAACGAGCGCCGTGTTTTGATAGATCGTCTGCTCCGCCATCGAGCGGATTCGAAACGTCACCGCGACGACGGAGGTGGCGGTGATGGCGAAGATGCCGAGGGCGATCATGACTTCGACCAGCGTGAGGCCGGAAGCGGCGGCAACTCGGCTTCGCGCTACGCGAGAGCGGCGAAGCGGTGAGCTAGGGACGGATGACATGGGGCCAGAGTGCCACACTCGGCCTGTGCCAAACAGGGTCGATGGAAGGGGGCACTCGCCTCCCGTAATCAGGGAGGCGAAAGCCTCTAGTCGCGTAAATCAGAGCGACTCGCGGTGCGCTTCGGTAAAAAGCGCAGCGGCCTGCGCGCGGCGTTGGATGCCGAGTTTGTCGAAAATCGTGGCGAGATAGTTCTTCACGGTCTTCTCCGTGAGGTTAAGCGCGTCGCCGATTTCCTTGTTCGTTTTGCCTTCGGTGAGGAGGGCCACGACTCGGTGTTCCTGAAATGAGAGGGACTTGATTTTGTCTGCTGCGCTGAGTTCGGGTCCGCGGCGCACGAGGCTTACGACTTGCCCGGCCAGCGTCGGGTCGAGCACGGAGCGGCCGGACGCAACCTGAAGAATCGCGGCGGCGAGCGTGGCGCTGTCGTTGTCCTTGAGCAGATAGCCGTAGGCGCCGGCGGCGATGGCTTGCTGGACGTTTCGCTCGTCGGTCGCGGAGGTCAGGATGAGCACGCGCGCGGTCGGCAAGTGGGCGGAAATTTCCCGGCAGGCCGTGAAGCCCGGTTTGTCCGGCAGGCGCAAGTCGAGGAGCACGACGTCGGGCTTCAGCCGCTCCGCGGCGGCGACGCCAGCGGTGGCGGTGCCTTCCTCGCCGACGATCTCGATGTCCGCGCGGTCTTCGAGCGCGGCGCGCAGGCCAAGCCGGATCAGCGGGCTGTCGTCGACGAGCAGGACGCGAATGCGACGGACTGGGGCGGCGTTCATGCGGAGGAAGGAGAGGCGAGGGGCAACGTGAGGAGGACGCGAGTGCCTTTTCCCGGGGCGGACTCGACGTGCAGCGTGCCGCCAAGCGCGGCGGCGCGGGCACGCATGTTGGCGAGGCCGTGGCCGCCGGAAGCCGTCTGGCTGGCGGCGAAGCCCGCGCCGTCGTCCGCAATCGCGAGCGCGAGCGAGCCTGCGTCATGCGCGGCGCGCAGCGTGATGCGTTGCGCGCGGCCGTGGCGCACGCTGTTGCTGACAGCCTCGCGAACGATGTTCACCAGCTCCGAGGCGTGCTGCGCGGGAATCAGTTCGAGCGCGGTGGGATCGAGACGTTGTTCCAGCACCACGTGATCAGGCACGAGGCCTTTGAGCGTTGAGGCCAGCGCGGTGGGGAAGGATTCGCGGCGGAGATTCTCCGGCTCGAGCTCGCGGATGTAAGCGCGGACTTCCTGATTGAGGCGGCGCAGTTCGACGACGCACTGGTCGAGTCGCTCCTCTATCGCGGGCGCGGCGGTCATTTTCTTGCGGACGCTTTCGAGCGCGAGGCTCACGGCGTAGAGCGTCTGGCTCATGTTGTCGTGGAGTTCGCGGCCGAGCTTGATGCGCTCCTCGAGAGAACGGTCGAGCAGCGTGCGGCTGACCTGCAGGTCCTCCTCGGCGCGACGGCGCGCGTCGTGCTCGCGTTCGAGCGCCGCGCCGCGCTCGACGGTGAGGCGGGCGAATTGCTCGAAGCCCGCCGCGTCGCGCCGCCAAGGTGCACGAGTGTCGCGCTCGGGATTCGGGCGCGAGCTGGCCAGGCTGAACACGAGCGGAATGGCACCGAGAAGCAGCGCGAGAAAGATGGTGGTGACGAAGAGGCGTTGATGCGAGCGCCGCAGCCGCTGGAGCGTGGGCGAGTTGCCGGTGGCGGTGACCGTCCAATCGGGATGACCCGGCAGCGGAACCGCCGCGAACAAGGCGTCCGGCAGGTTTGGCGCCACGACCGGCGCGCGCCGCAGTTGGACGTCGGCCTGCACCAAGCCGCTCAGATCGCGGCGAAAGGACTCGTCCCATTTTTCCGGAGCCCGCGAAACGAGGCGGAGGGCGCCGCTCAAAGTGGTTTCGAGCCGGTCCGCCATTTCGCTGCGCGCCGCGGTTTCCTGCCGCAGCCACCACGCTTGCAGTGAAAACGCCGCGACGAGGAAAACCCCGACGAGGGTGATCGAGAGCAGGAGCGCGCGAGCGAGGGGCGTCATGAGGGAGTTGGCGAAGGTGTCTTAGGCCGCCCGGCGAGTCCCGTCAAAATCTTCGACAAACGGGTCCCGACCACTACTTTGACCGTTCTTTTCATGAAGTCGTTCTACCTGACCACTGCCATTGACTACGTCAACGGCTCGCCGCATCTCGGCCACGCCTACGAAAAGGTGCTGTCCGACGTCATCGCGCGCACCAAGCGAATGCAGGGGCAGGACGTCTTCTTCCTCACCGGCACCGACGAGCACGGCCAAAAAATCCAGCAAAGCGCGCGCGCCAAGGGCGTGCCGACGCAGGAGTTCGTCGACGACACCGCGCAGGAATTCGTCCAGCTCGCGAAGCTCCTCAATCTCTCGAACAACGACTTTATCCGCACCACCGAGCCGCGCCACAAGCAGGTCGTGCGCGATTGCCTGCAGCAGCTCTTCGACAAGGGCGAGATCTACAAGGCCGAATACAAGGGCTTCTACTCGCCGCGCCAGGAGCAGTTTCTCCAGGAGAAGGACCGCCTGCCCGACGGCAAATGGCCGGAAATTTTCGGCGAGGTCATCGAGATCACGGAGAGCAACTACTTCTTCAAGCTGCGCGCCTATCAGCAGTGGCTGATCGACTATATCACGGCGCACGAGGACTTCGTGTTTCCGGCGCACCGTCGCAAGTCGCTGCTCGAATTTCTCAGCGAGCCGCTCAACGACCTCTGCATCTCGCGTCCGAAGGATCGCCTCGAGTGGGGCATTCCGCTGCCGTTCGACGAGAACTACGTCACCTACGTGTGGTTCGACGCGCTGCTGAACTACTACACCGCGGTGAAGGACCTCGGCCGCTGGCCTGCCGACTATAACGTCATCGGCAAGGACATCCTTATCCCCGCACACGGCATCTACTGGCCGATCATGCTCCACGCGCTCGGGCTGCCGCCGCCGAAAGGCCTGCTCGTGCACGGTTGGTGGTCGATCAACGGGGCCAAGATGTCCAAGAGCACCGGCAACTTCGTCGATCCGGTCGAGTTTACCAAAACTTGGAACGTAGACTCGCTGCGCTACTTCCTTGTGCGCGAGATGACGGTCGGCATGGACGCGGATTTTTCACAGGAGCAATTCCTCGTCCGCTACAACAGCGAGTTGGCGAACAGCCTCGGCAATCTCGTGAATCGCACGCTGAACATGACGACGCGCTTCGCCGCGGGCGTCGTGCCGACATTCGAGGTCACCGAAGATCCCGAGCGCGAGTTACAGGCGCTGTGGCCGAAGACGCGCGACGAGTTCACCGCGCTGTGCGACGGCTTCCAATTCCACCTCGCGCTGGAGCGGGCGATGCAGTTCGTCGCCGCGACCAACGCCTACATCGAGAAACGCGCGCCGTGGAAGCTCGCCAAGGACCCGTCGCCCGCCGCGCAGGCTCAGCTCCGCACCACGCTTGCGACGATCGCCGAGGCGCTGCGTCTCGGCTCGGCGCTGCTCTGGCCGGTGATGCCCGCTGCGGTCGATAAGATCCGCACCGGTCTCGCGTTGCCTCCGCTCTCTAAGTGGGAAGGCGAACTGGAGTGGGGCGGCCGCCTCGCCGGTGCGAAGCTCGGCGCGGTCGACATCCTGTTCCCAAAACCGGCGCCCGAGAAGAAAGGCTGACGCGTCGCATGAACGCTGATCGCGCGCGCGCCAGGTGGTCGCCGTCGTCCCTGACGGCGACCGTCACGGCTCATGAATTGCGCATCGGATCGAGGTGGAGCGCGTTGAACTCAACCCGCTGCACGGGGCTCGTCTGCGAAGAGCGCGTTGAGGTCAACGCGCACCACCTTCGTCGGCGGTGTAGCGGCTGAGCG